>NZ_JDSS02000018.1:167882-190624 GCF_000584955.1 Candidatus Accumulibacter vicinus
CATGCACGTCGAGGCCGAATGGCCGGCTGGCCCCGGAACGCTGCTCAGCCTGCTCGCCGTGCCCGATCAGGGCCGGCAATGCCTGCACGAGATGAGCCTGGTTTCACCCGAGCAATTGGTCAAGTCGCAACCCGACTACTTTGGCGGACTCGGCCCGGGCTCGCCCTATTGGGTCGAGCTGGTCGCTGCCTACCAGCGCTATGCCGAAGGACTGTGCACCGCCGCCCATAGCGAAGCGGCCCTACGTGAAGTATACCGCGACCTGTGGCGGGAAAAGCTGGCCGAGCGCGACATGGACGCCGCCTTGAAGCTGTTCCGGACGCCGGCAGGACGACGCTGGGTCGCGGCGCAGAACGAAGTGGTGCGCGAAGCGCCGGAGCGCATCGGCGAAACGCGAACGCCTCTTCTGACGCAGGCCTTGCGTCGCCTGCAGGCCGAGCAAGCGCGCATCCTCGAGTTGTATCGGCGCGAGACGGACAAGCGCAGCGTTCCGGCCGTGGTCGGCCAGGCACGCCCCTGATGCTTCACGCCGCGGGTCGGAAGGCAGACGCGCAGAGTCGCGAGTCACAGGCTCGCCTTTCACATCAGCGGGGTGATCGCCCGGTCATGTGCCGGGAAGCGGTTACCGGTCAGGAACCCCTCGAACGCTGCTGCGGCTAGCGGCCGGCTGAACAGAAAACCCTGCATGTCGTCGCAGTCCAGGCCGCTGAGCATCTGCCTCTGGGCTTCGGTTTCAACGCCTTCGGCCAGGATGCGCAAGTCGAAGCTGCTAGCGATGCAGGCAATGGCGTGAATGATCGAGGTCGAACTTTGCTTGTCGGGGTTCAGGTCGCGGACGAAGGACTGGTCGATCTTGATGCTGTTGATCGGGAAACGGCGCAGATAGTTGAGAGACGAGTAGCGGGTCCCGAAATCATCGATGGAAACCCGCAGCCCGCAGTTGCGCAATTGCTTCACCGTGCTGATGTTTCTCTCGGCGTCGTGCATCAGCAGGGTCTCGGTAATCTCGATGTCGAGCGCCGCTGCAGGAATCGCATAGGCATCAAGGCGCTGCATGATCCGCTCGGGCAGATCGCCGCGCTCAAGTTCTTTCGGCGAGAGGTTGATCGCCAGTTGCAGACGGGTGAATCCCTTGCTGCGCCAGGACGCCAACTGGCAAAGTGCCCGGTCGATGACCCATTCGCCGAGGGCGACGATCATTCCGGTATCTTCGGCCAAGGGAATGAAGGTATCCGGCATCATCAGGCCATGGCGCGGGTGATGCCAGCGGATCAGGGCTTCCATCCCGATGGTTCGCCGCTGGCTGAAGCTGATTTGTGGTTGATAATAGAGTTCGAATTGATCGCCGCTTTCCAGCGCCTGCCGCAGGTCGCCCTCCAGCGTGAGGCGCATGCTGTGGCCGCTGTGCATCTCTGGCGCGTAGTGAAGGTAGCCGTTCTTGCCACGTCCCTTGATCTGGTACATTGCAATATCCGCATTGCGCAGAAGCACCTCGGGGGTTTCGCCGTTGTCGGGGTAGAGCGCGATGCCAATGCTGACGGTGGTAAAGAAATCCAGACCGGCCACCTTGAAGGGGCGCTTGAGTTCGGCCAGCATCTTGGCAGCGATGACTGTGGCATCCTCGCCGTTCCCCAGATCGGGCAGCAGCACGGTGAATTCGTCGCCCCCCTGGCGAGCCAGGGTGTCTCCCGAGCGCAGACAACTGCGACTGCGCTCGGCAAAACACTTGAGCAGCTCGTCGCCTTCGTGATGACCATAGGTGTCATTGACCAGCTTGAATCGGTCGATGTCGATGAACATCACCCCCACCCGCTTGTTTTTCCGTTTCGCCTGCTTCAGGGCAACCCCCAGTCGATCCTTGAACAGGATCCGGTTCGGAAGACCGGTCAACAGGTCGTGAAAGGCTTGAAAAGCAATTGTTTCCTCGGCTTTCTTGCGGTCGGTGATGTCCCGTGCAACGCCCGATGTCCCCACGAATTGCCGGTCGGTCGGCTCCCCATTGGCGGCATAGATGCCCTGCGCGCTGAGGATGGTCACGATGGTCCGGTTTTCGAAATGGCGCACTCCCCGGGTTCTCGTCTGCAACCGGATTTCGACGTTGGTGCTGGCGCGGTCACCGATTCGCCGTTCGTTGAAAACAAAGCGGGCATGTTCCAGATCATCCGGATAAACGATCGTCGAGTAATGCTTGCCCAGGAGTTCTTCGCGGGTGTAGCCGAGCATTGCCTGCACGCGGCCGTTGACGAAAATGAAGAGGCCATCCTTGTCGAGCGTATAGATGAAATCCGGTGACTGTTCCACCAGAAAGCGATGCAGACGTTCGGACTGTTCGAGACGAACCGTCATCATGGCGTGTTCCCGCTCGATCCGACGGCGATGCAGGACACGGTCTACGGTGTCGATGAGTTCCTGGGGATCGCCATGCTTGCGGATGAATTCAAAAGCGCCGTGGCGCAGGGCACGGATGGCCGAGTCGATCGATTCGTCGCCGCTGAAGACGACCACCGCCGTCGGTACATGCTGGTGCAGCATCCATTCCATGATATCCAGCCCATTGATGTCAGGCAGATTGAGATCGAGGATCAGGACATCGACGTCGCGCTCCTCAAGGCGATAGCGGGCTTCGTTGCCAGTGCCGCATTCCTCGATGATGCGCCCCTCGCCAGCCAGCAGGTGCCGGTAGGCCGCCCGGATCCGATCCTCGTCATCGACGATCAGGATTTTGTAGGGAGTCTCCTGGATGTCCAGACTTTGTGGCGAAAAGTTGAAATCCGCGATGGCCTTCATGGTTGCTCCCGAGAGGTGTCCGGCGACAAGACCGTCTTCTGCTGTGGCTGTCCACTGCCCAAGGGCGGCGTGCGCTCCGGTATGGGCAACAACAAGGCGATCATGGTTCCGAAACCTGGCTTGCTGCGGCAAATCACCGGGATTCCCAGGCGCTGTGCCAGTGCGCCGACGATCGACAGCCCGATACCGCGGTCTCCTCTGCTACGGACATCAGCAGGGTGATGCAACGGGCGCATCGCTTCTTCACTGATGCCAGGCCCATTGTCCTCGATTTTCAGCTCGGCAAAGTGCCGCCCCTGATGCAGGATGTCGTCAGTCAGCAAAATCCGGCAGCGTTGCCCTCGGGAAAGTGCCTCGGAGGCATTTTTCCACAGGTTGAGGAGGATCTGTTTGAGGCTGTTGCGATCGCAGGCAATCCGGACGGTCTGTGCAGGCAGGAGCATTTCGACGACAATGCCTCGCGAATCGAAAAGCACCTCACGATAGAGCAGCAGCAGTTCGCGCAGCAACTTGCCGAGGTCGACCGTGTGCTCATCAGCCTGCGCCTCGGGAGTATCGCGCATACGTCGCACAATGCTGGCCACTCGTTCGATTTCTTCATTCAGGATGTTCAGTTCGTGGCGAACTTCGGCTGCCTGCGGCAGCTTTGCGCTCAGGATCCTGAGATAGCTCTTGATGATGGTCAGCGGGTTGCCCGCTTCGTGCACGATGTGCCTGGCCTGGCGAGTAAAACGCTCCGCAACCGCATCCTCGATCTGGGCGCGGACTTCCTGGGCTGCGCGCCAGCTTTCCAGACTGCTGCCGGCAATTCGTCCGAAGTTCGCCAGACCCGGCAAACGGCGACCCAGCCGGGCAAACTGGCCTGCACTCAGGCCGGCAACCATGACGCCGACCGTTCCTCCACGCCCGATCATCGGAATGCACAACAGGCCGTTGCTCGCAAAAGCCCGGGCAAACTGCAGATCCATCAGGGACTTCACCGCTGGCGGATCACGGTCGTACGAAGATCGGATCTTCTTACTGAGCGCCGCCGCTGCCGCCAGGCTTCGTTGTTCCTCGGGAAGAATGCTGACCTGACTGAACACAGGCGCTTGTTCGGCGATGCCCTGGCCGGTCAGTCGGCCGTCCCGCGGATCGCACAGCAGGAAGGCGAGATGGTTCAGGTCAAACAGGATGCGCGCCGAAGCACGCAGGCCGGAAAATACTTCGGCAGCGGTATCGAGCGCGAACAGATCATCTTGCAAAGGTTGCATCAGGGCCTGATTGCCAATGATGTGGGCAATCAGGCTATGGGTATCGGGCACGGGGCGGGGGTCAATGCCGAGTACGCGCGGCAGGCCGGTGCTCCTGCCACCAACTTGCCGTTCCTGGAGCGTCATGCCGATTGCCTCGGCAAGCATGCACATTCGTTGTGCTGCCTGAGTACGCAACGCACTCAGGAGGCTGCCGCTGGCGTTGCCAAACATCTGCTCGGCGAGTTGCCCGAGTTCCTCGCTCACTTCGTCGTCGCAAGCCAGCGCGTGTGCCAGCCACACCACCTGGGTCAGATGCGTGCCGGTCAGCATCTGCTCGGCCGGCTGGTGGTGAAAGAGGATGCCATCGGCAAACGACGAATCAAGATGCCACCGATCGGCAAGCCAGGTGCCGATTTCGCCATGGTCAACACCGAAGCGTTCCTTTTCCATTTCCGACAAAGCGCTTTCATCGGGACAGGCAGCGAGGAGCTTCAGATAGGGCTCACCCAGGGCCGAGAGCAGAATCAGTTCCCCGACATCATGCAGCAGGCCCGCCAGATAAGCTTCATCCGGTTGCTGATAGCTGGTGGCGGCCGCCAGGCTGCGGGACAGTTCGGCAACCAGCAGCGAGTGTGTCCAGAACCCTGACAGATCGACCGCCCGCGTGGCAGTCCGTTCGTCAAACAGACTCTGGACCGACAGACAGGTCGCGATCGAACGAACCAGGCGGGTGCCGAGTGCCTGCAGGCAACTCTCGATACTGCGCAGGGGATTGCCACGCCGGAGCGCGGATGAGTTGGCAGCGGTCAGGACGCGGGTGCACAAGCCGGGATCCTGCTCGACCAAACTGGCCAGTTCGGCCATGGTCGTGCAGTCATCGTCGACCATCTGCAGGAGTCGCAACAGTATCTGTGGCGGCGATGGCGCGCGTCCCGACTCCATGGCATGGCGAATCGGTTCCGGTAAGCTATACATCGTGGTGGTGGCAGGGGATCACTAATCGAGCTTCTTGAGATAGTCCTTGGTAAACACTTTGTCCGGCAGATCCCGAAGCTTCATACTTCCATACTCAAGGACGGACTGTTCACCGCCGCGCAGAGCGTCTTCCATGACCAGTCGGGTGGGTCGTTTTCTCCCTTCCATGGCCTTGAAGTTCTCGTATTTGCAGGTCTTCAGGAGACGGTTGGAGAGCGAATAGAACTCTGCCTTGAAAGGCCAGAAGTCCTTGTCCCGGACCCAGTAGAGTACCCGCTGGTAGGTGACGCTGCGGTCGACACCGGTCAGCTCGAGAACGTGATATTCCTCGTTGCCGATTTTTTCGCGCCGTAACAGCCTCGGGTTGTAGTCGGCAGCGAAGTTGGCACGCGCCAGATCGCCGTTGGCCACCTGACCGGTCAGCCTTTGCGAGAGGGAGAGCCGAATCGGTTGAGAAACGTCGGGCATGAATACCCATAGGTCCCGACCTTTCATCAACAGGATCTGGCCACGTTCGGACGCCGGTTCGGTGACCATCACGACGCTGTTGGTGTTGCCCTTGGAAAGCACGCGGTACTTGCGTACCTCGGAACCCTGTCCGCTGCCGGTGGTCGTGATGCTGACGTCCACCTGGAAGCCTTCGGTCGGGAAACGAACCTGGTCGGCCTTTTCAACGATCAGCCGGGCCTCGGCATCGTCGCCTGCGGCCTGCAAAACCGACTCCGCCGCCCGTACCGGCATGGTGCTGGCCAGGACAGCGGCAAGCAGGAGTGCCAGTGCAGTGTTGACACCAAGATGGCGGATAGTCATGATTTCCATAGTTTTCAACCCATTGTGCTGGCCGTCGACGCGGTTGGCAGGAAGTGCCACCGATGAGCATGCCCGAACCCATTGTCCGCATAGAACATGTATACAAGGATTATCTACTTGGCGAACAGAAAGTCCAAGCCCTGAAGGACATTCATTTGAGTATCGAACCCGGCGTCTTCCTGGCGATTGCAGGTCCTTCGGGCAGTGGCAAGACTACCTTGCTGAACCTGATCGGCTGTATCGACACGCCGACCAGCGGCAAGATCTACATCCATGGCGAGGATGTGAGTGGGCGGACACCTGATCAGCTGGCCGATTTACGTGCACGTAAAATCGGTTTCATCTTTCAGACCTTCAATCTGTTACCGGTGTTGTCAGCCGCCGAGAATGTCGAGTATCCCCTGCTGCACCGCAAGGATCTTTCGAGTGCCGAGCGCCGGAAGCGCGTCGCGTATTTCCTGGATGTCGTCGGCCTGTCGAAATACGCGGCGAATCGCCCGAATCAGTTGAGTGGCGGCCAGCGTCAGCGGGTGGCGATTGCCAGGGCGCTGGCGATCCACCCGGCGATTGTGCTGGCGGACGAACCGACGGCGAACCTCGATCGTCAGACCAGCAAGGAAATCCTCTTCCTGATGAAAGACATCAACCGGAGACAGGGCACGGCTTTCATATTTTCGACCCACGATGACCGGGTGATCAACAATGCCCGCCGTCAGATCCGCATTGAGGATGGCGAAGTTGTCACGCTCGGAAAGCGTCCCTCCGGCGGGAAGTGGATTTTCTTGCCTGATCGCAAGCCCGGAACTCCTCTCAACAATGACAACGATGAATGGTTCAGCCAGTCTGCCGAAAGTTCGGATGCCCCCATGGAACATAACGAGGAAGACAGTGATGCAATCCAGAAGAATTAGCCGGCGTTTCATTTGTCTGGTCGTCGCTGTTCTGCTGAGTTCGCCAATGGCCGCGATGAGTGACCCCACGGGCAGTACTGATCGCCCCGGCGCCGACGTGTTCGACCGCTCGGAGACCAGGCCAACGCGCATCATGCTCGCCGCCAAACCGGCCGATGCCCTACCGACGAGCAGGGATAGCCTGTTTGACGATGACGAGCCTGCGACGGCTGCAGACCAGCCCCCCGCCCGTCGGGAATCCTTGTTCGTTGACGATCAGCCTTCATCGCCGCAGGCAACGGACTCTTCCAGACAGTCGTCGGCGCGTGCAGCGGGCTTGAAGGGGTTCATCCAGAACGTGATGGCCTATGACTGGCCCAAGCCACGACACTGGTCGGAAATGATGACCCGCGTCGATCTGAGCACGCAGGGCGATCTCGGCAGCCAGGTCAAATGGAAACTTGGAGCGCGTGTCGACTATGACGCGACCTATACCTTCACCGATTTTTATCCGCAGGCGGTGGCGGATAACCAACGTTTCAATGTTCTCCTGCGCGAAAACTATCTCGATATTGGCGCAGGAGACTGGGACTTCCGCTTTGGCCGTCAGCAGATCGTCTGGGGTGAAATGGTCGGGCTGCTGTTTGGCGACGTGGTTTCTGCCAAGGACATGCGGCAGTTCATCCTGCCGACCTTCGATATCCTGCGTATTCCGCAGTGGGCGGCCAGGGCAGAGTATTTCAAGAACGATTTCCACGCCGAACTGGTCTGGATCCCGGTCGCCAGCTACGACAACATCGGCAAGCCTGGCTCCGAGTTCTTCGCCTACACACCGCCGCCCCCTCCGGGTGTTGCCACGGTGTTTCGCAACGAAAAAATTCCGGCGCGCGGTCTTGATCATACCAACTACGGTCTGCGGCTGTCCGTGTTGCGTGATGGCTGGGATGTGGCTGGCTTTGCCTACAGCAGCATGAGTGTCGCGCCGACCTTCTACCGGTCAATCGTTGCCGCCCCTCTGCCGACCATGATTTATCAGGCCAGGCACGACCGTATCAATCAGTTGGGCAGCACGCTAGGCAAGGATTTCGGTTCGCTGGTCCTGAAGGGCGAGGTGGTTTATACGCGCGGCCGTAAATATGAGGTCACCAATGCGACCGATGCCGACGGGGTCGTGCCGCAGAACACACTGCTCTGGGTCCTTGGCCTGGATTTCAACCAGTTTGCCGATACCCGGATCAACGCGCAGATTTTCCAGAACCATTTCTTCAATCATGATCCGGACATCATTCCTCTGGCCAAGGAATATGGTTACAGCCTGTTGCTCAACCACAAGTTCAGCGACAAGTTCGAGGCACAGGCGCTGTGGATCGCCAGCCTGAACCGCACCGACTGGATGTTGCGACCCCGAATGAACTGGCATTTCGAAAAGAACTGGAGCCTGGCGATGGGTGTCGATATCTTCAAGGGGTCTCCGGCAGGGTATTTCGGCCGCTACGACGCCAAGGACCGCGTTTATACCGAGATCCTCTACAACTTCTGACGCCTCTAACGACCTGGGGTGTTTGCTAGCCCAGAGACGGGTGCGGGCGCTCGCCGTTGTAGAAGGCGAAGTACTCTGCCAGGCCGACCATCAGTTCGCCTACCGTGGCATAGCCCTTCAGAATGACGTCCTCATGCTTGACGCTGCGCCAGAGCCGCTCGACGAAAATGTGGTCGAACACCCTTGAACTCGGGACTGTGCACCCGACGCTTCTTCACTTCGCTCATCGCTTCTCTTTCCCGATGACCAGAGATCAGCTTAAACCATTGTCTGAAATCCGGGTTCCACTATAGTTGCCGGCAGCCAGCAATCTGCGGCAAGGGAAGAGTTTCGGATTTGACTCGTGTCAAGACACTGGTCATCTGCCAGAAATATAATCAAGTACTAATAATCATCGGCACCGGCCCAGGGACCCCAGCAAAGTGAGTTTCCACGCAGTATTGCGCAATGGCGTGAAAAGCGTCTTTCTGCGCTTCGAAGAAGCGCTCGATACCCCTTTCGGGGGGGACGACAACCCGCTGCGACATCTCGGCGCGCTCGGCCTGTACCTGCTGTGGATTGTCGTCGGCAGCGGGCTCTATCTGTACGCGGTGCTCGACACCGGCATCGACGCCGTCTACCGCTCGATCGGCGAGCTCTCCAGCGAACAGTGGTATCTCGGCGGCATTCTGCGCAGTCTGCACCGTTATGCGTCTGATGGCTTCATGCTGGTGATGCTGCTGCACCTCGTTCGCGAATGGTGCTACGGGCGCTACCACGGCTTCCGCCGCTATTCCTGGATGACCGGCGTACCGCTGCTCTGGCTCGCCTACCTCGCAGGCATCGGTGGCTACTGGATCGTCTGGGACCAGCTCGCACAGTTGTCGGCCACCGCCACCACTGAACTGCTCGATTGGCTGCCGATCTTTAGCGAACCGTCGGCACGCAACTTCATGGCGCCGGACTCGATCAACGATCGCTTCTTCACCATGCTGGTGTTCCTCCATCTCGGCGTGCCGCTGCTGCTGATCCTCGGCCTGTGGGCGCATGTGCATCGCATCAGCCATGTCGATTACCTGCCGTCCCGGCGCGCCATGCTGGCGACGCTGGCGACGCTGCTCGTTCTTTCGCTGCTCAAGCCAGCGCTCAGCAATCCGCCGGCCAATCTGGCGAGGGTCCCCGGCGCGATTGGCCTCGACTGGTTCATCCTGTTCATTCATCCGCTGACCGACCTGAGTTCGCCGGCGCTCATCTGGACGCTGCTGTTCGGGCTAACGGCGCTGCTCTTCGCCCTGCCCGTTCTCCCGCGGCCGCGGCCGCAGCCGGTCGCCGTCGTCGATGCGGCCAACTGTACCGGCTGCGATCGCTGCCTCGCCGACTGCCCCTATGCAGCGATCAGCATGGCGCCGCACCCACGGCGGCCAGGTCTGCAACTGGCGGTCGTCGATGCCGATCTCTGCGCAGCTTGTGGAATCTGCGCGGGTGCCTGCCCTTCATCGACCCCTTTTCGCAGACAGGAGACGCTGACCACCGGCATCGACATGCCGCAGCAGCCGGTCAATGCCTTGCGCGAGCAGCTCGAGCAGGCTCTGGCCCAATGCTCGGGCCTCCGCACGATCGTCGTTTTCAGTTGCACGCGCGGCGCCGACGCCAGCGCCCTGGCCGCCGCCGACACCGCGGTGATTCCCCTGCTGTGCACCGGCATGTTGCCGCCGGCCTTCGTTGAATACGCATTGCGCGGCGGTGCTGACGGGGTATTCGTGAGCACCTGCCGTCACGGCGGTTGCGATTTTCGCCTCGGCGACCGATGGACCAGCGAACGCCTGCTCGGCCAGCGTGAACCCCATTTGCGCAAGACCGTCCCGGCTTCGCGACTGCAACTCTATCCCGCCGCAGCCCGCGACAGCAGTACTCTGGCCGATGCGCTGGCCGAGTTCAGAGCCCGGCTCGAAACGGTTTCTGGCGACAGACTTCCCCCCTATCAGCGGAAAGCCCCCTAACATGCTTAAACCCACCGCCATCGTTGGCCAGTTGATCCTCTACGGCGCTTTTGCTGCCTTTATCGGCTACTTTTCGACCTCGCCGAAATACCGGCAGATTCCTGACGACATCGCGCTGATCAAGCTGTCGATCAGCCACCTTGGCGACCGCGAGTGTCGCAAACGCACGCCTGAAGAACTCGCCAAACTGCCACCCAACATGCGCGCGCCCATGGAGTGCCCGCGCGAGCGATCCGACATCAGGCTTGAAGTCGATTTCGATGGTCAGCCCGCTTTCCGCACCGTGATGCACCCCACCGGCCTCTACAAGGACGGGGTTTCGACGGTGTACAAACGCTTCGAGCTCAAAGCCGGCAAGCACCGGGTAGCCGTCAGAATGAACGACAACCTCATCAAGCCTGGCTTCAACTTCAGCAAGGAAGCCGAGATCACCCTCGTACCGGGACAAGTGATGGTGATCGACTTCAACCCGGACCGTGGTGGCCTGTTCTTCAAATGATCACGCTCATCCCCCTCGCCGCCGACCAACCTGGACACGGGCGCCGCTTCCCGCCGGCCGCCAATCACGCCGCACGACACATTAATCTCCCGAGCTGAAATCGATCATGGTCAAAATCCTGCAACAACTCCTGCGCTGGCTGTTCATGCGCATCGAGAACGTGTTCAACGTCGCCTTCGGCGACAAGATGAACCCTTTCTATCATCTGGGAACGATCAGCTTCTGGCAGTTCTGGTTGCTGGTGGGCTCCGGCCTCTACCTCTACATCTTCGCCGATACCGGCGTGCATGACGCTTTCGAGTCGGTCGAGCGGATCACCCACGACCAGTGGTGGGCCGGCGGCATCCTGCGCAGCATCCACCGCTACGCGACAGACGGCATGATCCTGACGATGCTGCTGCACATGCTGCGGCACTTTGCCTATGACCGCTATCGCGGTTTTCGTTCGTTCTCATGGCTGACCGGCGTGGCCCTGTTGTGGCTGGTTTACATTGCCGGCGTCAATGGCTTCATGCTGGTCTGGGACAAGCTCGCGCAATTCGTGGTCATCGCCACTGCCGAGTGGTTCGACGTTTTGCCCATGTTCAATGGCACGCTGATCCGCAACTTCCTCTACCTCGAGAGCGTCAACAGCCGCCTGTTCACGCTGCTGGCCTTCATCCACATCGGCGCGCCCCTGATCGTCGCTTTCATCATGTGGGTACACGTCCAGCGCGTCCCGCGTGCGCACATCAATCCGCCCCGCCCGATCGCCATCGCGGTCAGCGTGATGTTTCTGGCACTCGCGCTGGTCAAGCCGATACTTAGCCAGGGTGGCGAAGCCGACATGTCGGTGGTGCCGACCGACATCGACTTCGACTGGTTCGAGTTGCCGGTGCTGGCGCTGGTCTACGTGATCAACCCGCTGCACCTCTGGTACTGGGTGCTCGGCCTCACGGCCCTGTTCTTCCTGCTGCCCTGGCTACCACCGAAGCGCCTGGGTTCGGCGAGGGCACAGAATTCGATCACTTTTCACCCCGACCACAAGGCCATCAGCGCACGCTTTGGCGAAACACTGCTCGACGCTGGCCTGCGCCAGGACATCAATCTGCCCTACGAATGCCGTAACGGCGGCTGTGGGGTGTGCAAGTGCACAGTGCTGCAGGGCAAGGTCGATCCCGGACTCTACCAGCCGAGCGCGCTTTCCGCCGCCGAACTGGCGCAGGGCAAGGTCCTGCTGTGTTGCGCCAGCGCGCTCGAAGACGTCGAAATCGAGTACCTGGCGAGCACGGCGCCGAAGATTCTCCGGGAGTACAGCGCCGGCGTCGTCGGCATGGAGAAACTCACCGACGACGTCATGCGTGTTCTGCTCAAGCTACCGGAAGGGCAGCAGATTGCCTTCAAGGCCGGCCAGTACATCAACATCATTCTCGAAGACGGTCAGCGGCGTGCCTTCTCGTTTGCCAATCCGCCGCACGAAGCCGAGTTTGTCGAACTGCAGATCCGGCTGATGCCTGGCGGCCGTTTCACCACGCACGTCTTCGAAGCGATGAAGGTTGGCGACCAAGTCCGTTTCGAAGGCCCGCTGGGCGACTTCACGCTGCGCGAGTCCGCGCGGCCGATCGTCTTCGTCGCCGGCGCCACCGGCTTCGCACCGGTCAAGAGCATGGTCGAGGACGCCTTCAGGCGCGGGCTGCAGCGCCAGATCCATCTTTACTGGGGGGTGCGTAGCCGCAAGGACCTGTACCTGCCCGATCTGCCGGAACATTGGGCGCGCGAGCACGAAAACTTTCACTTCGTTCCGGTACTCTCGGATCCGGCCCCCGAGGACTCCTGGAACGGCCGCACCGGCCTGGTTCATGAAGCGATTCTCGAAGACTTCCCGGAACTCAAGGAACACGAAATCTACGCCTGCGGCTCGGTACGCATGGTCGAGGCGATCTTCCCCTTCCTCAAGAAGCACGGCGCCGAAGACGGGGCCTGCTTCTCGGATGCCTTCAGCGTATCGGCGCGTTCAATGGCCTTTCAGCCCCGCCAACATTAGGACCGGAGATATACCGCGGGCGGTCACGATGGAATCTTCTGGAAGGTTTGGAAGTTCAGGATCAATAGGGACTGTAGGGCGTTGGCATGGATGGGGTGGGTATCTTGCAAGCAGTGTTCGACGGCAGCTTTGAGCACCGCTATTCCATGACCGTTGTTGGGAAGATCCGTTGACGTGATTTTCACCTTAAACGCGTTTCAAGCGAATCCGTCTGAACCAGCCGGCCGCCAGCGCTGGTTGGTC
Organism: Candidatus Accumulibacter vicinus; assembly: GCF_000584955.1. NCBI lineage: Bacteria > Pseudomonadati > Pseudomonadota > Betaproteobacteria > Candidatus Accumulibacter > Candidatus Accumulibacter vicinus. The sequence continues at coordinate 180,864 of NZ_JDSS02000018.1, forward strand.
GCTTTCGAGAACCAGTTGTGGCGTCTGCTCGAGCACTTCCTCAAAGACCACGTCCAGCCTTGTCGCAATGCGACTGACCACGGGATTGAGCAGTCGCCGCACAGGCGCCCACTGCCTTGGCTGCAAGAACTTGTCGAAGATCAGCACGCTGCCGCCGGGTACCAGCACGCGTGCCGTCTCACTGAGGCAGGCGAATGGATTCGGCAGGACGGCGAGGATCAGGTGCAGGACGACATGGTCGAAACTGCCGTCGGCAAACGGTAGGCGCTGCGCATCCCCCTGAACACAGCAGAAATCAAGCGGAGCCGCACGCGGCACCGCCCGGCGCAGCATGGCATGCGTCAAATCGATGCCGGTATAGCGGTGCTGCGTTGGCAAGAGCGGCAGGTCAAGGCCGGTCCCGACGCCACTCAGGAGCACGCGCGCGGGTGCCTGTGGCAAGGCTGCGAGGCTGCGTACGCGCGCTGCGCGGGTGGCGGCCGCCAGCACTGCATCGTAGAACGGGGAAATCAGCGTGTAACTGTGCTTGAGACCCAATTGTCGGCAATCAGTGCAGAACGTGTGGAACGGCCAGGGTGAACTCGGGGATTTCCGCCTCGAACTGCCTGCCGTCGACGGCCGTCAACTGGTAACTGCCGCGCATCGTGCCGACCGGTGTGTCGAGCTGGCAGCCGCTGGTGTAGGCAAACTTCTCACCCGGTTGCAGCAACGGCTGCCGGCCAACAACGCCAAGACCACGCACCTCCTGGACCTCACCGCTCGCGTCGGTGATGATCCAGTGCCGCGAAACCAACTGCGCCGGCACGGTTCCGACGTTCTCGATGGTAATCGTGTACGCAAACACGTAGTGGTCATTCGCCGGATCCGACTGCTCGGCGATATATTGCGGGATTGCGCTGACGGCAACCCCATATTTCTTGCTTGCGGCCATATGTGCTCAATGTCGGAACGATCAGAACCGGCATTGCACACCAAACCGAAGGTAATGACAAGCCTGTCGAGAAAGCGAGGCTTTCCTCTAAGCGGACCCGCCTTTTCGCGCTAGAATCGAGTCCAATTTCCCAGGGGTCCCTGCCATGTATTTGATTGCTCCGAGCATCCTTTCTGCCGATTTCGCCCGGCTTGGCGAAGAGGTCGTGAACGTCATCGCTGCCGGTGCCGACTGGATTCACTTCGATGTGATGGATAACCATTACGTCCCCAATCTGACCATCGGTCCGCTGGTCTGCGAGGCCATCCGCCCACTGACGCGAGCACCGATCGACGTACACCTGATGGTCAAACCGGTCGATCGCATTGTTCCCGACTTTGCCCGGGCGGGAGCCAACATCATCACCTTTCATCCGGAAGCGTCCGAACACGTCGACCGGACGCTCGCTCTGATCCGGGAAAGCGGTTGTCAGCCGGGGCTGGTGTTCAATCCGGCAACGCCACTCGACTATCTGGATCACGTCATGGACAAGCTGGACATCATCTTGCTGATGAGCGTCAATCCGGGTTTTGGTGGGCAGAAGTTCATTCCTTCCACGCTGGCCAAGCTCGCGGCAGCACGCGCCAGAATCGACGCCTATGAGCAGGACAGCGGGCGGCGAATCCGGCTGGAGGTCGACGGCGGAGTAAAGGTCGACAACATTGCCGCCATCGCCCGCGCCGGCGCCGACACTTTTGTCGCCGGATCGGCGGTTTTCGGCGCCGGCAGCGACAGCGATCGCCACCGCTACAACAGCATACTCGCAACGCTGCGCGGGCAACTGGAAAAGCCATGATCTCTTCACCGCTTGCCGTACGCGCCGTACTGATTGATCTCGACGGCACCTTGCTGGATACCGTCCTCGATCTCCATGCCGCTGCCAATGCCATGCTGCACGACCTGGGTCGCAGCGAGATTTCGGTCGAGTCGATTCGCAGCTATGTCGGGCGCGGCATTCCCAACCTGGTCAAACGCGTTCTGGCAGGTTCGATGGCCGCCGCCGACGATGCCACGCCGCCCCCAGCGGAGGCGCTGGCCAGCTTCAAGCACCACTACCGTACCGAGAACGGTCGTCATGCCGCCTTTTTTCCTGGTGTTCGCGAAGGTCTTGAGGCATTCAAGGCGCTGGATTTGCCGCTAGGCGTCATTACCAACAAGGCCGAAGCATTCACTCTACCGTTACTGCAGCGTACCGGCCTGCTCCCCTTTTTCGAGGTAATCGTCAGTGGCGACGTCCTGCCGCGTCCGAAACCCGATCCGATGCCCCTGCTCTGGGCCTGCGGCCGCCTGGGTTTCTCGCCGGTCGACGTGCTGATGATTGGCGATTCGGTACATGACTTTCATGCCGGAAGAGCGGCCAGCTGCCCCGTTTTTCTGGTCCCTTACGGCTACAACGAAGGACGAGATGTTCGTGATCTGGCATGTGATGCTATAGTCTCGTCCCTTGCAGAAGCTGCCCCACTCCTGATCCACGCATGACTGAAGCTTATTTCAATCGCCTCGCTGGCGAAGGCTACAACCGCATCCCGGTAACCCTTGAGACCTTCGCCGATCTCGATACGCCGCTCTCCATCTACCTGAAGCTCGCCAACAGCCCCTACAGTTACCTGCTCGAATCGGTACAGGGCGGCGAGCGTTTTGGCCGTTACTCGATCATCGGTCTGGCCAGCCCGACGCGCATCGTCGTCAACGCGCATCAGGTACTGGTGCTGAACGGCAATCGCATCGCCGAACGCGAAGACGACACCAACCCGCTCGACTTCATCGGCAAGTACATGAAGCGTTTTCGTGCAGCTCCCACCACCGGTCTGCCACGCTTCTGCGGTGGTCTGGTCGGCTGCTTCGGCTATGACACCGTCCGCTATATCGAGACCCGGCTGACACGGTCACAGAAAACGGACGACCTCGGCATTCCCGATATCGTGCTGCTGCTTTCGGAAGAAATTGCAGTGGTCGACAACCTTTCCGGCAAACTGACACTGGTCGTCTATGCGGAGCCCGGCGTTCCCGGCGCCTATCCGAAAGCGCAGGCCAGGCTCAGAGAATTGCTCGCCCGCCTGCGCGAACCGGTCCGCATTCCGCCGGAAGCGCCGCAATCTTCGCAACCCGCGACCTCGATGTTTGGTGAGTCGGAGTACAGGCAAGCGGTACTGAGAGCCAAGCGTTATATCACCGAGGGCGACATCATGCAGGTGGTACTGTCACAGCGCATGAGCAAACCCCTGGCTGCCAGCCCGATGGCGCTGTACCGTTCGCTGCGTTCGCTCAACCCGTCGCCGTACATGTTCTACTTCGACTTCGAGGATTTCCATGTCGTCGGCGCTTCACCCGAAATTCTCGTCCGTCTCGAAGGCGACACGGTCACTGTCCGACCGATCGCGGGCACACGCCGACGTGGCGTGTCCTTTGAGGAAGATCAGGAACTCGCTGCCGAGTTACTCGCCGACGAAAAGGAACGTGCGGAGCACGTGCAGCTCCTCGACCTCGGTCGCAACGACATCGGCCGTGTCGCTCGCGTCGGTACGATCAAGCTCACCGAAAACATGATCGTCGAGCGCTACTCGCACGTGATGCACATCGTCTCGAACGTCGAAGCCAAACTACGGCCAGGCCTGAACGCGCTCGACGTGCTCAAGGCAACCTTCCCGGCGGGAACCGTCTCGGGCGCGGCCAAGGTCCGGGCCATGGAGATCATCGACGAGCTTGAACCGGTCAAACGCGGCATCTATGCCGGCGCGGTCGGTTATCTCGGTTTCAACGGTGACATGGACCTGGCGATCGCGATCCGCACCGCCATCGTCAAGGACGGCCAGCTGCACGTGCAAGCGGGTGCCGGCATCGTCGCCGATTCCGACCCGGCATCCGAATGGCAGGAAACGCAGAGCAAGGCCCGCGCCGTACTGCGTGCCGCCGAACTGGCTGAACACGGCCTCGATACCCGTATGTAATCTCGCGGCCTCAACATTCTGCCGGCGCGCCCAGCACGTCGAGCCATTCCCTGATCTGCCGATAGACGCGCGTGTCGTTCAGCATTTCCAGGTGACCGAGTTTGCCCAGCCTGGCGCACTGGACGTCACCCGTGATTTCATGCGCGATCGCACTACTCAGCGGCACCAGCCCATCGCCAAGGAATTCGCCGATCGGATGCTCGACGTCTTCGGTGAGACTGGCACCCAGAAAGCGGAAAGCTATCGTGTGCGGCTTGGACAGAGTCCGTGGAGCCCCTGGGCCACGGCGCAGATCCTTGATCCCCTGGCTGCGTGTAGCGGCAATGTTCCCGAGTGGGCGGGTGATTTTAGTAAGTTTCAACCCTACGGTTGCCAACTGCCCAAGTCGCTCAAGCGGTGATCCGAGGTGCGGTGATCCGAGGCAAATCAGCATCCGTGTCGACTGCGGCCATGACATCCCCAGCGCCATCGCCTGATCACAGGCGCCAAGGGCGATCAGGCCGCCCATGCTGTGACCGATGATCAGCAGTTCGTTGGCCGGTTGCGGCCAGACCGCCAGCAAATTATCGAGCAGAACCGCCAGTTGCGCGCAATTTTCGGCAATCGGCAGGCCTGAGTTGTAGCGCAGGTAGAGTGGTGTGCAGGCCCATTCAGCTTGAACCTGGCGCCCGAAATGACTGGCGTACGTAGCGGCAGCTTCGCCGGGATCACCACATTCCCAACAATGTTCGTCACATCCTAGTCCGTGGACGAAAACGCAAAGGCGCCTGCCCGCGCCGGGAAAAGCACTGCGCAGCGCATCGGTGTCCAGCGGCACGACCTTTCCGTTCACCCGTATCGCCATGTTGATCGCCAGCCGGTTGTTGCTAGCCGCCAGGTGATCTCCGAAAGCGCCGTTGAGTGCGCTGTGCAGGCCACTCGCAAAGCGCCCTGGCGATTTATCCGGGGATTGGCGCTGCCTTTCGAGGATTGCGGCGACGTCGAGCAAAGCCCCGCTGCCGTGGAAAATTGCAGTGTAGACGCCTGCTGAAATGGCTTCATGAGCAGCTTGCACGACTTGAGCCGGCCAAGAAAGCAGCGGAATTCGCCGCAGGACGTCGAAAGACTGGTCGGCAATGGCCGCATGCATCTCCTTGATGCACAGCGTGGTTTCCTGAACTGCAGCTTTAGCAACGTGACTGTAACCGGTTCTTCGCAACGGTGACCCGAAGGCTTTTCTACCATCATGCGACATGGGTTGTCCTTCAACAGTGATGGCAAGTCCCGAATCCGCAGTCGGCAAATCCGTCTTGCTTGCCCGACCGACCGTCAATGCGATACCCCTTCGCCGTGCACAACCTTGGCAAAAGTCAGCCACAGTATCCGGATATCGAGCCATAACGATTGGCGCTGCAGATACTCGCTATCGAGCTCGACCTTTTGGGCAATGGGCAGTTCATCGCGACCGTTAACCTGTGCCCAACCGGTCAATCCCGGCAGCAACGCATGCACCCCGCGTTCGCTGCGCAGAGCGATCAAATCATGCTGATTATACAGGGCTGGGCGTGGCCCTACAAAGCTCATGTCGCCCACCAGAATGCTCCACAACTGCGGCAGTTCGTCGAGGCTGAATCTGCGCAGGAACGAACCCACTGGTGTCAGGCAAGCCTGTGGATCGGTCAACAGATGGGTCGCCACGGCCGGTGTTCCAACCCGCATGCTGCGGAACTTCGGCATACTGAAAATCCGGTTGCCCCGTCCGACGCGATCGGACCAATAGAGCACGGGTCCGGGCGACGATAACTTGACCAACAGAGCGACCAGACTGGCAGGGAGCAACAGCAACACCGCCGCCAGACAGGCCAGCAACAAGTCAAAAAGACGCTTGATTGGAAAACGTTTCATGGGCATTTTCGCCCTGCTGACAACGGCGTAGCGACGGCAACGGTGCTTGCCTGCGCGCAGGAAGCCGCAATGACGCCCATCGACACGTCGAATAACGTCTATCTACCGTGGAATGGCATACGCGTATACGCAAAGCGTCTTCGCCTTCCGCTAGCCATTGCCGTTATCCAGAAAGCTGCGCAACTTGTCCGAGCGTGATGGGTGGCGAAGCTTCCGAAGGGCCTTGGCTTCGATCTGACGAATACGCTCACGAGTCACGTCAAACTGTTTACCGACTTCCTCAAGGGTGTGGTCGGTATTCATTTCGATACCAAAGCGCATGCGCAACACCTTCGCTTCGCGCGGAGTCAGGGTATCCAGCACATCCTTGGTGATGAAGCGCAGGCTCGAGTAAAGGGCAGCCTCGGTCGGTGCAAGCGTCGCATGATCTTCGATGAAATCACCAAGATGTGAGTCGTCGTCATCGCCGATCGGCGTTTCCATCGAGATCGGCTCCTTGCTGATCTTCAGGATTTTGCGGATCTTTTCTTCCGGCATCTCCATCTTCTTGGCCAGCGTTGCCGGATCGGCTTCAAGGCCGGTTTCCTGCAGAATCTGTCGGGAAATGCGATTCATCTTGTTGATCGTCTCGATCATGTGCACCGGAATGCGGATGGTCCGTGCCTGATCGGCGATCGAGCGAGTGATCGCCTGGCGGATCCACCAGGTAGCATAGGTCGAAAACTTGTAGCCACGTCGATATTCGAATTTGTCGACAGCCTTCATCAGACCAATGTTGCCTTCCTGGATGAGATCAAGAAATTGCAGGCCGCGATTGGTATACTTCTTGGCAATCGAGATCACCAGTCGCAGATTGGCTTCGGTCATTTCCCGCTTGGCACGGCGCGCCTTGGCTTCACCGGTAGACATCTGCTTGTTGATGTCCTTCAACTCGCGCAACGGAATGCCAATACGGTCCTGCAGAGAAAGCAATTTCCTCTGCTCTTCCTTGATGTTCGGCGCGTTGCGCGAGAGGATCGCACCATAGGTCTTGCCGGCCGCAGCGATCTCGGCGTCCACCCAGTCAATGTTCAGTTCATTGCCAGGGAAGACCTTGATGAAATGCGCCCGGGGCATGCGCACCGTATCGACACAGATTCGCTGGATCTTACGCTCGCAGGCTCGCGCCTCATCGACCATCGCACGCACCGAGTCGCACAGGCGCTCAATGGTCTTCGAAGTGAAGCGAATACCCATCATCTCTTCCGAGATCTGCTGCTGGAGCTTGAGGTAGGTTTTGTCCTGGGAGCCTTTTCTGGGCAAGACCCCATGCGCTTGTGCGTAGTGCGATCTGATCAGCTCAAGGCGTGCAAGCCCTTCGGTCTTGAGTTTGAGCAGCGAGGCGGCAGCCGCCGCACCCTCAACCGCCTCGCCGCCTTCCTCCTCGTCTTCCTCATCGTCCTCAGCCACTTCCTCGACCAACTCTGCCAGGGAGTTATCAACTTCAGGGTCGATCAGCCCATCGATCAATTCATCGATGCGCATTTCATCGCGCGCGATCTTGTCGGCGCAACTGAGGATCTCGGCAATCGTTGTCGGACAGGCGGAGATCGCCTGGATCATGTGCTTGAGGCCATCTTCGATACGCTTGGCGATCTCGATTTCGCCTTCACGGGTCAGCAACTCGACCGAACCCATTTCGCGCATGTACATGCGCACCGGGTCGGTCGTCCGGCCGAACTCGGAGTCCACGGTCGACAACGCCTGTTCTGCCTGCTCTTCGACATCGGCATCGTCTGCACCGGCCGCCGGAGCGGCATCCGACATCAGCAGCGTTTCGGCATCCGGTGCTTCATCGTAAACCTGGATGCCCATGTCGTTAAAAGTGCTGATGATGCTTTCTATCTGCTCCGCATCAACCACATCGTCAGGCAGGTGATCATTGATTTCGGCGTAAGTCAGAAAGCCTCGCTCCTTGCCGAGTTTGATCAGCGTCTTGAGACGCATCTTGCGCGTCTCGTCGTCAACCGGTACCGGTTGGCTCCCGACCTGCGCCAAAAGGTCTGCCGCTGCCTTGGCTTTTGCCGCCTTCGTAGTCACTGCCTTTTCCCTTACCATGCCCATTTCCCGAATAGCGTTAAACTGGAAAAATTTTTGATTGTATCATCCCTCATGCTTCGGCACCGCCCCGCCCGCTTGCCGTCAGCGCCGCCAGGTATTGACGCTTTTCTTCGCCCGAAAGTCCGCTCACACCAAGCTTCCGGGCCTTCTCCTGCAACCGCTGGAAGACTCGTTTTTTCGCGCCTTCGAGCAGCTGCTGGACCGCACCCGTAAATTCAGCGTCAATCTGGTCTTCGGCAAAAGACTCTTGCATTAGTTCAGCCGCGGCTGCACACAGAACATCCTCGTATTTGCTGCCTCTGAGTCTTTCGATCAGGGTCGGGTAGGCCAGCCGCTGGGTGCCGGCAGCCGCAATCGTTTCACATAACAGACGCACTGCCATGGCTTCAGTCGAGTTGTCGGGAAGCAGGTCGAGTGGCAGGCATGAGGCCAGTTGCGGTTTCTGGAGCAATAGCCGCAGCAATGGCCGAAACAGCGAAGGTGCTTGGCGCGGCGCGCGTGCCGGCGCTGGCTGCGTCAGCGATCGCAGCTCGCACAGCCGTTCAATCTCGGCTTGCGAAAAGCCGCTGGCCTGTGCCAGACGCTTGACCAGTTGCAGCCGCAGTAACGAGGACTGCAGACGGCCGAGCAGTGGTTTGGCATCGGCGACCAGCCTTGCATTGCCTTCGGCAGTGCCCAGCTCGCAGCGCGCCGACAATTCGCTGAGCAGGAAATCGGAGAGCGGTGTTGCCTGCAGGATCATCCGCTGAAAAGCCTCGCCGCCGTGTTTGCGAACAAAACTGTCGGGGTCCTCGCCATCAGGGAGAAAGACAAAGGCAATGCTTTTCTGTTCAGTCAAAGCCTCCAGACTGTTCTCCAGGGCTCGCCATGCGGCCTTGCGTCCGGCAGCATCGCCATCAAAGCAAAAAACGATGCGCTCAGCCTGGCGCAGCAGCTTCTGTACCTGCATGCCCGTGGTGGCTGTACCGAGCGTGGCAACCGCATTGCCCGTGCCATGCTGCGCAAGCGCCACGACATCCAGATAACCCTCGACGACAATCACCGTATCGTGCTTGCGAATCGCCGCGCGTGCTTGCGGCAGTCCGAATACCTCGCGACCTTTCTCGAACAGGGGCGTCTCGGGGGAGTTCAGATATTTCGGCTCCTCCTGCCCAAGCACGCGACCACCAAAAGCAATCACCTCGCCCTTCTGGTTAACAATCGGAAACATCACTCGCTCGCGAAAACGGTCGTAGAGACGCCCTCGTTCGTTGCTGACCACCAGACCCGCCAGTTGCAAGTCAGGGTTGCTGTAATCGTCGAAAGCGGCGGCGAGGTTCTGCCATCCGTCTGGCGCGTAACCAAGACCAAACCGGCGAGCGATTTCACCGCTGACCCCCCGTTTCTTGAGGTAGCTGATCGCCGTTTCGGATCGTTTGAGCTGCTCGTAGTAATATTTCGCGGCCCTCGCCATCCTTTCGGCAAGCGCCTGCGATTTCGGGGCCTGCGCTGGAGCGTGACCCTGTTCATCGGGAAGCGGCATGCCGGCTCGTACAGCGAGTTCCTTGATGGCATCAACAAAGCCAAGGCCAGCATGCTCCATAAGAAAGCTGATCGCGTTGCCATGCGCGCCGCAACCGAAGCAGTGGTAGAACTGCTTGCTCGGACTGACCGTAAAAGAAGGCGACTTCTCACTGTGGAACGGGCAACACGCAGCAAAGTTGGCACCCGTTTTCTTCAGCGGCAAGTAGCCGTCGATCAGGTCAACCAGGTCGATGCGATACAGCAACTCCTGAATGAAAGTGTCCGGGATCAACTTGGCTCCCTTGAACAGCCGCAGTTCCAGAAGCGACAATAGCCGCCCGTCTGCAGACGGGCGG
>NZ_JDSS02000018.1:190649-200754 GCF_000584955.1 Candidatus Accumulibacter vicinus
ATCCGGCGTCAGTACATCTTGGGCGGCAAGGTCTGACTGCGCATCCGCTTGTGATGACGTTTAACCGCAGCGGCCAGCTTGCGCTTACGTTCGGCAGTGGGCTTCTCGTAGAACTCGCGAGCCCTCAACTCGGTCAGCAAACCGGTTTTCTCGACGGTTCTTTTGAAGCGGCGAATGGCCACTTCGAACGGCTCATTTTCCTTGACGCGAATAGCAGGCATCGATTCTTCCCAGGTTCAAGAACACCACGATAAAGTTTAGCCGGTCATTATAAACGTAGTTACCAAGGAATTCCAAGGATTTTTTGAAGAAAAGACAATGCCCATGCCCTGCTTCAGGTGAACTGCCTAAGCGCACGATTTGCAGCCTGACCAGTTCACGAAGAGACGGCTTCCCGCACAGCGGCCGCCAGCTTCTCAGCCGCTCGGCAGACCGTCGCCGAGTCCTGGCCCTCGACCATCACGCGCAGCAGCGGTTCAGTCCCCGAAGCACGCAGCAGTACCCGCCCACAGCCATCGAGTTCACTCTCCACCTCGCGCTGCGTTGATCCGATCAGCGGGTGGTCTTTCCAGGGAAAGCCCTTGCTCAACGCCACATTGATCAGTTTTTGTGGATAGAGTTTCAGATTCCCGAGGAGTCGTTGCAGATCACCGCCCTCTTCGCGCAGTACAGAAAGCACCTGCAGGGCGGAAACGATGCCATCGCCAGTGGTGTGCCGATCGAGGCAGAGAATGTGCCCCGAATTCTCCCCCCCATAAAGCCAGCCCTTCTGCCGCAGCATGTCCATCACGTATCGGTCGCCGACATTGGCACGGACAAAAGGCACCTTGAACTCGGCCAGTGCATGCTCAAGGGCAAGATTGCTCATCAGGGTACCCACGACACCCGCGACATTGCCCTGACGCAACCGGCCCCGCACCACTGCAAACAGGAGTTGATCGCCATCGTAGATATTGCCGACTGCATCAACCATCATCACCCGGTCTGCGTCTCCGTCAAGGGCAATCCCGAGGTCGGCGCCTTGCGCCACGACAGCGTCACGCAAGGCAGCAGGTGCCGTCGCGCCGACCTCCTGGTTGATGTTAAGGCCATTCGGTTCGCTGCCGATGCTGGTCACCTCGGCGCCCAACTCGTGGAAGACATGCGGTGCGATGTGATACGCCGCACCGTTTGCGCAATCGACCACGATTTTCAACCCCCGCAGGTCCATCTCAAACGGAAAAGTGCTCTTGCAGAACTCGATATAGCGGCCGTCCGCATCGTCGATTCTCCGTGCCCGGCCAAGACCGGCCGAAGGCACACAAGTCAGCGGTTCGTCGAGCGCTGCTTCAATCTCCAACTCCATGTCATCGGGCAACTTGGTGCCCCTCGCCGAGAAGAATTTTATTCCATTATCGTAATATGGGTTGTGGGAAGCGGAAATGACGATGCCCGCCTGCAGGCGCAGGGCGCGCGTGAGGTAAGCGATCGCAGGCGTGGGCATTGGCCCAACCAGGCAGACATCGACACCGGCTGCAGAAAACCCGGCTTCCAGCGCAGCTTCCAGCATGTAGCCGGAAATGCGCGTATCCTTTCCGATCAGAACCGCCGGGCGCTCTCCCGCCTTGACATGGCTGCGCGCCGTGTCGTGAGCGGCGAGCACCCGTCCTGTGGCATGCCCGAGACGCATGACGAAATCCGGCGTGATCGGAATTTCCCCGACACGACCGCGTACGCCGTCAGTCCCAAAATACTTTCTTGTCACGATTTTCTCTCCCTCTGAGCACGGATGAGTCGACGTCTGTTGAATCATCGCTATTCTACGCAAACCCTGGAGAAGCGACTGTCAAGTAAGGCACAACCGCTGCACGGATTATTGATTTTCCACCGCGAGCCAGATGGCCAGGGCATCGCGTGTCTGCGCGACGTCGTGAACGCGCAACAGGCGTGCACCGCGTTGCGCGGCCAGCAAAGCGGCGGCGACGCTGGCTGCCAGGCGGTTTTCGACCGTCCGCGCAGTGATGGCGCCGAGCATCGATTTGCGTGATATGCCCGCTAGCACAGGCAGTCCGGTCAGCGTCAACTCGGCGAAGCGACGCAGCATTTCGAGGTTGTGGTCCAGTGTCTTGCCAAAACCAAAGCCTGGATCAAGGACCAGACGATCACTCGCTATCCCGGCTGTTCTGGCCAGAGTTACACGGCTCTGGAGAAAATCCCGGACCTCGGTGACGACGTCGGTGTAGACGGGATTCTCCTGCATCGTCAAGGGCTCGCCACGCATGTGCATCAGGCAGATCGCGCAGTCGCTATCGACCACCGCAGAAAGTGCGCCGGGCATGCGCAGCGCGTAGATGTCATTGATCATCGAAGCGCCGTGCAGCAGCGCCGCGCGCATCACTTCAGGCTTGTAGGTATCGACCGAAATCGGCACCCCACAGCCAGCCAGGGCATCCAGCACCGGCAGCAGGCGACCCAGTTCATCTTCAACACTGGTCGGCACTGCGCCTGGACGCGACGATTCTGCTCCGATATCGAGCATCTCCGCCCCTTCCCCGATCTGTCGGTGCGCGTGCTCGATTGCCTTGGCAGTGTCGCTCGCCAAACCGTCACCGGAGAACGAATCCGCTGTCAGATTGACGACCCCCATCACCAGGGGGCGGGCAAGTGAGAGTCTATGATCCCCGCAGCGAAGCAGCATCAGAAAAGTGGAACCCGTGTCAGATCGACCCCCTTACCACGAACCGGCGCAAGCCCGCCATGGCTTGCTCGCTAGGCGACTCAGGCCGGCGCGGTTGCGCTGGGCGCAGCATCCGGCGCATTATGGTCCGGCTTGTTCGACGACGACGTCTGCGGCTGCTTGGGTGGGCGTGGTGGCTTGCCTTCCATGATGTCGTTGATCTGGTCGGCGTCGATCGTTTCCAGTTCGAGCAATGCCGCAGCCATCGCCTCGACCTTGTCGCGATGATTCTCGAGCAATCGACGCGCCAAGGCATACTGCTCGTCGATGATTCTGCGGATTTCAGCGTCGACCTTCTCCATCGTCGCTTCGGACATGTTCTTATGCGTGGTTACCGAGCGCCCGAGGAAAACCTCACCGTCGTTCTCCCCATAAACCATCGGACCAAGCGCATCGGACATGCCGTAACGGGTGACCATGTCACGTGCCATTTGTGTTGCCCGTTCAAAGTCGTTTGAGGCACCCGTGGTCATCTGGTTCATGAACAGCTCTTCAGCGATGCGCCCACCGAACAGAACGGCAATCCGACTCATCAGATAGACGCGGTCGTAAGCGTAACGATCCTCTTCCGGAAGTTGCATGGTCAGGCCGAGCGCACGGCCGCGCGGGATGATGGTCACCTTATGCACGGGATCGGATTTCGGCATCAGCTTGGCGACCACTGCGTGCCCAGATTCGTGATAAGCCGTATTGCGCTTCTCGTCCTCGTTCATGACCATGCTGCGGCGCTCGGCACCCATCATGATCTTGTCCTTGGCCTTTTCGAAGTCCTCCATGTCGACCAGGCGCTTGTTGCCACGCGCAGCGAACAGGGCCGCTTCGTTGACTAGGTTGGCCAGGTCAGCCCCGGAAAATCCGGGCGTCCCGCGGGCGATGATGTCCGCCTTGACGTCAGGGGACAGCGGCACCTTGCGCATATGCACCACGAGAATCTGTTCGCGCCCACGGATGTCTGGCAGCGGGACGACCACCTGACGGTCGAAACGTCCCGGACGCATCAGCGCCGGGTCGAGCACGTCGGGACGGTTGGTGGCAGCGATCACGATGACCCCGACACTGGCCTCGAAACCATCCATCTCGACCAGCATCTGGTTGAGCGTCTGCTCGCGTTCGTCATTGCCACCGCCAAGTCCGGCGCCGCGCTGACGACCCACCGCATCCAGCTCATCGATAAAGATGATGCAAGGAGCATGTTTTTTGGCGTTTTCGAACATGTCGCGAACGCGCGCCGCTCCGACACCGACGAACATCTCGACGAAGTCGGAACCAGAAATCGAGAAGAAAGGCACCTTGGCCTCGCCGGCAATCGCTTTGGCGAGCAAGGTCTTGCCGGTACCGGGGTTGCCAACCAGCAGCACGCCCTTCGGAATACGCCCACCGAGTTTCTGGAATTTTGACGGATCGCGAAGGAAGTCGACGAGTTCCGAGACCTCTTCCTTGGCCTCGTCACAACCGGCCACATCAGCAAAGGTGATGGTATTGGTCGACTCGTCGAGCAGCCGTGCCTTGCTCTTGCCGAACGAGAAGGCGCCGCCGCGTCCGCCGCCCTGCATCTGGCGCATGAAGAAAATCCACACGCCGATCAAGAGCAACATCGGGAACCAGCTGACGAAGATGCTCATCAGGAACGATTGTTCTTCCTCAGGCTTGGCCTCGATCTTGACTCCATGTTTCAGCAGGTCGGAAACCATCCACAGATCCGGTGGCGCGTAGCTGGTCAGCTTACGGCCGTCAGTCGTCGTTGCCTTGAGTACACGCCCCTCGATGACCACCTTGGCGATCGTTCCCTTGCCCACTTCCTCGATGAACTGTGAGTACTCCATCGACGACTGGGTTACCTGGCGATTGTTGAACTGGTTGAACACCGTCATCAAAACGAGACCGATCACCAGCCAGACTGCCAGATTCTTGAACATGTTATTCAATGCTTCACCTCTTCCACGTTGCCCGGTCCGGGATTGCTCGCGAAACCTTGCCATTCCACAAATTCACATTCATACATTCTAAACCGATTCGTGCCTGCTGAAGCAAAAGCGACATCGATGCATGCTCACGCTTTCAAGGTTCTGCCCAGCAGATAAACTTCCCGACTGCGATCGCGCGATGCGTCCGGCTTGCGTGCGGATACCAATTCGAAGTTCTTGCGCATCTCCAACAAGAAATCGGTAAATCCATCACCCTGAAAGAGTTTGACCAGGAAAGCGCCGCCTGGTTTCAGCCAGTTGCGAGCAAATTCCAGAGCCAGTTCGGCGAGGTATATGCCACGGGCCTGGTCGCAGGCCGGGATGCCAGATATATTAGGCGACATATCGGAAAGAACAAGCCCGACTTTCTCACCCGCCAGCAGTTTTCCAAGAACATCGAGCACTTCCTGCTCACGGAAATCGCCCCGGATAAAGGTCACGCCGCGCAAAGGCACCATCTCCAACAGATCGACGGCGATGACGCGACCTCGGCCATGCATCCTCTTCGCGGCAACCTGCGACCAACCGCCCGGGGTCGCCCCCAGATCGACGACCACGTCGCCAGAATGGATCAGATGGTCCTTGTCATCGATCTCGACCAGCTTGTAGGCGGCACGCGAGCGAAAGCCTTCGGCCCTCGCCCGCTGCACATAGGCGTCGTTGAAGTGCTCACGCAGCCAGGCATTGCTCGATCTACTGCGACTCATTCGCCAAAAGCCGTTAAAATGGGGCAGCGCGAGACCTTATCGGCCACTGCGCCCGACACTGGTCACGAGCAGCAAGCCAAGTAAGCTCTGAACGAGATAGAGGATGCTCGACACGCCATGCCAGGCGGCGAAGCGGTTCCGCAGCACGCTCTCCATCACTTCGCGCGGCAAGGCGTCGGCTTTGAGCTGCGCCAACAGCGGCTGCAATCCGAACAGGCTGACCGCGGTAAGCATCAGCATCAACAGCAGCAGCCAGAAGCGCCAGCGCCGCATGACCGCGCTGCCGCTACGCAGCAACATGAACGACAACAGGTAGGTCGCACAGACCAGGCCCACCCAGCCAATCAGTTCGAAGAGCCTGCCGGCGAGCATGCCTGCCGTTTGACGGTCGCCACTCAGCGCGACGAACAGCGTCGGTGCCACGACATAGCCGATCGTCCACAGGCCGCCCACCCAGAGGGTCAGCGCCACGTCGTACAGAGCATCCGCGAGGCGTCGCATGGTTGCCTATTCGTAGCGGACTTCGATGATTTCGTACTCGCGAACACCACCGGGAGCCTGCACCTCAGCGATGTCGCCGGCAAACTTGCCGATCAGCGCACGAGCGATCGGTGAGTTGATCGAAATCTTGCCCGCCTTGATGTCGGCCTCGTCCTCGCCAACAATCTGATAGCTGACGCCAAGGCCGGTTTCCTGATCCTCGAGATCGAGCGTTGCCCCGAAAACGCAACGCCCGTCGGCGTCGAGCAGCTTCGGGTCGATAATCTGTGCATTCGCGAGTTTGCTCTCGATTTCCTTGATGCGACCTTCGACGAATCCCTGCCGTTCCTTGGCGGCATCGTACTCGGCATTCTCCGAGAGATCGCCGTGCGAACGCGCCTCGGCAATCGCTGCGATGGCGCGTGGCCGTTCGACGGTTTTCAGATTATGCAACTCGGCGCGGAGTTTCTCGGCGCCATTGACGGTCACAGGTATTTTGCTCATCTCATTCACTGCCAAACCGCCGGCACCCACCCGATCGGCGGATTCGACGGTGCCAAGGGTTAACTAATTCAGTTGTGCGTGCAAATCCTGGATCGGATAGACGACCAGTTCGCCACGATTCCTGATCCCATCCGCGGCCGCTTCGGCACCCCAGATCGTCGTGTAGATCGTCACCCGTGCCGCCAGGCCAGAGGTGCGGATCGAGCGAGAATCGCTGATGGCCTTGCGCTTTTCGTCCACGGTATTGATGATCAGGACAATCTCGTGGTTCTTGATCATGTCGACCACATGTGGACGCCCTTCGGTCACCTTATTCACCGGCGTGACGGCAATTCCTGCAGCCGCGATTGCCGCCGCCGTACCGCGCGTGGCAATCAGCGTGAACCCCGCCGCCTGTAACTCGCGGGCAATATTCACCGCCTTCGGCTTGTCCGACTCCTTGACGCTGATGAAAACCTGTCCCGAACTCGGGAGGCGGACGCTGGCCGCCAACTGACTCTTGACAAAGGCTTCGGAAAAGCTGAGTCCGACGCCCATCACCTCACCAGTCGACTTCATTTCGGGGCCAAGAATGGTATCGACGCCGCGGAACTTGGCGAAGGGAAAAACGGCTTCCTTGACCGAGAAATAATTCGGGACGATTTCCTGGAAGAGCCCCTGGCTGGCGAGCGACTGCCCGACCATGCAACGGGCAGCGATCTTTGCGAGCTGTAGCCCAGTGGCCTTGGAAACAAAAGGGACCGTACGCGATGCGCGCGGGTTGACTTCAAGGACAAAAACCCTCCCCTTCTGGATCGCGAACTGGACGTTCATCAGACCGCAGACCTTCAGTCCCAGGGCCATCAGCCGCGTCTGCCGGCGCAGTTCGTCCTGCAACTCGGTGGACAGCGAATACGGTGGCAGCGAACACGCCGAATCACCGGAATGCACGCCGGCCTGTTCGATATGCTCCATCACCCCCCCGATGAGGACTTCCTGGCCATCGCAAAGGGCATCGACGTCCACCTCGCAGGCATCGTTCAGAAAACGGTCGAGCAATACCGGTGAATCATTGGAAACCTTGACTGCTTCACGCATGTAGCGTTCAAGGTCGCGCTCCTCATGGACGATTTCCATCGCCCGGCCTCCGAGTACGTACGACGGACGAACCACCAGGGGATAGCCAATCTCGGCTGCCAGGCGCAACGCCTCGGGCTCGGTGCGAGCAGTACGGTTGGCCGGTTGTCTGAGGCCAAGATCCTGAAGCAGCTTCTGAAATCGCTCGCGATCTTCGGCAGCGTCGATCATGTCCGGGCTGGTACCGATGATCGGTACGCCATTGGCTTCGAGGTCACGCGCCAGCTTGAGCGGCGTCTGTCCGCCATACTGGACGATGACCCCGAGCGGTTTTTCGACGGCAACGATTTCCAGGACATCCTCGAGCGTCAGAGGCTCGAAATAGAGGCGGTCGGAAGTATCATAGTCCGTGGATACCGTTTCCGGATTGCAGTTGACCATGATCGTCTCGTAACCATCGGCACGCAGCGCGAGCGCCGCATGCACGCAGCAATAGTCGAACTCGATTCCCTGACCGATGCGATTCGGACCGCCCCCGAGAACCATGATTTTTCTCCGGTCGCTCGGATTCGCCTCGCACTCATCCTCATAGGTCGAGTAAAGGTAAGCGGTATCGGTGGCAAACTCGGCCGCGCAGGTATCGACACGCTTGAAGACCGGGCGAATTTGCAGGGCATGGCGGTGCTCACGAACGGCCGTCTGCGTCGTCCGCATCAGGGTCGCCAGCCGTTTGTCCGAAAAACCGGCACGTTTGAGACACCATAATTCATCGCGTGACAGCGAAGCGAGTGTCCTGCCGCGGATATGTTCGGCCTTCTTGTAAAGGTCCTCGATCTGCGCCAGAAACCACGGATCGATTGCCGTCAGCCGATGAATCTCGTTCAGGGTCAGACCAATCCGGAAGGCGTCAGCAACATACCAGAGACGTTCCGGGCGCGCCTCGCAGAGTGCCATCTCGATTTCTTCGCGGTCGACGCTGCGTTCATCGAAGCCATCAACGCCGATCTCGAGGCCGCGCAAGGCCTTCTGCAACGATTCCTGAAAAGTTCGCCCGATGGCCATGACCTCACCCACCGACTTCATCTGCGTGGTCAGCCGCGAGTCGGCCTCGGGGAATTTCTCGAAGGCGAAACGGGGCACCTTGGTGACCACATAGTCGATTGACGGCTCGAAAGAGGCCGGGGTCTTGCCACCGGTGATGTCGTTGGCCAGTTCATCGAGCGTATGACCCACCGCCAACTTTGCCGCCACCTTGGCAATCGGGAAGCCAGTGGCCTTTGACGCCAGCGCCGAAGAACGCGAAACACGCGGGTTCATCTCGATGACGATCATCCGCCCGGTCTGAGGGCAGATCGCAAACTGGACGTTCGAGCCGCCGGTATCGACGCCGACCTCGCGCAACACCGCGACCGAGGCGTTGCGCATGATCTGGTATTCCTTGTCGGTCAGCGTCTGCGCTGGTGCCACGGTAATCGAGTCGCCGGTGTGCACCCCCATCGGATCAAGGTTCTCGATCGCACAGACGATGATGCAGTTGTCCTTGCGATCGCGCACCACTTCCATCTCGAACTCTTTCCAGCCGATCAGAGACTCCTCGATCAGCAACTCGCTGGTCGGGCTGGCTTCGAGTCCGCGTTTGCAGATTTCGACGAATTCTTCCTGGTTGTAGGCAATGCCGCCACCCGAACCGCCCATGGTGAACGAGGGCCGGATGATTGCCGGATAGCCAATCATCGCCTGCACCTGCAGCGCTTCCTCCAGCGA
Organism: Candidatus Accumulibacter vicinus; assembly: GCF_000584955.1. Lineage (NCBI taxonomy): Bacteria > Pseudomonadati > Pseudomonadota > Betaproteobacteria > Candidatus Accumulibacter > Candidatus Accumulibacter vicinus. Next base: position 199,841 of record NZ_JDSS02000018.1, read on the forward strand.
GTGTGCCATCGCCGAACGAGCCGAGCCGAGACCGATGCGGGTCATCGCCGCCTTGAACTTCTCGCGGTCCTCGGCCTTGTCGATGGCTTCCCTGGTAGCTCCGATCATCTCGACGCCAAAGCGTTCGAGAACACCATGCCTGGCCAGATCAAGGGCACAATTCAGCGCCGTCTGCCCACCCATGGTCGGCAGCAGTGCATCAGGACGCTCCTTGATGATGATCTTTTCGACGACTCTCCAGTTAATCGGCTCGATATAAGTGACATCCGCCATTTCCGGGTCGGTCATGATCGTGGCCGGATTGGAGTTCACCAGGATCACCCGGTAGCCTTCCTCGCGCAGTGCCTTGCAGGCTTGCGCTCCGGAGTAATCAAACTCGCAGGCCTGTCCAATGACGATCGGCCCGGCGCCGATGATCAGAATGGTCTTGAGGTCAGTGCGTTTGGGCATGTTTCGCCTTTTCGTCTTGCATCATCTTGACAAAGCGGTCGAACAGATAGGCGATGTCGTGCGGCCCCGGACTGGCTTCCGGGTGGCCCTGAAAGGAAAAGGCCGGCAGGTCGCTACGCGCCAGACCCTGCAGTGATCCGTCGAACAGCGACACGTGCGTTGCCAGCAGGTTCGCCGGCAGGGTATCGGCGTCCACCGCAAAACCGTGGTTCTGACTGGTAATCAGGACCTGCCCAGTCTGGAGGTCCTTGACCGGGTGATTGGCGCCGTGATGGCCGAACTTCATTTTCATCGTCCTGGCGCCCGAAGCGAGCGCCAATAACTGGTGACCCAGGCAGATCCCGAAAATCGGTACGCGCCTGGCAAGGATTTCGCGGATCGCCGTGATCGCATAATCACAAGGCTCGGGGTCGCCGGGCCCGTTTGTTGCGGTCACGCCGATTCAGGACGTCGATCCGGTCAAT
>NZ_JDSS02000018.1:201111-218501 GCF_000584955.1 Candidatus Accumulibacter vicinus
AACGCAGAATGTTGTGCTTGACCCCAAAATCGTAGGCGACGACATGCCACAGCGGCGCCGGCGCAGCACCATAGCCGCCCAGGCGCCATGGCCCGCCAGCCCAATCGTAGGACGACTGAACGCTGACCACCCTGGCAAGGTCCATCCCGGCGAGACCGGGGAAGGCTGCCGCTTCGGCAAGCGCGCGCTGGTCATCGACCTCGACGGCCATGATGCAGCCCGCCTGCGCGCCCTTTTCCCGCAGCAAGCGTGTCAGCTTGCGCGTGTCGATCCCGGCAATCGCAACCATGCCGTGTTTCTGCAGATACGCGGACAGTGTCTCCTGCAGACGCCAATTCGCTGCCCGAACCGGCAGGTCACGAATCACCAGCCCTGCGGCATGGTTGCCAGGCGATTCGAAGTCCTCGGCATTACAGCCAACGTTGCCGATATGCGGATAGGTCAGGGTGACGATCTGGCGACAGTACGAGGGATCGGTCAGTATTTCCTGATAGCCAGTCATCGCCGTGTTGAACACGACTTCACCGCTGGTACAGCCTCCGGCGCCGATCGCCAGACCGCGGAAAATCGTGCCGTCAGCCAGTGCGAGAATCGCGGGCGGAAGAGTGGGTAACAAGGACACGAACAAGACTCCTGTGGTGGCTGCGGTTAGGTTTGCTGCCAGTCCAAGCCGTAGATACGCAAAAGCGGGACGGGCACACAGCCCTCCCGCTCGGTTCTTTGCAAGCTCGAGGATTGTACCGGAAAGAGCCCCCTTTTTGGGCAATTCGAAGCCGGCTACCCAGGGTAAATTTGTTCCCTTCGACAAATCTTGTCAGAAGTGCGGCACAGTGTTTTAATCTTCGCATGACCATTGATCAGAAGGAATCCGAAAATGCCAGATACTCGCTTCAAACCTTTGCCCTGGACCCGGCTCAAGAGAGGCGTCCCCTGCTACCTCCCGAAAATGGCAACAACGATCACTGCGGTTGATGCCAATTCTCCGGCGCTGCGAGTAATGACCGATTTTCAGCGCATGACGCCGATCACGATTGCGCGCGATGCCTCGCTTGACGATGCCAACAGAATCATGGCGCTGTGCCATGTACACTATCTGCTGGTGGCCGACGAGCAGAGGCAGTTGCAGGGGATCGTCACCGAAGCCGGGACCAAGGGCCACCGGCCGCTGGCCGTGGCCCATACGCTGGGCGTCCGTCCCGGCGAACTGGTGGTCGGCGATGTGATGATCAAACAACACGATGAGGTCGAAGTGATGCATCTCAGAGATGTGCACACGGCCAGAGTCGGCAACGTCGTGGCGACCCTGAAGGCATTGGGAACGCCTTATTGTCTGGTCGTAGACCACGATGAAGAAGACAATCACATCCTCTGTGGCATCTTTTCCCTGTCCAAGATCGAACGTGAGATGGGGCTTGCACAGTCGACAGAAATCGCGCAGACCTTCTCGCAGGTCGTCAGTTCGCTCGGCCATTGAACCGGGCACCAGCCGCTCGGGACCCGCTGCCGAGCGGTTTTTCAGAAAGCAACCATCATGGGCAGCCGTAACGACTCACCTGAACTCTCATTCGACGACCCAGGGCGGCACGGTATGGTACAGCGTGTCACCTGGGTCAGTGTGGTGGCGAATATTTTCCTGACCAGCGCGCAGGTGGTCGCCGGCATCGTTGCCCATTCCCAAGGTTTGATCGCCGACGGCCTGCATTCGCTATCCGATCTGGTCTGTGATTTCCTGGTACTCTTCGCCGCTCACCACAGCAAGGATCCTGCCGACGAACGCCATCCCTATGGCCATGCCCGCATTGAAACGGCGGCATCGTTTGCGCTTGGCGCGATTCTGGCAGTCACTGGCGCCGGCATCATCTGGGGCGCCGGGGTAAAACTGCAAAACCTCGACAACCTGCCGCCGGTCCAGCAGCTGGCGCTATGGACGGCGATTCTTGCACTAGCGGCGAAGGAGGGTCTGTTCCGCTACATGCTGCATGTGGGTGAGCGCCTGCGCTCGCCGATGCTGATCGCCAACGCTTGGCACGCCCGCTCCGACGCCGCTTCGTCACTGGTGGTGGCCTTGGGAATCGTCGGCAATCTGATGGGCTACAACTTTGCCGACTCGGTGGCCGCAGTGATCGTCGGCTTCATGATCGTCCGGATGGGCGTGGTGTTCGCCTGGGATGCCGTCCTGGAACTGATCGATACCGGCTTGTCGGTCGAGGAAGTTGACAGCATCCGCCAAGTGATCATTGACACCCCCGGTGTCAGGAATCTCCACGAACTGCGCACCCGTCGCATGGCGCATCGCTCACTGGTCGATGCACATGTCTGTGTCGACGCACGAATCAGTGTTTCGGAAGGTCACCGTATTGCCGAGATGACCCGCAAACGCGTTCTCGACAGCCACGCTTCAGTTTCAGACGTGCTCGTCCATGTCGACGTCGAGGACGATCTGGATCATGACAGCCAACTCCAGAGCATGCCCGACCGCAGCGAACTGATGACGGAGCTGGCCCCCCTCCTCACCGATCTTCCAGAACCCCGGCGAGTCATCCTGCACTATCTCAATGGCCGCATCGAAGCCGAGTTGCTCCTGCCTCGCCAGTTCCTCGGCGACCTTACCGCGGTCAGCAAGGCTGAGCGAGAAATCGCCAGGCAGCTGGCGGAGTACCCGCTGATCAGTTCTCTTTCGATCAACTACGGTCGGCAGATTTTTCCCGTTAAAGGTCACTGAATACCGTTTATTCTGCAAGCGTCGGATTCCCGTGTCTCCGCCTGCATGCGCTATCTGCCCTGAGCCTGGACTTGCGAGAGCTTCTGTTCGATCCTGGCCGGCGGCACGGCTCCGGGAATCCGCTCCCCGTCCGCGAAGAAAATCGTCGGCGTACCGTTGATCGCCAGCTTGCGGCCGGTCTCGATGGTTTTCCTGACCGCGGTGGTGTCGCAATCACCTTTGCCTGTGGGAGCCTTGCCATCGATCATCCAGTCATTCCAGGCCTTAGCCTTGTCAGCGGCACACCAGATCTGGTTCGATTTCTCCAGTGAATCCTGCGAGAGGATCGGATAAAGGAAGGTGTAAATCGTCACGTTGTCGAGCTTGGCGATGTCCCTGGCCAATTTCTTGCAGTAGCCGCAGTTCGGGTCCTCGAAGGTGGCGAAAACACGTGTGCCATCACCACGCACCTGCTTCACCGCCAGTGTCAACGGCAAGTCAGAAAACCTGATTGCGGTCAGCTTCTGCATCCGCTCGTCGGTCACGTTCTTCATCGTCTTAGCATCAATCAGGCGGGCCCCCAGGAGCAGTGCTGAAACCTTCTCGTCGGTGTAGACGATCTGGCCATCGACGTAGACTTCGTAGAGACCCAGGTACGGGGTCTTGGTCACACTGCTAACCGCACGTTCGAGCTTGCCTTCCACCGCTTTCTTGATGCTGGCTTCGTCCGCGAGGGCGGACAGACTGAGAACTGAGGCGAGCGCAAACGGCACGAATCGTTTATACATCGGTAATTTCTCCGGGTAAGGGGGGAGGCATCAGAAAGCGCCAATGGCGTAGCGTACAAGTAAATTCTTTAAGACCGGTAAAGTATTGGTCAGATTCATTCCGAAATTGCGCAAAGGCCTGAGTCCGGGAAAGGTTTTCCGGAAGAGCTGGTGTAGGGCATGCGTAACGGTTTGCATGAGCAGCGTTTCCTCGCGCCTTTGTCTTTGGTAGCGGGCCAGCAGGCGCTCGCTACCGATGTCCTGCCAGTCCGGCGTAGCCACCAGCAGACCGGCCAGCGCCTTCGCATCCTGGTAGCCGAGGTTGATACCGTGCCCGGAAAGCGGGTGAATGCCATGTGCTGCGTCGCCAAGCAGCGCCAGCCGCGGGGCAACGATCTGTGGCACCTGCATCAGGCGTAACGGAAAGGCTGCCGCGGGGGTCAGCAACTGGAAAGCGCCCAGTTCATCATTGCCGGCGGCGGCAACCCGGCTGCATAGTTCCTCGGCTGGCAGTGCCAGCATGGCCAGCGCGTTTTCGTCAGGCGTGGACCAGACGATGGAGAGACGATGGCCCGCCATCGGCAGCCAGGCCAGCACCCCGTCGTGGCGAAACCATTGGCGTGCAATACCGTGATGCGGATGCTGACACTCGAAATTGGCGACCAGTCCCATCTCGCCGTAGAGCGTATTGATCGTCCGCAAACCCATCATTTCACGTACCCAGGAATCTCGTCCATCAGCGCCGACGAGCAGCCTGGCAGACAGCGATCGACCGTCGCCAAGGGTCAGCTGAGCGGCCCCTGAACTCATTTCCAGGACTTTCGGTACGGCCGGGCAAAGCAGGGTAAGGTTGCCCTGACGTTTGATGCTTTCCCAGAGTTCACAAGCCATCAGCGATGATTCGAGAATCCAGCCGAGTTCTGGAATACCGGTCTCGTAAGCCGAAAAATCCAGTTCTGCATTACTGTCGCCAAAGATTTTCATTGCTGAAATGGGCGCCATGCGCTCTGTCGGCAGGTGCTTCCAGATACCCATTGCTCGCAGGAAATCAGCATTGGCCGGGGAAATCGCGTAGACACGCGCATCCCAGCCCGGTACAGGCAGCGGCGGGCGCTGTTCAACCAGGGCAACCCTGAGGCGCGTGTCGCGCAGTGCACAGGCCAGAGAAAGACCGGCGAGGCCGCCACCAACAATAAGGACATCGAAATCCGTGACTTGCATGCGGTGAAACCCAGGTAATTGAAAAATGGTTCTGTGCACGATCAGGAATTTACAAGCGTGGCCAAGGATGCTAGAAGTTCACCCTCATGAACTCATCCACCAATCCACCTGGCCACGGTTATTTTCCAGCGATCGTTTGTGTCGAGTGTGATTCACCCATAGATGCCTTGGTCGCTTTATGCATACCACGCCACGAGGCGACGGATCTGGTTGCCGCTTCCTGGGTGGAAAGTGATTCGCCTTGCCTGGTCGCCACTCCTGACGGCGGTCGCCCGGTCGCCGTGTTGCGCACGCCGGAAGGTCGCTGGGCAGCCTGCCATGCGTTCTTGAACGATCTCTACGCCACGCATGAGGAGGCCGACCGGCGCCTGGCCAAACTGCTCAAGCGCCACCACAATGGTTACGTGGCTTGCCTTCGGCTAAGGAGTTCGGCCGCAGATCACTGGCCGGGCCTGGCTCACCTGGGCTGTCTGCGTGACGAGTCAACCTGACGAAGTACTGCCAGGAGCAAAGGCAAGCGCAGCCAGGGCGATTACGGCTTTCATCGAGAGTTTCTCCTTGGGGGCGAGAAAGTCTGGTGATTAAGCCATTGCTACAAGTCGTCGTCAAGGAGCGCCTGCTGCTGGCGGTTAATGAAATCTCCCATGCTGTCGATGCCGCGAAGCTGAAGAATGCTATTGCGTACCGCCGCCTCGAGGAGAACCGCGATGTTTCTTCCGGCAGCGACGGGAATGACCACTTTGCGTATGGACACGCCAAGAATTTCCTGGTTTTGCGCGTCCAGAGGCAGACGTGGACCATCCGAACCACTGATCTGCTTTTGCAAATGGGCGATCAGCTTCAGTTTCATCTTCCGGCGTGAAGCAGTTTCCCCGAAGATGGTGCGGATGTTGAGGAGGCCGAGTCCACGTACTTCAAGATAGTCCCGCAGCATGCTCGGACAACGTCCTTCAATCGTGGTCGGTGCGATACAGGCCAGTTCCACGACATCATCCGCAACCAGACCGTGGCCGCGCGAGATCAGTTCCAGAGCGAGTTCGCTTTTGCCGACTCCGGAATCGCCGGTAATCAGAACACCCATGCCGAAAACATCCATCAGCACGCCGTGCACTGATGTCGAACCAGCCAGCCGACGGGAAAGATAGATGCGCAACAGTTCGATTACTGCCGAGCAGGGTTTCGGGCTGACAAACAGGGGCGTCTGCGTAGACTCACAGGCCTCATGAATTGCCGGCAGGATTTCAAGGTCGTCAGCGATGATCAGCGCCGGGGGCTTGGCAGCCATCAGTTCCTTCACCTGCAAGCGCAGGCGCTCCGGAGTCACGCGGTAGCCCCAGGCTTGTTCGGCACGACCGATCACTTGTAGCCGCTCCGGATGAATCAGATTGAGGTGGCCAACCACGTCAGCGCCAAAATAGCCCTGTTCCTTGAGTTCGATCGCTCGGTCAACGCCGACGGCAATGACCCAGGAAAGCTTTAGTTTGTCGCGGTGATCCTCATAAAGCTGGGCTACACTGGATTGACGCCGGGCGTTCATGCTCAATCGGCAAAGAGCTGAAGAATGCTACTCGGGTTGGCCGCCTTGGAAAGTGCTTCGCGACAATTACGATCGGAAAAGTGCTGTGCCAGTTCGGAGAGGATTTGCAGGTGTTGCTCGGTCGCCACTTCCGGGACAAGGAGGACGAACAGCAGCGAGACCGGCTTGCCGTCGGGAGAATCAAATGGTACCGGCGAAGCAAGTCGCAGAAAAGCGCCCGTGGCATCTTTCAATCCCTTGATCCTGCCATGTGGAATCGCCACCCCCTGACCGAGACCAGTCGAGCCGAGCTTCTCACGTGCAAACAGACTGTCGAACACCGTGCTGCGGGCGATGCCGAGATAATTTTCGAAAAGAAGCCCCACGTGTTCAAAGACGCGTTTCTTGCTGCTCGCGTCGAGATCAAGAATGATGTTTTCGAGGGGTAGTAGTTGGGTGATCTGGCTCATGCGACAAAAACCCGAAAAAGCGGACGTGGATTAATCAAGAAAGGAAGCGCACGGACGAGCGGGCTTGCCGCCCAGTCCGTGCGCAGACTACACTCACATCACTCGGCGACGATGTGATCGGTAATCTTGTTTCCGCGATGGTGGTCCTGCAACTTCTGCTTGTACTTTTGGACCTGACGCTCCAGCTTGTCGACCAGACCATCCACTGCCGCATAGAGGTCTTCGTCCACGGACTCCACGTAGACATCCTTGCCAGCGAGATGAACTGTCACTTCGGCCTTCTGGTTCAGTTTGTCCACCGACAGAATCACGTTTACGTCTATCAGGTTATCGAAATGACGAATGATTCGTTCGAGCTTGCCGGTGACGTAATCGCGTAGGGCCGGGGTGATCTCGAGACGGTGTCCACTGACTTGCAGATTCATGATGTGACTCCTTCTTCTAAATGGACTTGCGTAAATTGACCGGCGGGATACTGAGCGCTTCACGGTATTTTGCAATTGTTCGCCGTGCCACGACAATGCCCTGCTGACCAAGAACCTCGGATATCTGGCTATCCGAGAGAGGCTTGTTAGGCTCTTCAGCGCCAATCATTTGCTTGATCAATGCGCGAATGGCCGTTGCCGAACAGGCCCCGCCAGCTTCCGTGCTGACGTGGCTGCCAAAAAAATATTTCAGTTCAAAAATCCCGCGCGGGGTCGCCATGTACTTCTGGGTGGTGACCCGCGAGATGGTCGATTCATGCAGCCCCAGGACTTCGGCAATCTCGCGCAGGACCAGTGGCCGCATCGCGACTTCTCCGTGATCGAGAAATTGGCGCTGACGCTCCACAATAGCCTGCGCCACCCGCAGGATCGTGTCAAACCGTTGTTGTACATTCCTGATCAGCCAGCGAGCTTCCTGGAGTTGCCCGGCGAGACCCGATCCACGCTGTCTGGATAGAATCTGGGCATAGAGACTGTTGATCCGCAGTCGCGGCAAGGCGTCGGCATTGACATTGACCGACCACTGTCCGCGGACTTTTCGGACTACCACATCAGGGGTGATGTAACGGGTTTCAGGGCAAGCGTATGCGGCTCCGGGCCGTGGATTCAGGCGGCAGATCAGTAAATGTGCAGCGCGCAGGGCGTCGTCCTCACAACCCGTCAGCTTTTTGAGCTTGGGAAAATCATGGCTGGCCAGCAGTTCCAGATGTTCGCGCACAATCTCCTGTGCCAGCGTACAGGTGTCATCAACCGGCAGCGCCTGAAGTTGCAGCAGCAGGCACTCCTGCGCGCTGCGCGCGCCAACGCCGGTCGGATCAAAGCACTGCAGATGATTGAGCGCAATCCGCAGTTCTTCCGGTGCAATCTCCAGTTCGACGGGCATGACTTCAACCAGTTCATCGAGCGACTGAGTCAGGTAGCCGTCATCGTCCAGTGCTTCCACCAGGCAGCGCACCAGCACGCTGTCACGGTCGGAGAGCGTCATCAGGCCAAGCTGCCACAACAAGTGCTCGCGCAGCGAGACCGTGGTTGCCTGAATGTCCTGATAATCGCCCTCGCCATCCTCGTCATCGAAGGAACCGGAAGAACCAAAGGAGGCAGGATGATCGTCCAGCCAGCCTTCGTCTTCAGCAGAGGGGCGTTCCTCTGGCGTGTCGCCCCCCTCCGCCGCTGGAAAAACGCCCTCACCACTTTCGCCATGCACCACCGCAAGGGTAGGGTATTCCTCTGCCCGTTCGAGTAGCGGATTATCAAGCAGGTACTTTTCCAGTTCGTGTTCGAGTTCGATCGTCGACAACTGCAGCAACCGGATCGATTGCTGCAGTTGCGGGGTCAACGCGAGATGCTGAGAAAGCCTGAGCTGGAGGGATGGTTTCATATACGGAACCGGGTAAGCCACCGCATTGGCAAGGGAGTTGCCCGTCTGGTTCTCGAATTATGGCGGAAGGGTCGTTGGGTTCAGAGGCGAAAATTCTCACCCAGATACACCTTTCGAACATTTTCATTATAAATGATTTCTTCCGGCCGGCCAGCGGCAAGGACACTCCCTTCGTTGATGATGTACGCGTGGTCACAGATCCCCAATGTTTCGCGAACGTTGTGGTCAGTAATCAGCACCCCGATCCCCCGTTCCTTGAGAAAGCGGATGATCTTCTGGATGTCGAGCACAGCGATCGGGTCGACACCGGCGAAAGGTTCGTCGAGCAGAATGAAACGTGGACTACTGGCCAGGGCACGTGCGATTTCAACTCGCCTCCGTTCCCCTCCGGACAGGGAAGTCGCAGGGCTGGCGTGCAGGTGGCTGATGTGCAACTCTTCGAGCAGATCATCTGTACGGCTTGCGATTTCATCTGCCGACAACTTTTGTAATTCGAGCACAGCGCAGATGTTCTCGCTGACCGTCAGCTTGCGAAAAACGGAAGCTTCCTGCGGAAGGTAAGAAACCCCCAGGCGGGCGCGCTTGTGTATCGGCAAGTGAGTCAGCTTTTCGCCATCGAGATGAACGTCGCCGCCATCACACGCGACAAGGCCGACCACCATGTAGAAACACGTCGTCTTGCCCGCACCGTTCGGACCGAGCAACCCGACCACCTCTCCGCTGACCACCTCGAAGGAAACATCATGGACCACTGTACGCGACTTGTAGCGCTTGTGGAGTTGATGGGTTGACAGTGTGCTCTGCTGGTCTGACATGGCTCAATCGTCTTCAAGAGTGGCGCCGCTCAGCAAGCGCCGAATGGTCTCACCCGAAAATCCCCGCCCGGCCAGGAAGCGCATTTGCCGGGCTTGCTCGGCAGCGTCACCCACATCAGCCAGGCTGCCAAAGCGCCGCTGCCAGACTCGGCGCGCGCGCGTCAATTCGTCTTCTCCAGCGGCCAGTGTCGCGCTCACCAGTTCGGCAGCCACTCCTTTGGAACGGAGCTCATACGCCAGACGCGCGTCACCCAGGCGCGGCGCTCGCGAATTGCGCCGCGTTTCCGCGTAACGTTGATCGGAAAGCAGATGCCTGCTCGTCAGATCGTCGAGCAGAGCCTCCAGCTGCTCCGCCGATTCAGCAAAGAGCGCAACCTTTTGTGACAGTTCCTGGCGCGTGTATTCACGGCGGGCGAGCAAGCGCAGAGCACGTTCGCGCAAAGCGTCCTGCATCGTCTCGGACCCTTATGGAGCGATGATCGCTGCAGGGGATGGGACTTTCACCGCCGCACGGATTCTGGCCTCGATTTCCTCCGCGATTTGCGGCTTGCTCTTGAGATATTCGCGGGCATTGTCCTTGCCCTGGCCAATTTTTTCGCCATTGTAGGCGTACCAGGATCCCGACTTGTCGACCAGTTTGTGCAGCACCCCGAGTTCGATGATCTCGCCTTCGCGCGAGGTTCCTTCACCGTAAAGGATATCGAATATGGCTTCGCGGAAAGGTGGAGCGACCTTGTTCTTGACGACCTTGACCCGAGTTTCGTTGCCAATGACTTCATCACCCTTCTTGATGCTGCCAATGCGGCGGATGTCGAGGCGCACCGAAGCGTAGAACTTGAGGGCGTTGCCGCCGGTGGTGGTTTCCGGACTGCCGAACATGACGCCGATTTTCATGCGGATCTGGTTGATGAAGATCACCAGAGTGTTGGTACGGTTGATATTGGCCGTCAACTTGCGCAGTGCCTGGCTCATCAGACGGGCTTGCAGACCGGGCAGGGAGTCGCCCATTTCGCCTTCGATCTCCGCCTTCGGGACGAGTGCCGCTACTGAGTCGATGACCACCACATCGACGCTGGCCGAGCGCACCAGCATGTCGGCGATTTCCAGAGCCTGTTCGCCGTTGTCCGGCTGCGAGATGAGCAGTTCATCGAGATTCACGCCCAGTTTCTGGGCATAGCCGGGATCGAGCGCATGTTCGGCATCGATGAAGGCGGCCGTCCCTCCGAGTTTCTGCATTTCAGCAAGCACCTGCAAGGCCAGGGTTGTCTTGCCCGAGGATTCCGGGCCATAAATCTCGACCACGCGACCTCGCGGCAAACCGCCGATGCCAAGTGCGATATCGAGTCCCAGCGAGCCGGTGGAAACGACCGAGATGTCGGGCACGACGCTCCCCTCACCCATCTTCATGATCGAGCCCTTGCCAAACTGTTTTTCGATCTGTGCCAACGCAGCAGCCAGCGCCTTCGACTTGTTGTCGTTCATTGTTGCCTGTCCTTATTCTTGAATGAGAGGAATTATCCCACGTTCGACCGCGCAGATCATGTCCACATCCGCATCGCCAAACTAATGTAATTATATACAGTCATGTGAAAATGACCAGCTTACGCAGCGATTCCGCCTGCGGGCATCAGGTCTGACGCGCGAGGCGGTTTTCAAGAAGGTCGATCAGAAACAGCAATTCACGCGCAGTACCCAGAGGAAAGCCTCTGCGCTCGCCATCGCGGTTGTCGCGCAAGAGTCTGTGCAGGTAAGCCAGACACTCGGGAGAACCCCAGGTACGTATCACCGTGACCTTGATATGCGGCAATTGCCCCACCCTGGGGAGGCGCGCCAGCAGTGGTTCAATCGACCCGGCCTGTTCATCGCTGGCAGCAAAGACCGGTTCAACGAGTTCCCCGGCGCTTTCCCAATCCCCTGCAGCGACATTGAAGTGGCGTTTGAGCCGCAATCCGAGTGCTTCGAAGGCCTCACGCTGCTCGTTCTGCCGGTAAACCTCGAGCAGTTTCAACCAGGGAGTCACTGCGAGCGTCGGTTTTTGTTCGAGGAACTCTTCCAATACCTGTGCAGCTCCCGTGACACGTCCGAAAGAGATCATGATCTCGGCAAGTTGCAGTACCGCAGTCACCTCATCGTCATCGCGTGCCGCCACTCCGCTCGTAACACCGCCCGGAATCAGCGGAGCATCCATCTTCGGCTCACCCTCGGCAACGATCGCCGGATGATCTGCAAGCCGAATCGGCTGGCGATTTTTGTCGACAGCTTCGCTGAAGTCGGCCGGCGGGAGCGTCGGCCCGGCAATTTCCGATAGGCGGGAGGCGTTGCCGGAGCGGCGGCGAAGCAGCCAGGTCAAGCCGGCAATTAGCCCGAGCAGCAGCCCTGCCTCAAGCCACCAATCCGTTTTGTCGGTCACTTGCGCGACCGGCGGTGCCGCCATCCGGGCTGGTGCGGTGGCCGGCTGCACGGGCGAGCTGGCCGGTATCGCCGTGGCGATGAGCGTCTGCTGCCTCCCCTGACCCAGGTTCCTCCTCCGCTGCAGATCGTTGAGCGTCGCATCCAGCCGCCGTACCTGTTCCGCAACGGCCAGCTGCTGCTCGGCCTGCGTGTGCAATGCCGACAAGAGCTGGTACTCGATACGCAACATCGAGCGCTGACTCTCAGTCATCTGGTTCAGTAGCTGCATCGATGGTCTGGTACTCAAACGCAAGGGCAGGTCGTCGGCGATCCCGGACAGATGGCGGTCGGTGCCGCCAGAAAGGAGCAGGCGGTCGATTGCGCCAGAACCAGGGGATGATTTCCGGGGCAGTGGCCGTTCCGGTCGAAAGCCGGATGGCGTATCCCCTGCAGCGCCTGCTCCGGGGTTCGCGACAGGCCGCACTGCCGGCAGAACTTGCTGGCTGTCGCCAGACTGCAAGCCTGTTGCCGACCGCGAGTGGAAAGCCGGCTCCGGATCAGGGACCGCTGCCGCACGAATGGCAGGCAGGTCCACCGCAGGTTTCCTGGCCAGGGGAGGATCGATCAGCAGCAGATACTTGCGTACCACCTCGGCGCCACAACCGACATGCACCTTGACCTCCAGTACCGGTTCGTTGATGATCTGATCGGAAACAATAGACAAACGCAGCCCACCGCCGCGCTGCTCAATGGTAACGCGAGCGCGCATCAGCAGCGGCACCCCCACATTCTCGTCGCTCTGGCTCCGCTGGCCAAGGCGGAAACATTCGGCCAGCGGTTGCTTTGCGGCAGAGACATCAAGAAGGGGCGCCTCGGCTTCGAAGCGCGACCCAAGGCTTGACAGCACGGTCATCTTGCCAAGGGTCACTGCCTCGGCTATCCCGGCAGAACATAGCAGGATCGGCAGTAACCGAGGTAGTCGCCATAACCGGAAAAAAGATGGGTTCATGATGCCTGAGCACATTGGAGTGAATCATCTCATTATATGGCGGAGTTGATTGGCCGAAATGACGGGTGAAATTGCTCGTCCGGGCGAACCGTCAGACCAGACGGCTCCCGGCCCGTTCGAGGAGCCCGCTCAGGGCATGCGCAACCGACTGCGCCCGCACCGACTCGCGGCCACCCTGAAAATGACGAGTACATGAGACGGCACCTCCATCCGGTCCGGCCCAGGCAAAGCAGACAGTACCGACCGGACGGCCCGGTGCCCCCCCGCCCGGACCTGCAATGCCCGTGATGGCCAGCGCCCAGTCGGCACGACTGTGCTGCAGGGTACCCAGGGCCATCGCCATGGCAGTTGCTTCGCTGACCGCACCGTGCGCAGCGAGGGTATCGGCGGTGACGCCGAGAAGCTCGATCTTGGCGTCATTGGAATAGGTAATGAAACCACGTTCGAACCAGGCAGAACTCCCGGCGACCGCGGTCAGACACTGTCCAAGCCAACCGCCGGTACAGGATTCGGCCGTTGCCAGGCGCTCGCCATTCGCCAGCAGCAACTGACCCACTGCGGCGGCCAGTGCTTCCAGGGAGGCTTGATCGTGCCGGCTCATGTCAATACGAAGCGCAGGATGGCCAGAACCAGCAGCGTATGTCCCGCCGCCATCAGGTCGTCACACATGACACCGAAGCCGTTCTTGACCTTCTCGTCGAAGTAGCGTGCCGGTGGTGGCTTGACGATGTCAAAAATCCGGAACAGGCAGAAGGCGCCTGCCTGCCAAAGCCAGTGCGCCGGGCAGAACAGGAGCACCAGCCAGAAGGGAACAATTTCGTCCCAGACGATACTGCCGTGATCGATGACCCCGAGATCGACACCGGTCTTGTGGACCGCCAGCACGCCGCCGATGAAACAGAGCAGAAGAAATCCGAGCAGTTCGAAATCGCTCATCAACGAACGTAGCCAGGGGAATGCAACCCAGGCGAAAAGGGTGCCCACGGTTCCCGGCGCACGTGGAGACAGGCCACTGCCAAAACCACAGGCAACCAAATGCGCGGGATGCGCCAGCAGGAATTGAAGTGAAGGCGGACTAGCCAAAGTGATCGTATCCCTTGTCGTTGATCGGCACCATCTGTCCCTGGTCGTCGAGCAGTGTCAGCTGACCCGGGGCGGCGTCGACGACCAGGCCACAACGCCAGAGCGGCAAAGCCAGCTGGTCGGCGAGCGCGCTGATCTCGGCGCGCTTTGCGGATGCTGCGGAGAACACCAGTTCGTAATCGTCACCACCGGCGAGCTGGCATTGGCGGGCCAGCACGGGGTCTGCTGTCGCCGGCAACGGCGGTAGTTGTGCCACAAAAAGCTCGGCGGCAACCGCCGACTCTTCGAGGATGTGACCAAGATCAGCGAGCAGACCATCGGAGACATCGATGGCGGCATGCGCCAGGCCACGCCGGCGTAGCTCAAGCCCCAGTTCGACGCGCGCCAGCGGTCGCTGCAGGGCAGCCAGACAAGGTTTGACCAGTGGCTCGGCAAGCACGGTTCGCCCCTGCAGGTGTGCCAGACCCAGCGCCGCGAGGCCGGGTTGCCCGGAAACCCAGAGGTCGTCGTCGAGCAATGCCTGGTCACGGCGCAGGGCCGTGCCGGTGGGGACCTCCCCGATGGCCGTAAGGCAGAAAGCGAGCGGGCCACGTGTCGTGTCACCACCAATGACATCGACGCCGTAGTGACTGGCGCAGGCAAAGAGTCCGTCGGCAAAGGCAGCGATCCATGGTTCGCTCACTTCCGGCAGGCTACCGGCAAGCAAGGCCCAGCGCGGCCTGGCCCCCATGGCGGCGAGATCGGAGAGATTGACTGCCAGAGTTTTCCAGCCAAGCTGGCAGGGATCCGTATCCGGCAGAAAATGTGTGCCGGTGATCAACATGTCAGTGGTAATCGCCAACTGCATTCCCAGCGCAGGGGCGATCAGCGCACAGTCGTCACCGGGACCGAGGATCGTTTGCGGCGTCGGCCGCACGAAATGATTCCGGATCAGTTCAAATTCGCTGGGCATCGCCGTTTCCGGGCCGGGTATTCAGCACCTCGACGCGCCACTTAACGGCCCTTGACACGCGCCGCCCGCTTGGCTTCGACCTCGGCCGGACGCAAGCCGGCAGCGAGTCTGTCGAGGACGCCGTTCACGTACTTGTGGCCGTCGGTTCCACCGTAACCCTTGGCCAACTCGATCGACTCGTTGATAATCACCCGATACGGCGTTTGCGGGTAGTTGCTCAACTCGAAAGCCCCCGCCAGCAAAACACAGGCTTCGATCGGTGAAAGATCATTGAAGGGACGATCGAGATAAGCTTGCAGTTTTGCCTCAAGAATCTGACGCTGCGCGAGCACGCCACGCAGCAGTCCGACGAAGAATTCACGGTCGGCCTTGTCGAAATCGTCAATATCACGCAAATGCGCTTCAATCGCAGCTTCGTCGTTACCGCTCACCCGCCACTGATAGAGTCCCTGCAGAACGAACTCACGAGCCCGGCGGCGCGGCGACCTGAGCACAGCCGGTTTGCCGGCTGGCGTTGTTGGCGACTGCTCGGCCATCATGAGGGTTCCCTGAGTGCGCGCAGCAGATTGGCCATCTCGACGGCGGCCTGTGCGCAGTCAACCCCCTTCTGCTGCATGCGGGCGAGCGCCTGATCGTCGTCTTCACAGGTCAGAATACCATTGGCGATCGGGATGCCGCTCTCCAGCTGTACTTCCATCAACGCCCGGCAGGAATCATTGGAGACGATCTCAAAATGGTAGGTTTCGCCGCGAATCACCGCACCCAGCGCGATCAGGGCCTGAAAACGACCGCTGCCTGCCATGCCCTGCAAGGCCAGAGGAAGTTCCAGAGCGCCCGGGACAGTAGCGATGCGGATGCTGCCCTCCGCGACCCCAAGGCGCCTCAGTTCGCTCGTACAGGCGCTGAGCAGGCCTTCGCCGATGTCCTGGTTGAAGCGGCTCATGACCACGCCAATCGCCAGCCCGTCACCCTTGAGCGAAGCATCGTACTCGTAAATTCGTTCGTAACGTGCCATGGAAGAAGTGTCTGCAAGTTTTTTCGGGGTGCCCATCAGAGTCTTTCAAGGTCAGCCGGCGTGGCGATGTGGCCTGTCACTTCGAGGTCAAAACCGGTCATGCTTGGCATCCGGCGCGGGCTCGATAAAAGTTTCATCTTGCCGACGCCGAGGTCGCGCAGGATCTGCGCGCCAATACCGTAGGTGCGGGGGTCCCAGCGTGTTGCCGGAGGTTTGCCGGAGATCGGTTCACCGAGTAGCGCGAGCAGGTCCTGGCCGCTTTCGGGGCGGTGCAGCAGCACGATCACGCCGGCGTCCACCCGAGCCAGCGCAGCTTGCGCAACATACAGTGAAAAAGTATGCCGACCGCCACCTGGATCGAGGAAATCGACCACCGACAACGGTTCGTGGACGCGCACCAGCGTCTCCTTGTCGGGACGGATTTCGCCCTTGGTCAGCGCCAGGTGCACTTCGTTCGAGGTGCAGTCGGTATAGGCGTGCAGGGTGAACTCGCCATGCACAGACTGCACCTGTTTGGAGAGGGTGCGCTTGATCAGTGTCTCGTGCCGGCTCCGGTAATGGATCAGATCGGCAATGGTGCCGATCTTTAGACCGTGCGCACGTGCAAACTCGACAAGGTCGTCGAGGCGAGCCATGCTGCCATCTTCCTTGAGGATTTCGCAGATCACCGCCGCTGGTTCGAGTCCGGCCAGCAGCGCCAGATCGCAGCCGGCTTCGGTGTGGCCGGCGCGCACCAGGACGCCGCCAGGGCGAGCCATGATCGGAAAGACATGGCCTGGCTGCACGATTTCGTCGGGTCGCGCGTTGCGGGACACCGCGGTGGCAATGGTCAGCGCGCGGTCGTGTGCCGAGATGCCGGTGGTCACGCCTTCGGCCGCTTCAATCGAAACCGTGAATGCCGTACTGTAAGGACTCCTGTTGTCGCGCGCCATCAGCGCCAGGCCCAGTTGCCGGCAGCGCGCCTCGGTCAGCGTCAGGCAGATCAGGCCACGACCAAAGCGGGCCATGAAGTTGATCGCCTCGGGCGTGACATGCTCGGCGGCCAGCACGAGGTCGCCCTCGTTTTCCCGATCCTCCTCGTCCACCAGAACCACCATACGCCCGGCGCGCATGTCGATGATGATCTCGTCGATTGGTGAAACGTCCGCAGAAGTGCTTTGTGGTGCCATGGATACCTCCCCCTGCCCGCACTCGTCTCTCGATCCGGCAAACAGTGTGTGGTCCAGGATTTTCTACTCATCCTGAGGTGTGCACTGAGGTCGATTCGTGCCGATCCGATTGCTTCCGATGGGCTGATATTGTCCGCAAAGGCCGATTCTCTCAGTTTCCGGGCCTCACCGCCATGTGCAGATATGGCTGTATTATTCATCGGTGCCTGCCGATTCATCGCCGATCGATCTCCCAACTGCCTGGTTATTCGTTTTATCATGTTGATATGGATGGAGTTGCCGCATCGGCCAATGCCTGGAATAGCGGCCGAATGTGCATCGGCAGGTGCCGATGTTTGTGGATGCCCATGATGAAGGGACCAGTTCAATGACCATGATTCAGACCTTGATGTTGATCGCCGTTGCTGTGTTGGTGGGT
>NZ_JDSS02000018.1:218526-233099 GCF_000584955.1 Candidatus Accumulibacter vicinus
AGGCCGAACGTCAGGCTGCCGAAGCTGCTGCCCGCCGCGAGGCCGACCGCCTGGCCATAGAACAAGCCCTTCGCCAGGAAGAGAACGAACGCCAAGCCGTTGAGGCTGCGATCGAGCGCGAAACCCAACGTCAGGCTGCCGAGGAAGCCCAGCGTCGGACCCTGGCGGCCTCGGCCGCAGCACGTGTGCCGAAGATTAAGACCGAGGAACAAACCGTGGTGATGATTGCCGACGACTCGAAGGTGGTCCGGGTCAAGACCAGCCGCCTGCTCACCGCACACCGATATCAGGTCCTGATGGCCGAGGACGGTCTGGACGCGGCGCGACAAATCGAGGTATCGACACCCGATGTGCTGGTCACCGATGAGGACATGCCGGGAATGAATGGACTGCAATTGGCACGCCAGTTGCGTGCCAATCCTCGCACCGCTCACCTGCCGATCATTCTGGTCACCTCCGACAACGAACAGCTACGTGCCAATGCGGCTGCCGCCGGAGTCAATGTGGTGCTCGGCAAGCCATACCCCGAAGAACAACTCATCGGCCACATTCAACAACTCCTGCGGAACCAGGCTGACGCTTGAAGACGGCCGGACAACAGCGACGTGATCGAAGTCCGCGACCTGGAGCCGCCGGAAGAGCGAGGACGTCATCGAAGTGATGCATCACCCGATATTCCCGAACAGCGCCGCAGGCGCCGTTGCGGAATTCCTGGTCGTCTGCCTGTGTGCCGAATGGTGCGGTGTTTGCCGGGAATACCGCAGCGGTTTCCAGGAAACTGCCGAGCAGTTTCCTGCAGCAAGTTTTTACTGGCTCGATATCGAGGTGCACGCAGACGACCTGGGTGACCTGGAGGTGGAAAACTTCCCAACACTGCTCATCAAGCGTCAGGAATGGGTGCTCTTCTACGCCAGCATGCTCCCTTCTCCGAGTCACCTGCAACGCATCCTGAAGACCTTCCTGCAACAAAGCGCAGACGAGAGTCGTGCATACGCGCACGCCAATGTGGAACGGCGCTGCTGGCAAGAAAATGAAGACCTGCAGCGGCTTGGCCCCGACCAGCTGGCGAGAATCTGCGGATAGGCCGCCTGCCTGGCATGGCTACCCGAATCCACGACTCAACGAAACATTGAAAACATGTCCACCCTTGCCTTGGGTCTTGCTATTCTCCTGCAGACCGTCCGCCCCCCGAGTGATTTCCAGACTATGCGCAGGAGCGAGATTGACGCGACCCCTCCCGAAGTGACGGGTGTCGGACCCGTTTCACTGCCGCTGTGACGAGGCGATGGATCAAGGCCAGCCGGGCAAGCAGCAGTTGACGCCTCTGCGCATTGACGCTGAGCTGATCGCGAAGCTGAATCTCGCAGACTTTGAAAACGCGGTGCCGATGCTCCGCGAACTGAGTATCGTCAACGACACCGATGAGGCACTCGAAAGTCTGGAACTTTGCATCGAATCGACGCCGGCATTCCTGCAAACGAAGGTTTGGCAGATCGAAGCGCTCGGAGCAGGCCAACACTACCGTATCAGCGATGTCGATGTGCGGCTCGATGCGGCGCTGCTGGGCCGCCTGACCGAGGCCGAAACGGCGACTGCCTCCATCGTCCTGCGTCGCCGTGGCGATACCGCCTGCGAACTGGCGCGACTCGAACGCTGCGTGCAGCTCCTGCCTCGCAACCAGTGGGGCGGGCTGTCACAACTCCCGGACATGGTCGCCGCTTTCGTGCAACCCAATGACCCGGCCGTCGAGCGCCTGCTCAAGCAGGCCGCCGAGGTGCTGCGCAGGAACGGCCGGAGCCCGGCGCTGAATGGCTACCAGGGCGGTCCCCGGCGTGCCTGGGAAATCGGCTCCGGCATCTGGAGTGCCGTCGCCGCCATGGGGCTCGACTACGCGCTGCCACCGGCGAGTTTCGAACACAGTGGCCAGAAGGTGCGCGGACCGACCCAGCTTGCCGAACAGGGGCTCGCGACCTGCCTGGACCTAGCGCTGCTGTTCTCCTCGGCGATCGAGCAGGCCGGTCTGAATCCGCTGCTGGTGTTCACCAAGGAGCACGCCTTCGCCGGCGTCTGGCTCAAGCCCGAAGAGTTTTCGAGCAGCGTCGTCGACGACGTCTCGGCCCTGCGCAAACGTGTCAAGCTCAAGGAATTGCTGCTTTTCGAATCCACGCTGGTGACGCAGCGGCCGGCGCCGGCGTTTTCTTATGCCGTCCAGTGCGGCGAGCAGAACATCTTCGAGGAGGACGTCTTCGAACTCGCGGTCGACATCCGGCGCGCCCGCCTACAGCGGATCAAGCCACTGGCGAGTGTCGACCGGCCCAGCACCGCGACCATCGGCGAGCCACCAGCGACACTCGAACCGGCATTTACCGAAGCGCCCGAACTGCCGGACGAAGATATTTCCGGAGAAGCGGACCCGGCGACGCTCAAGCCCGCGGATCGCCTCGCGCGCTGGCAGCGCAAACTGCTCGACCTGTCGCTGCGCAACAAGCTGCTGAATTTCCGCAGCAGCAAACAGGCGCTGACGCTCGAGGCTCCCGACGCCGCTGCGCTTGAAGATCGGCTATCGGAGATGCTGCCCTTGAAGCTGCTGCCCCAGCCCGAGCTCATGAACGGTACCGACCCTCGCAATCTGGCCATCCACGAAGCGCGCGAGCGCGAAGATCTGCGCCGCCAGCATGCCCTTGACGCTCTGCAACGCCGGGAGATCTTTATCGCGATCACGGACGATGAACTCGACAGCCGCCTGGTCGATCTCTATCGCACGGCTCGCAACACGCTCCAGGAGGGCGGCGCGAACACCCTCTTCCTCGCACTCGGTTTCCTTTGCTGGAGCCGCGACGAAAAAGGCGAACAGCGGATCGGGCAACGCTACCGCGCACCACTGTTGCTGGTGCCAGTAACCTTGAACCGCCGCAGTGTCCGCTCGGGTTTCACCCTGACCCTGCATGACGACGAACCGCGCTTCAACCCGACGCTGATCGAGATGCTGCGCCAGGATTTCAAACTCAGTCTCGGGGTTGCCGACGGCGAACTGCCCAGGGATCAAGGTGGCCTCGACGTCGCGGCGATCTGGCGATCGGTGTCGCAGGCGATCAAGGACATCAAGGGCTGGGAAGTCAGCGAAGAAGTCGTGCTGTCGATGTTCTCATTCGCCAAGCATCTGATGTGGAAAGACCTCAGCGAGCGCACCGAGCAATTACGCGACAATCCCGTTGTCCGTCATCTGATCGACACGCCGCGCGAGAGCTATCCCGCGCAACTGGCTTTTCCCGATCGCACCCGGCTGGACCGCGAGTTCGCGCCGGAGCAGACCTTCTGCCCGCTGGCCGCGGATTCATCGCAACTTTCCGCGATCATCGCCGCCGTGCGCGGCAAGGACTTCGTCCTCATCGGACCGCCGGGAACCGGCAAGAGCCAGACCATCGCCAACCTCATCGCGCAGTGCCTGGCCGAGGGCAAGCGGGTACTCTTCGTCTCCGAAAAGATGGCGGCGCTCGATATGGTCTACCGGCGCCTGCGCGAAGTCGGTCTCGGTGAATTCTGCCTCGAACTGCATTCCAGCAAAGCCAGAAAGCTCGACGTCCTGGCGCAGTTGCAGGCAGCCTGGACGGCGCGAGGCGGCATCGATGCCGACGCCTGGCGCGTCGAAGCGCAGCGCCTGCAAGATTTGCGCGACCAGCTCAACGTCTATGTCGAACGTCTGCATCTGCAACACCCGAATGGCATGACGATTTACCGGGCCATCGGGCGCGTGCTCCAGGGTGAGGGCGGCGAGACGGCCAGCAAGGTGCCGGTGCTGACCCTGTCGTGGCACAGCGCCGATGCTCACGATGCGGCCGCGATGACCGCGATGCGCGAGCTTACCGACCGCCTGCAAGTCAATGCACAGGCAGTCGGCCAGACGGATCTCGGGAACGGCCCGCTGGCGGTGGTCGGACACGCCGACTGGTCACCCAGCTGGCAACAAACTTTCATCGAGAGCGTGCGCGATGCCCAGCGTGCACTGCAGGTTCTGCAGAACGCCGCGGAGCACTTCTGTCATGTCAGCGGACTGCCGCGCACGCCACTTGACCGTCGTCGGCGTAGTGCCCTCGGCATCCTCGCAAGAATCCTGCCGCAGGCCGCAGGCCACGACTGGCGATTCGTCCTGCGTACCGACACTGCAAGCATTGTCGAACGTTTGCAGGCTGCTCGGGATTTGCTTACCAGACACCGCGAAATGAGCGGCGAAATTTCGCCGCCCTGGCCGGAGGCCGTGGTCAGTGCCTGTTGGCGTGGACTGGCCTTGCTGCAGCAGCGCCGCGAGATCTTCGCGCAGATCGGTGAGCCCTGGTCGGCAGCGGTCATCGAGGATCTACAGCAGGGCCTGCGACTCCTCACCGAGATTCGCCGCCTGAGCGGACAGTTGTCGGTGGTGTACAACCCGCAGGTCGAACAGTTGAACGTGGCCCAACTCCAGCGTGACTGGGTAAAGGCCGAACAGGCCATGTGGCCGATGTCCTGGCTGGCCAAACGCCGGCTTCGCGCGACGCTGCAGACCGTCCTGGCCGATACCGGCGAGCCGGAGATTGCCGGCGACCTACTGGCGCTCGCCAGGATCCGATCGCTGCGCGCGCAGGTACAGACGCTGGCGATCAGCGACGCAACCGACGGCGTCTGGGCCGGCCTCGGAACGCGGCCAGAACATGCCGAGTGCGCGCTCCACTTCCAGCAAGCGCTGCGAGCCCTGCACATCGAGCAGCCCTGCAGCAGGGTTGATCGCTTCCCGGCAGTCGCCGACGGTCACTGTGGCAACCGCCTGGCTCGGCAGTTGCAACAGCTCTACCGCTTGCAGGCACTCGATGCCGAGCTGCAGACGCTGGACCCTCTCGGTTCGCCCACCGAGCACCTCTGGGCCGGTCTTGGTACCCGTCCGGAACTCCTCACCGCAGCGCTCCACTTCCAGAGTGCACTGCAGGCGATTCGTGAGTCCGGCCAACTCGCCGGCGCGCACGCCAGCGTGGCGCGTGGCCACTGCGGAACCACCTTGGCGGCAGACCATCACTGGCTACAGCAACGCGCCCGCGTCGAAGAACAGCTCGACCATTACGAAGACCTTCGCGAAGTCGGTGCCGGCCTCTGGTGTGGTCTGCAGACCCGCATCGACCAGCTCGACCAGGCGCTGAAGTTTCAGGTATCGGTCGCAGCGACAATCGCCAAACTCGCCGACTCACCCGATGAGGTCACCGCCGTCAAGGTGTCGCTGCAACGTCTCCTTGGCGACAACGGCGCTTGTCTCGATCCCGCTGGTCCGCTTGCCGGCGCTGCCGACGCATACCTTGACGCCTGCGGTGCGCTGCCGCCGGTAATCAATCGTCTCTGTGCGACCGGCAGCTTTTCGGAAGAGGCTCGTGACGCGTTTGCGGATATCCCGCTCGATCAGCTGGATCAGCGCTGCACCGCGATTCTCCGCTCGGCAAACCGGCTGCATGCCTGGTGTGCCTGGCGCAAGGTCGGTAAACAGGCACAGGATCTCGGCTTGGCGCCGCTGGTCACGGCGATCGAGAAAGGAGAAATCGCGCCGGGCACGCTACGCCATGCTTTCGAGATCAACTACAGCCGCTGGTGGTTGAACGCCGTGGTTGATGAGGAACCGATCATCCGCGGCTTCGTCGCCGCCGAACACGAGCAGCGCATCAACGATTTCCGCGCTCTCGACGAGCGCTTTACCGAACTCACGCGGGCACGCGTTCGCGCCGGGCTGTGCGCCGCACTGCCGACGCAGGACGGGGGAACCCGCAGCTCCGAATGGGGAATCCTGCGCCACGAGATCCACAAGAAGAAGCGGCATCTGCCGCTGCGCGAGCTGATCCGGCGCATCCCGACAGCGCTGACGCAACTGACGCCGTGCCTGCTGATGAGCCCGCTGTCGATTGCCCAGTACCTGACTACCGATGCCAGCACCTTTGATCTTGTGGTCTTCGACGAAGCCTCGCAGATCCCGGTCTGGGATGCCATCGGTGCGATCGCGCGTGGCCGCCAAGTGGTCATGGTCGGCGACCCACGGCAGTTGCCGCCGACCAACTTCTTCGACCGCGCCGAATCGGAATTCGACGAAGAAGATGTCGAAGCCGACCTCGAAAGTATTCTCGATGAATGCATCGGTGCCAACCTGCCGACAATGAACCTGGCCTGGCATTACCGCAGCCGCCACGAGAGCCTGATCGCCTTCTCGAACCACCGCTACTACGGCGGCTCGCTGGTAACCTTCCCTTCGCCGGTCACTACCGACCACGCGGTGAGTTTTCATCACGTAGATCAGGGCGTCTACGAGAGAGGCAGCGCGCGCATCAACAAGCCCGAAGCGAAAGCACTGGTTGCCGATCTGGTCGAACGTCTGAAGTCCCCCGGTTTCCGGGAATCACGGCTGACCATCGGGGTCGTTACTTTTAATGCCGAGCAACAGGCGTTGATCGAGGATCTGCTCGACGAAGAGCGGCGTCGCGATCCGTCGATCGAGCCACACTTCGCCGACGCGGAACTGGAACCGGTCTTCGTCAAGAACCTCGAAAGCGTCCAGGGCGACGAGCGCGACATCGTCTACTTCTCGATCACTTATGGCCCCGACCACACGGGCGTCGTGTCGATGAACTTCGGCCCGATGAACCGCGCTGGCGGCGAGCGGCGGCTCAACGTTGCCATTACCCGCGCCCGTCATGAACTGCGAATCTTTTCGAGCCTCAGGGCAGAACAGATGAACCTTGCCCGCACGCAGGCCATCGGTGTTCGCGATCTCAAGCACTTCCTCGATTTCGCCGAACGCGGCGTGCCGGCGCTGGCCACGGCCAATACTGGCAGCCTCGGCGGTTTTGAAAGCCCGTTCGAGGAAGCCGTCGCTGCCGCACTCACCCACCAGGGTTGGGAATTGCACACCCAGGTCGGCGCCTCGTCCTTCCGCGTCGATCTGGCGGTCGTCCATCCCGATGCCCAGGGCGTCTACCTGAGCGGTATCGAATGCGACGGCGCCACCTATCACCGCGCAGCGACCGCGCGCGACCGCGACAAGCTGCGCGAACAGGTGTTGCGTGGCCTCGGCTGGGAAATTTTGCGTGTCTGGTCGACCGACTGGTGGATCGATGCCGCCGGCACGCTCGAAAAAATCGACACCGACTTGCGCAGGCTACTTGAAAAGAGCCGCCGCCGGCGCACCGCGGAGGCCGCAGCCGCCAACCCTGCTGCGTCGACTGCTGCGGTCAGCGGAGACGCCGCTGCCGACGTGCGGCTGGAATCCGTAGCCAGCGATCAGAATCGTTGTTCCGCAGCATGAAGAATCTCAACAAACCATCTGGCACAATATTTGCTTCGGTCAAGCACTTACTTTGAAAGGCACACGATGGAAATTTCTTCTTCGGCAGCCGCGACAAGATCGGCATCGACAGCCACCGCGACACCCAACAAACCGACCAATGCGGCAAATTTTGCCGAATCTCTCGCGAATGCGGTCAAATTGACCGGCAACCTGGCAGCCGGCTTCGTTTCCGGACGTCTTGGGGTCGACCTGAATTCCGACGGTATTCCGTTGCGAATGGTTTACCTCGATCAGGAAGGGAACCGATTGACGACCTCGGCCTTCTGCGCAGAGAGTATCCTGCGCAACACGCAGCAGCTTGGAATCAGCCTGAACGATCTCAAGGGACTGGGCACCCAACTCGATGCCGCTGGCGTTGGCTACAAGCCCTATGAGCTTTACAGAGGAACCGGTTCGGACCATGGGATCGATTTCGATGACCTGATTGCCGGTGGATTGGGAACCGCCTACGACTGGACCCGGGACGCCAACGTGGCGGCCAAAGGTCCTGGCGCCATCAGGAGACTCGAAGAGGCAGCCGCCCTGGCGCAGTCCCTTCAGCTCGTGGCGCACACCGACGTGACACAAAACAAGGGGATCGACCCGACCCGCTTCGCAACACAAGCGGCCACAGGAGAATCACCTCGCCACTACGTGATGTTCAATGGCAGGGTCGCCGCCTGGTATGGCAGCAGCGAACAGGCTGAACAGGCCAGTCATCTCTATGGCGGTAGCGTCACCGACCTTGCTCCCCGGGCCAGCTCGACTGCCGTCGGCATCAAGGCCAGCAATTCCAGTTCCGGCGCCAGTCCTGTCAACAGCGACGGAGCCACGCAAGCAACGACATCATCACGCGCACGTGCAGCATCCTGGAATGGCCAACTGCAAGCCTTGCTCGATGTCATCCATGCGAGCATTGTACCCACCTACGCCAATCCGCTAGGAAAAGTGCTTGATGGCTGGCCAGTCGATTGGTCTGCCGGAGCCCGAAAAACCTAAGATGATCTCCTGAACGGCCGACCGATGTTATCTGCAGGCAAGTCTTGGCTGCTCACCCACCGGCTGAGAATTGACTTCGCCGACCATGCCGCGGATACTGCGCGCGGGCGGCTGCAATGCCTACGGTGATTTGTTTCCCATTGGTTTAACAGAGGAGGAACGAGATGCGCACAGTCACGATCATGCTTTCAGGATTGCTGGTGCTTGGCCTGGCCGGAACCGCTGAAGCCAAAAAAGGCAAGGACCAGGGGGATGCGGCCATCCCGCAATGCGGCAAGAATACCAGGGTCGCCCGGCCTAATGACGAAGGGATCATCACGCTCAAGGAAAAGAAGAAAAGAGGGTGCATCATCGACGTCAAGGCACTCCATCCGACACAATCGGCAGTGGGAATGGACGCGGTCGAATGCAAGGCGGAAAAGATATCGAGCAAAGCCAAGGCAGGAAAACTCGACGACTATCTGCTGGCCGACAACCGCTGGGTTCCCATGGTGCGAGGGCCGGGTGGCGTCTTCTACCTGACCGACCACCATCATCTCTCCACCGCCGTCTGGAATGCCGACATCAAGGACAAGGACAAGAAGGTCTATGCGTTCCTGATCGCCGACTGGTCGAACATGAAAGAAGACGCCTTCTGGCAGGCGATGATCAAACAGCACGATACCTGGCTGAAGGATCCGGCCGGCAGTGACATCACGCCCAGCCAGCTTCCCAAGAGCATCAGTGCCTTGCAGGACGACCCGCTGCGGACCCTTTCGGCCTGGGTGCGTGGAAGCTGTGGCTACGTCAAATGCGATCCTCCGGGAGCCGCCAAGGATGACGACGAACTGAGTTGTGCGGACAAGTTTCCGAACGTGACCTGCGCCGACGCCTATTTCCTCGAGTTCAAGTGGGGCGCCTACCTGGGCAGCGTCCAGGAGGTCAAGGAGGCTCTGGCGGGAGAGGCATCGTGCTCGCAACAAACCCCCCTGAACACGCAGTGTCTCGACAATCAGTATGACAAGCTCAGCAAGGCGCTGCCTGCGGCAATGAATGCGGCGGCAGCCCCCGCGGCGCAAAAGGCGGTAGGCGACGGCGCTGGCTACAATCCTGCTGTACAGACCGGCATTGCGCAACCCAAACACTGCAAGTAGCCACCACCACAGTCCGGGCGTGACTGCGCAGCAGCAGGCACGCCCGTCGCCACCGCCGGGATGGCGAACCGGTACTGGAGAACGTCGAGGTCCCACTGGACCGGAAAGGACTCCAGTCATGACCGCCCATGTGAAGGTTACGCCAACGATTTCGCAGGATCGGCGGTCACATCAGGGCCGTTCGCGAATCGACACGGCAACGACTTCCAGCAGACAGTCACTTGAGAATCACGCGGGCATTTAGCGTCAGCAGTCGCGGCAAAGGCCGCCTTCTGCGCGGACACGACGGAGTTCTTCCTCGCTGACCAGCGTGCGTTCCCGCTCAGGACACATCATCTCTTGGCGGCTTGCGCCATGCCTGAGCGACGGCCTCCTGCAACAGTTTGGCAACCACGACGCTCCTGTCCTCATGGGCGAACTTCCGGAGGAAGTCGTCCTGGATGTTGTGGGTCATGCTGAAACTCAGCCAGGAAATTTCAACCACGATTACCCGTGCAGGATTCTGTGGGTCGGGCACCGCAGGTGCGGCAAGGGCTTCTTTTCGACACCCACGATGGATGGGCTGGAGCAGTGCGGCGGAAAGTCAATAAATATCCATAATTGGGCTCAAGTTTGTTCTGCCGGGCGCCGTAATGAAGATTAACTGTCTTTCCGGCAGTATTTACCAGCAACCTCCTAGAAGCCGGACTGACAGCACCCCCCTTCACTATTTTTACCAATTTCTGCCGCACTGCAGGTCGTTTGTCCAGGGAAGTGCATCGGTTCCCGCCCTGCGGCGCGCCCCATTGAATACAGGAGAAAGCTTCCCGATGGTAAATCCCATTGTTCCGGTCGGTGAAACCTTCCACCACGTCATTCACGTCAATGCCTCGGGCCAGGTCTCGGCGACCGCCCAGTCGCTCTCGCAATCGTCCAGCGACCAGGCGGCTTCAGGCGACCCGCGTCACCAGCGGGGCACCGGCCAACCACGACTTCAAACGTTTCCGAGGAGGACTCCGGCCATGACCCAGGTCACCCCACCCGGCCAGCGACAGCGAGCATATCGTCAGCAAACGCTCCTGCCTCGTTATCGACGAAATCAGATGGTCATCCGAGGAGGAAGGGAAATGTTCACGATGCATCGGATTCACATGAAGATCGAGTTTGCCATCCTGCTGATGCTTGAAATGCATGATGGTTTTCCCCCGGCAAGAACCGGTAACGGTTTTCGCCCCTGCCGATCCGATGAGGTCCAGAGGCAATCCGGACCACGCCCTCTATCGCCGGCCTGTTTCCTCGGCAATTCGGACAATCTTCCCCGGCGCGCGCGCGTCTGGACACGAGTCACGCTTTCAACAACTCCTCCCGATTCCCCAGCCAGCGCCGCAAATGCCGCTTGGCGCGATCGGGATCAGCGTGCAACAAGTGGACGGCCAGGGTTTGCGCCAGTTCGACGAGATCGGCATCCCCTTCGAGGTCGGCATAACGGAGCAGCGGCACGCCCGACTGGCGGCTTCCGACGAACTCGCCAGGACCGCGTAGAAGCAGATCCTGACGAGCAATTTCGAAGCCATCGGTGTTTTCGAAAATGATCTTCAGGCGTGCCCGTGCGGTCGGCGACAAGGGCTGCTGATAGAGCAGCACACAGACCGAATCGTGGCTGCCGCGGCCGACACGGCCGCGTAACTGGTGGAGTTGCGAAAGTCCGAAGCGTTCGGCGTGTTCGATGACCATCAATGTGGCGTTGGCGACATCGACGCCGACTTCGATGACGGTGGTCGCCACCAGGACGTCGATTTCACCGGCAGCGAAGGCAGCCATCACCGCCGCCTTTTCATCACCGCGCAGACGGCCATGCACGAGACCGATGCGCAGATCGGGAAGTTCGGCGCTGAGCACGGCACAGGTTTCCAGCGCTGCCTGCAACTCCAGCTTCGCCGATTCCTCGACCAGCGGACAGACCCAGTAAGCCTGGCGTCCGCCGGCAACAACCGCGCGCACCGCGGCGATGACCTGCTCCCGGCGGCTGTCGGAAAACAGTCGCGTCCTGATCGGTGACCGTCCCGGCGGCATTTCATCAATCACCGAAACGTCAAGGTCGGCGTAGTAGCTCATCGCCAGCGTGCGCGGAATCGGCGTCGCAGACATCATCAACTGGTGCGGGTTGCCGCCCTTGCGACGCAACTCGAGCCGCTGCACGACGCCGAAGCGGTGCTGCTCGTCTACGATGGCGAGACCGAGACGGGCAAAATCGATGCTCTCCTGAATCAGCGCATGTGTTCCGACGATCAGCTGCGCGGTCGTCGCGGCCTGTAACTGTTTGGCTTGCTTGACGCTCTTCCTGAGACTGCCCGTCAGCCAGACCACTTCGACACCCAGGGGTTCGAGCCAGGCCTGCAGCTTCAGAAAATGTTGCTCGGCGAGGATTTCGGTTGGCGCCATGAACGCTGCCTGATAACCCGCCTCGATGGCCTGACAGGCCGCCAGCGCCGCAACGATGGTCTTGCCACAGCCGACATCACCCTGCAACAGACGCTGCATCGGGTAAGGCGCGGCAAGGTCGCCGGCAATCTCGGCTACGACACGCCGTTGCGCCCCGGTCAGCGCGAAGGGCAAGGAAGCCTCGAAACGGCGGCCAAGCCGGCCGGCGCCAGCCAGCACCGGCGCACCCTTGCGCCGGCGCGCCAGGTAGGCACGGCGCAGCGAAAGCTGCTGCGCCAGCAGTTCATCAAACTTGATTCGCCGCCAGGCGGGATGACTGCAGGTCTGCAGCGCCGCTTCCGAGGCCTCGGGCGGCGGCGCGTGCAACAGGGTCACGGCGGTGCCAAAGGGTAGCAGTGAATGACGGTTGCACCAGTCGGGGTCGAGCAATTCGGCGAGGTCGGCGTTGTGCAGCGCGCGCGCGATGAGCCGGCGCAGGCTGGCCTGCGACAACCCGGCAGTGGTGGGATAGACGGGGGTCAGGGAGTCGGGCAGCTTCTCGTCATCGGCGAGGATGCGGTAACGTGGATGCACCATCTCGGGACCCAGGAAACCGGCGCGAATTTCGCCGAAAAGGCGCAGCTTGTAGCCGCATTTGCGCGCGTTTTCCAGCGCCCGCTGCTGGCTGCCGTAGAAGCTCAGGAACCGCAGATCGAGGACGCTGCCGTCAGCATTCGCATCGCTGACCCGGACCAGCAATTGGCGACGCGGCGCCGGCCGGACCGAAAGATCGATGATCCGGACCTCGACCTGCACCGGCACACCGCAGGGGGCCTCGGCGATGGCGGTGACGCGCGTTTCATCCTCGTAGCGCAGGGGAAGATGCAGGACGAGATCGTCGCGCCGATGCAGACCCAGCTTTTGCAGCCGGCTCCGGATGACTGGCGGCGCATCGATGGCGTCCGCGGTCGGCATCAGTCGTCGATCACCATCACCGCGTCCGCTTCAACCAGCGCGCCGCGCGGCAGGGAGGCCACGCCGACCGCGGCACGAGCCGGGAACGGCTCGGAAAAATAGCAGCCCATCACCGAGTTGACGGTCGCGAAATGCGCCAGGTCGGTGAGAAAAACGTTGAGCTTGACGACATCGGCCAGCGAGCCGCCAGCTGCTTCCGCCACGGCCTTGAGGTTGTCGAAAACACGCACGATCTGCGCGTCGATCCCGTCGACCATCTGCATGCTGGCCGGGTCAAGTCCGATCTGGCCGGAGAGATAGACGGTACTGCCGACCTTGACCGCCTGCGAGTAGGTCCCTATCGCCGCAGGCGCATGTGGGGTTGAAATGATCGTTCTGGCCATGGTGCTGTCCTCTCTCTACAATGGGGGCTTGAAAAGGGGGATATCAATGACGACGGTGCTGATCGCCAATCTCGAAAAACTGCTCGGCGGCCCGCGTGACGGCGCCGTACTACGTTATTCGCTGGGCAACGAGTATCTCAAGACCGGCCACTTTGAACAAGCGGCAATCCACCTGCGCGCGGCAGTCGAGAGCAACCCCCAGTATTCGGCGGCGTGGAAGCTCCTCGGGAAGGCACTGAGCGAGGGCGGTCGCCCGGCCGAAGCCCTCGCTGCCTATGAACAGGGGATCGTCATTGCCGAAAGCCGGGGGGACATTCAGGCGGCCAGGGAGATGACCGTTTTTGCCCGGCGCCTGCGTCGCCAACTGCCCGCGTCGGAGAACGGCTCCATCAAGGCCTGCTGACCTTGCCGACCGTGATCAGTCCGTCGATCCCGAGTCCCTTGATCTTCTGGCGCGCCACCTCGGCCTCGGCGCGCGTCCTGAAAGGGCCAAGCTGCAGACGCACCTCGATACTTGCAGGGATGCCTTCTGCAACAAACCTTGCCTGCATCGCTTCGGCTTGACGCACATCCGGCACGATCCCGGATTGCACGACAATTCCCGCCAGCAGGCGTGGCATCGGCGTAGCGAGCGGCTCGACCGGCGGTGCGCCTGCTTTTGCAGCCGCCGCGGCGTTGCCCGGAGAGATCTCAGGCGACGACGGTTCCACCGGCAGCCACTTCTCAAGCGCGGCACCACTGGCCTGCGGCCCCGCCGCGAGAGGCTCGAGCGGCGGCTTTTCGGCAGGCGATGGCCTGGTGTCGACAGAAGGTGGCGGTTTTCTGACCGGTACCGGCTGCGTGAACTGCGGACCCGCAGCCATCTCTTCCTCCTGCGAGCTCAGGTAATCCAGCACGATCAGCATCACCAGCGCGGCTACGATCAAGAGCGCGGCAACGGCCATTTGCCGCCACAGTTGGCGCTTCAGATCGGCTTGCCCCCCTAACCACCCAGGCGTGACAGCGGCAGGCGCAGCCAGGGCGGGAGATGCGGGCGACAAATTGTTTGCCGGTCGCTTCGCCATTTCCCGGGCTCCGCGGCTAAACACCCTCGTAGCGGTTGCGCGCCAGCGCCACCACCAGATCCGCCTCGGCACGAGCGATCCCGCAATGATGGGCGATGGTGGTCGCGTCATGCCCCTGGATCGCCATCTGCATCGCATCGTTGTAAAGCGGTGCGGCCGCTGGCGCCGACCCGGTCGATTGCCTGCTCTGTTGCCGAAAGTCCTCGCGCGCGGCCAACACTTCAGTGCGCAACTCGTCCACCTCGCAGCGCAACTGATAGACTTCGCGCTGCAAGGAATCGATCCACGCTTG
>NZ_JDSS02000018.1:233459-267368 GCF_000584955.1 Candidatus Accumulibacter vicinus
CCGGCTCGGCACCTGCCGGCGCGTCGGGTGCGGCGACGGACGCGCTTCCGCTGGGCGGAGGCGCAGCGACTGTCACGACCGGATCGACCGCTGCCGCGGCTGCTCCCTGCGCCGACGCCGATTCCTGGACTGCCGCGTAAGCCGCCGCCTGCGCGGCCTGCGCCGCCAGCGGCGGTGACGTGATGACGCCGCGCTGCAGGCGCCGCATGCGCAGATAGAGGAGGATGATGTAAGCGACCAGCAGCACGATGACCGCGATCAGGCCTTCGCGCCACCCCAGACTGCCCAGTAGATCGAGATCCATTGCACGCCTTCGTGACCCTTTCCGGCAGACATTATGCCAGACACTTGGTCCGCCTCAAGAATCATCTTTCAGCGCTGTCCCGGTCCTCGCTCACCGCCAAGGCACGAAGGCCTCGCCCGAAAAATCCGGGCGAGGCCTTCGTACCGCCGGAGGAAT
The DNA here is from genome assembly GCF_000584955.1 of Candidatus Accumulibacter vicinus. NCBI lineage: Bacteria > Pseudomonadati > Pseudomonadota > Betaproteobacteria > Candidatus Accumulibacter > Candidatus Accumulibacter vicinus. Next base: position 233,920 of record NZ_JDSS02000018.1, read on the forward strand.
TCTAGCGGATCGCTTCAAACAGCCCGGCGGCACCCATACCGGTGCCGATGCACATGGAGACCATGCCGTAACGCTGTCCAGTGCGTTGCATCCCGTGCAGCAGCGTTGCCGTCCGAACGGTTCCGGTGGCGCCAAGGGGATGGCCGAGAGCGATCGCGCCACCGAGCGGATTCACCTTGCCCGGATCGAGGTTCAGCGTGCGCATCACGGCCAGCGCCTGCGCGGCAAAGGCTTCGTTCAGCTCAAACCAGTCCACTTCGTCCTGCCTGATTCCGGCCTGCCTGAGCACCCGAGGAATCGCCTCGACCGGGCCGATACCCATGACCTCGGGCGGCACACCCGCCACCGCGTAGGCGGCAAAGCGCGCTAGCGGCTTGAGATCGAACTGCCTGAGGATTTTTTCCGAAACCACCAGTACCGCCGCTGCACCGTCGGACATCTGCGAACTGTTGCCGGCGGTCACCGAACCGCGTGCGGCAAACACCGGCCGCAAGCGGGCGAGGTTTTCGATGCTGCTGTCCAAACGTGGTCCCTCGTCGTTCTCGGCCAGAAACTCCTTGACCATCACTTCGCCGCTTTGCAGGTTCGGCACGCGTGCGCTGACCAGATAGGGCGATATCTCGGCCTTGAAGTGACCCGCGGCGATCGCCGCACAGGCCTTCTGATTCGAGGCGAGGGCGAAGGCATCCTGGTCTTCGCGCGAGATCTTCCACTGCGCGGCAACCTTCTCGGCGGTGATTCCCATCCCGAAACCAATCGCGTAATTCTCTTCGGCCTCGAAAATCGCCGGATTGATGGCGATTTTGTTGCCCATGATCTGGTTCATCAGTGACATCGTTTCGGTTCCCCCGGCGATCATCACATCGGCTTCACCGAGGCGAATGCGATCAGCCGCCATCGCCACCGTCTGCAGGCCGGAAGCGCAGAAGCGGTTGACGGTGACCCCGGGAACGGTGTTCGGCAGGCCCGCCAGCAGCAGGCCAATGCGCGCGACGTTCATACCCTGCTCGGCCTCTGGCATCGCGCAGCCGACGATGACATCCTCGACCAGCGCCGGGTCAAGCCCTGGCACCTGCGCCATGACCGACCGGATGGCGTGCGCCAGCATGTCGTCGGGACGAACGTGGCCCAACAGGCCCTTGCGTCGGCCCACCGGCAGACGGGTGGCAGCAACGATGTAGGCGTCCTGAATCTGTTTGCTCATGATCTGTTCTCCTTGCTCGCTCAGTTACGCAGCGGCTTGCCGGTTTCCAGCAGGTGCTGGATACGCTGCTGAGTTTTCGGGTTTTTCAGTAGTTCGACGAACAGCTTGCGCTCGACGGTCAGCAGCCACTGCTCGTCAACCAGGGACCCGGTCTCGATGTCGCCACCACACAGTGCTGTCGCCGCAGCTTTGGCGACCGCATAGTCGTGTGCTGAAATCATGCCGCCCTCCTTCATGTTGGCAAGCAACATGACACAGTTGGCAATGCCGGTGCGCCCGGCAACCTTGATCCCGCGCGGTGACAGGCGCGGGTAGTAGCCCGCCTCGGCAAGACCGCGTGCTTCACGCAGCGCCACGTACAGCAGTTCGTGGGCATTGAAAACGATCTTGTCCGTGTCGACGGCAAAACCGAGTTCCCTGGCCTGCGCGCCACTCTTCGACACGGTGGCCATGGCAATGGTCATGAATACCGGCTGGATGAATTCAAAGGGGTCGTTGCCAGCGGTCCTGGCGGCCTGCTGCGCGGCGCGGATGGCGAACTCCTTGCAGCCACCGCCGGCAGGGATCAGTCCGACACCGGCTTCGACCAGACCGATGTAGCTCTCGAGTGCAATCACCCGCCTGGTCGCATGCATGACGAACTCACAGCCGCCACCCAGTGCCATTCCCTGCACCGCCGCGATCACTGGCACCTTGGCGTACTTCAGGCACATCGACGCATTCTGGAATTCGCCGACATATCTTTCAAGGAGATCGAAATCGCCGTCGGCAATCGCCTCGGCAACTTCCTTGAGGTTGGCACCAAACGCGAAAGGCGCCTCGTGCCACAACACCAGGCCCTGATAATCGGCTTCGGCACGCGCCACGGCCTCCTGCAGACCGACGATCACGTCACGACCGAGCGTGTGGTTGCGCGTCTTGACGCTGACGATGGCAATGCCGGGATCGATCTGCGGTAGCGTCCACATCCGGACGCCATCGTTCTCCCAGACCGTGCTGCCGGCGATGGTGTTTTCTCCCAGCACCCGATCGGGGAAGATCTGCCGCTGATAGACCGGCAAGGTCGAGCGCGGTCGATAGGCGTCGGCACTCGCCGAGTAGGAACCCTGGGCGCCATGCACCCCTTCCTGCGCAACGCGATCAAAGACCCAGGCCGGCAGTGCAGCCTGGCTCATCGCCCGGCCGGCATCGATGTCGGCCCGGACCGCTTCAGCAATCGCCAGCCAGCCAGCCGCCTGCCAGCTCTCGAACGGGCCCTGTGACCAGCCGAAGCCCCAGCGCATCGCGAAATCGAGATCGCGGGCGTTGTCGGCAATGTCGGCCAGATGGTAAGCGGCGTAATGAAAGATATCGCGGAAGATCGCCCACAGGAACTGCGCCTGCGGGTGCTCGCTGGCGCGCAACTGTGCGAACTTCTCGGCCGGGTCACGGTTCTTGAGGATGGCCAGCACGCTCGGGTCGATGTCGGCCGCACTGTCACGGTAGTCCTGGAGAGTCAGGTCGAGCACCTTGATCGCGCGGCCATCCTTACGGAAGATTCCGCAGCGCGTCTTCTGACCGAGCGCGCCCTGGCCAATCAGCGCCGCGAGCCATGCCGGCACGCCGAAGTAGCCGTGCCAGGGATCTGCGGGCAAGGTATCCTGCATGGTCTTGACGACATGCGCCAAGGTATCGAGACCCACGACGTCGGCGGTGCGATAGGTGGCACTCTTCGGGCGGCCGATGATCGGACCGGTCAGCGAATCGACGACGTCGAAACCGAGTCCGAGGCGCTGAGTGTGATACATCACCGCGAGCATCGAGAAGACCCCTACGCGGTTGGCGACGAAATTCGGCGTATCGTGCGCACGCACGATACCCTTGCCGAGGCGCGAGACCAGCCATGTTTCAAGATCGTCGAGCAACGCCAGGTCAGTGGTGCGGGTCGCGATCAGTTCGACGAGAGGCATGTAACGCGGCGGGTTGAAGAAATGGATGCCGCAGAAGCGCGAACGCAGCGCTTCCGGCAGACCTTCGGAGAGGCGCTTGATCGACAGCCCCGAGGTGTTCGAGGCGATGATCGCAGCGGGCGAAACGAAGGGTGCGATCTGGCGATACAGATCGTCCTTCCACTCGGTTTTTTCGGCGATGGCTTCGATGATCAGGTCGCAATCCCTGAGCTGATCGAGGTGCTGCGAATAATTGGCGATGTCGATGTAGTCGACACGGTCCTTCGTTGCCAGCGGCGACGGCTCCAGCTTCTTGAGCGCGTCGATGGCTCTCCTGACGATCCCGTTGGGATCGCCTTCCCTGGCCGGCAGATCGAAAAGCACCACCGGCACTTCGGCATTTGCGAAGTGCGCTGCGATCTGCGCGCCCATCACGCCCGCTCCGAGTACGGCGGCCTTGCGTACGATGAAGTTGCTCAAGCTGTCCTCCTTGTCTGGTCTTTCTGGTCGTTGATGTTCGCCGGGAACACCCCGCAAAGGCTCTGCACAAAGCCGATAAAACGAACGTTTGAATTATACGCAACCTGGAGGTAGCGTCAACCGAAATGCGGAAAACGCTCGGCGCCGATACGTCAATGGCAGGCAAAAAAAAGCCCCGGAATCCGGGGCTTTTCTGGCGAACCGTGGAACGCGATCAGAAAGCGATCGAGTACTGTGCGCCGAGAATCCAGACGCTGGAATCGTAGTCACCAATGACCGTGCCACGACCTTCAGCGCTCTTGTTGCTGTTGATCTTGGTGTTCTGGAGGTACAGATACGCCAAGCCGAGTTCAAGCGTCTGTTCCTTGGCCGGCTTCCATTGGGTGCCGAAGGTAAACCACGTACGATCGTTGTCCGGCAATGCGGTCAATCGTGTACTCGCATTCTTGACCGGCGTCTGGTCATAGGCGAGACCAAACATGAATTTCAGCGTGTCGGTGTAACGGTAGTTCGCCCCCAGGGCAACACGCCAGGTATCCTCGAAGAGCGCGGTCAGCGTCTCCGCAGTCCGGCCGGTCTGCGGTCCCGAGGTACGGACAATGTCTACATTCTTGATCGAACTCCAGCCCGTCCAGGAGACATCGCCGAGCATCTCCCATTGATCGCTGAGTTTTTGTGTCACGCTCAGAACGAAGGTATCCGGCACCTTGATACTGGCCTTGACATCACTCTGCCGGCCGGAGTTGATCAGCGCCAAGGCCGTCGCGTTGGCTGCCGGCGTGCCATTGCTGCTCAGTTTCGAAGTGCCCTCGGTATGGTATTGAATGGCCGAGCGATATGACACGCCGACCTTGGTCGCCGGAGAGAGGGTAAACAAGGCGCCGATGTTCCAGCCCCAGGCATCATCGTTGATACTCAGGTGGGCTCTGACCCCGGAAGCGCCCGGGACGATGGCTGCCTGGCGAAAGTAATCCGCCTCGATTTTCTGCCAGCTCACGCCGGCGCCCAGCGATACCATGTTGTTAACCCGATAGGCAATCGACGGGTTGATGTTGATCGTCTTGATGTCGAACTCGTCCGACTGCGCACTGCCTTTCCAGGGTTTGTCATACTTCGTCTTCAGGCCAAAAGGTGCACCGATGCCCAGACCAACGTACAAATCCCGGTTTACCGCCCAGGACAGGTAGCCATTTGGAACGACCGCCCAACCGCCGGCGTCGCCACCGTCACCCACGGCATTGAAGACGCCCACCTGGGACGCGCTGTTGTCGAACTTGAAACTCGGTTTCACCGCCGTCAGGCCACCGGAGACTTCACGCGCCTGCAGCTGCGTCATCCCCGCCGGGTTCCAGAAGATCGTGCTGGCATCGCTGGCCTTGGCTGCGGAACCGGCGTAGGCATTACCCAGGCCGCTGCCCTGCTCCAGCAACTGAAAACCCGACGCAGCGACCGTGCCCGACAAGGCGGCCAACAACAGCGCCGGAATCAACTTCATCGCAATCCTGTGTGCCATCTCCAACTCCCCCTTGAAAATATGTGGTATCAACATGGCGTCCTCCGTGTCGATATGATGTAAGCGTGGTTCTCGCGGCACGCCCCGGAAGCTATTCTGAATTGCTATCCTAAGTCCTTGCACAAGAAAGATCTGCAAGCATTCGGCGTGATGCCGCGCTCACTTGCACACATGTTGCTTTATTACAACACGGAGGCGCCTTGCCGGCACGTGTGGCAGTGCCACCGTGTTCGTCTCCTCTCCTCGGCAAACGCGCCTCAGTCAGACAGCAGCCTCTGGGGATAGAGGGTCCGACCGCTCGCCACCAGTTCCCGGAGCAGCGGCGCCGGTGTCCAGAAGTCCGGGCCGAAACGCTCACAGTAGTCTTCGATGGTAGCCAACACCCGCGCCAGGCCCAATTGATCGGCGTAAAAAAGAGGGCCGCCTCGCCACGGCGGGAATCCGTAACCGTTGAGCCAGACCATATCGACATCGATGGGACGCGCGGCGACGCCTTCGGCAAGAATCTTCGCGCCTTCGTTGATCATGGAGAAGAGACAGCGTTCAACGATCTCCTGATCATCGATCATTCGACGCTCGATTCCTCGAGCCCGCGAATGCTTGACGATCAGTTCCTCAATCGCTGCATCCGGCAGTGGCGTTCGGCTTCCGGATTCGTAGCGGTACCACCCGGCACCGGTTTTTTGACCCAATCGTCCAAGCTGACAAACCTGATCGAGAAGATCACAGTCGCGCACGCCTGGCTTGCGAAGCGGTGCCCTGGCCTTGCGGTTGCGCCAGCCGATATCGAGGCCGGCGAGATCGCTGACCGCAAAAGGTCCCATCGGAAATCCGAAATCGACCAGCGCCGCGTCCACCTGCTGCGGTAGCGCCCCTTCTTCCAGCAGGAACCAGGCTTCGCGTGTTCTTTGCGCGAGCATGCGGTTGCCAACGAAACCATCGCATCCCCCGACGAGAACGGCGATCTTGCCGAGTTTCTTGCCGAGTTGCATGACCGTCGCCAGGACCTCCGGCGCAGTCCTGTCCGTGCGCACGTTTTCCAGCAAGCGCATGACGTTGGCTGGACTGAAGAAGTGCATTCCCACCACATCCTGCGGTCGCCGCGTGAATTCGGCAATCTGTGCGACATCGAGATAGGAAGTATTGGTGGCGAGAATGGCGCCCGGTTTGGCAATCGCGTCCAGTTGTTCGAACACCTGACGTTTGACATCAAGGTCTTCGAAAACGGCTTCGACGACCAGGTCGACCTCGGCAAGCGCCTGCCAGTCCAGCGTCGGATGGATGCACTCAAGCCGGCGCTGCATGTCCTGCGGCGACAGCGTGCCGCGCGACACGCTGGCCTGATAGTTTTTCCTTATTGTCGCCATTCCTCTTTCCAGCGCCAGTGCTTCGACTTCCTTGAGCAGGACGCTGAAACCGGCATTGGCGAAACACATGGCAATTCCGCCACCCATCGTGCCGGCGCCAAGGACGGCGACCTGCACGATTTCGCGAGCCCGTACGTCGGCGGCCAGCCCCGGAACCTTGGCCACCTCGCGCTCGCCGAGGAAGGCGTTGCGCAGTGCTGCCGCCTGTGCCGAGGCCCGACGTTCGAGAAACAACTCGCGTTCGCGCCGCAACCCATCGTCGAAAGACAGGCTGGCCGCTGCGGCAACCGCTTCGATCGCCGTCAAGGGCGCTTGCAGGTGTCGCTGCTTCTCGCTCACCTGCCGTCGTGCTTCCTGAAAAATCTCCGCTGCCACCGGTGCTACCGGCAAGGTACCCGTACGCCGCGGGACGGCGCCCGGTGTGGCAAGCCGGCGTGCGGCGGCGATCGCCGCGGCTTCCAGATCGCCCTTTGCGATTTCGTCGATGGCGCCGATTTCCAGCGCCCGTTCGGCAGCGATGATTGCGCCGCTGCTGATCATCTGCAAGGCCGTCGGTACGCCCACCAGGCGCGGCAATCGCTGCGTACCACCCGCGCCGGGGATGACCCCCAGCCTGACTTCCGGCAGGCCGACCTTGGCCGTCGCCGTGGCAATCCGGTAATGGCTGGCCAGCGCAATCTCGAAGCCGCCGCCCAGCGCCGTCCCGTGTAGCGCCACGACCACCGGCTTGAGCGCGTTCTCGATGGCCTGCGTCACCGCCGGCAAATGCGGCTCCTGCGGCGGTCGGTCAAACTCGCTGACGTCGGCACCAGCGATGAACGTTCGCCCGGCGCAAAGAATGATCGTCGCACGGACTTCTGTGTCCGCTTCCGCCTGCCGGATCGCGTTCAACAAACTGGCACGTACCTCCCGGGCCAGCGCGTTTACCGGCGGATTATCCACCGTGACCAAAGCGATTTCGCCATCGCGACGATAACTGACAAGACCTGACGACATGCTGGGAACTCCGATGGGGCGCCCTGGCCCTCTCCAAGAAAGAAAAACGCCGACCCGGCCGTTCGATGACCGGTCTGTACGCAACAAAGGCTCCGGAGGACCGCTGGACGGTCCCCCGGAGCATCAGACCTTGGCCGGGGTACGACTCAAAGCGCTTCGAAAATGCCGGCGGCACCCATGCCGTGACCGATGCACATGCTCACCATGCCATACTTCATCTTCTCGCGACGCAGGCCATGCAGCAGCGTGGCCACCTTGATGGCGCCAGTCGCTCCCAGGGGGTGACCGAGAGCGATCGCTCCGCCCAGCGGGTTAACACGCGCCGGATCGAGCTCGCAGGTACGCATGACCGCCAGCGCCTGGGCGGCGAAGGCTTCGTTCAGCTCGATCCACTCCAGGTCGGATTTCTGCAAACCGGCCTTCCTGAGCGCGTCGGGAATTGCTTCGACTGGACCGATGCCCATGATCTCGGGCGGCACACCGCGAACCGAATAACTGACGAATCTGCCCAGCGGCTGCAGGTCGAACTGCTTCAGGATCTTCTCCGAAACCAGCAGTACCGCCCCAGCGCCGTCCGACATCTGCGAACTGTTGCCTGCCGTCACCGAACCCCTGGCAGCGAATACCGGCTTCATCTGCGCCAGTTTTTCCGGCGTCGCGTCAGCACGCGGCCCTTCGTCGTCCACCACCACCCGTTCGACGAGCCTGACCTCGCCGGTGGCGGGGTCGGGTACGCGGGTCTTGACGGTAAACGGAGCCGTCTCGGCCGTGAACTTGCCTTCGCGTATCGCGGCAATCGCCTTTTGATTCGATCCCGCCGCGAAGGCGTCCTGGTCTTCGCGTGCAACCTGCCAGCGCTCGGCCACTTTTTCGGCCGTGATGCCCATCCCGAAAGCGACGCCGAGATTGTCGTTGCCTTCAAAAATACTGGGGTTGATGACGACCTTGTTGCCCAGCATGGTGACCATGCTCATCGTCTCGGTACCACAACCGATCATTACGTCGGCGTCTCCGAGGCGAATCCGGTCGGCCGCCATGGCGACCGCTTGCAGACCCGACGAGCAGAAGCGGTTGACCTGCACGCCCGGAACACCGTGCGGCAAACCGGCCACCATCGCCGCCATGCGCGCGACGTTCAGGCCCTGCTCGGCTTCGGGCAAGGCACAACCGGCGACGATATCGTCGATCAGCGCCGGGTCAAGCGCCGGCGCTTGACCCAGGACCGTCCTGATGGCGTGTACCAGCATGTCATCCGGGCGGGTGGTCTTGTAGTAACCGTTGCGCTTTCCGATCGGCAGGCGCGCCGCAGCGACAATATAGGCGTCTTGAATTTGCTTGTTCATCTCAAACTCTCCGAAAATCAACGTAAATCATGGTCGCTCAATTGCGCAGGGGCTTGCCGTTTTCGAGCATGTAGGTCATGCGCTGCTGCGTCTTCTCGTTCTTCAGCAGCTCGACGAACTGACGACGCTCGATGCCGAGCAGCCAATCTTCATCGACCAGCGTTCCCGGCTCGACGTCACCGCCGCAGAGCACCAGGGCCGACGCTTCGGAAACCACATAATCGTGCGCACTCATGAATCCGCCTTCGCGCAGGTTCACCAAATCCATGTGCAAGGTCGCATTGCCGGGACGGCCAACCACCTTGATCGCGCGCGCCGGCATGGGGGGTCGATAAGCGCCTTCGAACATCGCCCGGGCCTGACGTATGGCGACGTAAGGAAGCTCGCGCGCGTTGAACAGGACGGTGTCGCTCTCCGCCGCAAAACCCATGCTCTTGGCGTCGATGGCGTTTTTCGAGGTCATGCCGCGGATGATCGAACCGAAGGCTTTCTGGATCTCTTCCCAGGGATCCTGCCGGCCGCGGCGCATGGCTGCTTCGGATGCCCGACGCGCCATTTCCTTGCAGCCGCCACCCGCCGGGATCAGACCGACACCCGCTTCAACCAGCCCGATGTAGCTCTCCAGCGCCATGACGCGGTGCGCGCAATGCATCGCCACTTCGGCTCCACCGCCGAAGGCCATCCCATCCACCGCAGCAACGGTCGGCACCTGGGCAAAGCGTAGTGCCTTGGTGGCGCCCTGAAAATGGGCAACCACCTTGTCAAGTTCATCCCATTTTTCTGCCTTGACCAGTTGCATCACCTCGAGCAGATTGGCACCGACTGCAAACGGGGCGTCATGGTAGACGACCAAGCCATCGAAATCGGCTTCGGCCATCGCCACGGCCTGATAAATTCCTTCGACAACCTCCTTGCCAAGCGAATGCATCTTGCTCTTGAACGACAGAATGGCGATGCGAGAATCCACCTTGGACATGCGCCAGATACGCACGCTGTCGTTCTCCATCAAGGTTTCGCCACGCTCGTGTTGCTCGCCGACGATCAGGTCGGGGAACAGTTGGCGACCATAGACCGGCAGACTCGAGCGGGCTTTGAGCGCGTTCTCGGCTGCCGAATAGGAACCTTCAGCCTGATGTACATGGTCGCGCGCGGCCACCCAGGCGGGTAGCGGAGCGCTCGACATCGCCTTGCCGGCGGCGATGTCCTGTTCGATGGCTTCGGCGATGGCCTTCCAGCCAGCGGACTGCCAGATCTCGAAGGGTCCTTGCGCCCAGCCGTAGCCCCAGCGCATGGCAAAGTCTACGTCGCGAGCGTTATCGGCAATCTCTGCCAGATGATAGGCGCAGTAATGAAAGACATCGCGGAACATCGCCCACAGGAACTGCGCCTGCGGATGAGCGCTGGCGCGCAAGGCGGCGAAACGTTCCGCGGCATTCCGGTTCTTGAGGATCTGTTCGACTTCCGGGGCGACACCTGCGCCTGCAGGCTGATAATCCAGCGACGCCATGTTGAGGACATGAATGTCGCGTCCCACCTTGCGGAAAACGCCGCCACCCGCCTTCTGCCCCAGCGCGCCTTTGCCAATCAGGGCGGCCAACCACGCCGGGACCTTGAAGTGCTCGCGCCAAGGATCGTTGGGCAGGGTCTGCTGTTGTGAATCGGTCACGTGCGCCAGCGTGTCGAGACCGATCACGTCAGCGGTGCGATAGGTGGCGCTCTTGGGCCGGCCAATGCGCGGCCCGGTCAGGGCGTCGACTTCGTCGAACCCGAGCTTGAACTGCTCGGTGTGATACATGACCGCCAGAATCGAGAAAAGACCCACCCGGTTGGCGACAAAACTCGGCGTATCCTTGGCGCGAACAACCCCCTTGCCCATGCGGGTCACCAGCCAGGATTCGAGTGCGTCGAACATGGCCGCATCGGTCGCCGCAGCCGGAATCAACTCGACCAGTTGCATGTAGCGCGGCGGGTTGAAGAAGTGCACCCCGCAGAAGCGTGACCGGCGCTCGGCCGGAAAAGCCTCGGACAACTGGTTGATCGAAATGCCGGAGGTATTCGAAGCGACGATGGCCTGGTCGCTCAGATGCGGCGCAATCTTGTGATACAGGTCGACCTTCCATTCAATCTTTTCGGATATCGCCTCAATGACCAGGTCGCATTCGCGCAATTTATCGAGATGCTGGTCATAGTTGCCGACATCGATATTCGCCAGCCGGTCTCTGGTCACCAGCGGCGCCGGTTGCATTCTCTTCAACCCCTCGACGGCCTTCCTGACGATACCGTTGGGATCACCCTCCTTGGCGGCCAGATCGAACAAAATGACCGGCACGTCTGCGTTGGCCAAGTGCGCCGCAATCTGTGCGCCCATCACACCGGAACCAAGAACTGCCGCTCTGCGAATAACAAGACGTTGCGAACTCATGCTTCTCCTCCAAAAAAAACGGCGTATCGCGCCGCTCAAGAAAATGGCCTGGCGCTCCAGCCCGCACAAGGACACTGCGGTTGGAGCCACCAAGCGCAACAGCAATCAATGACCGGCCTTCACCGCGAATGTGCCGCCGGCAGGAGCGCCGGCTGAACCGCCGTGCTACGGCGCTCATCGAGAAAGCGACGGACGATTGGTACGGCCATTTCTGCCTGGGTGACCAGAAAGAGATGCCCGCAATCGAGCTCCACCAACTCGGCATTGGGAATCAGGGCCTTCATGATCTTCCCATTGACCGCTGGCACCAGAGGGTCGTCACGACCCACCATGATCAGCGTCGGCTGCTTCACCGTGAACAGCCAATGGACACTGGTCCAGCCCCAGATGGCGTACATCTGTCCGAGGTAGCCAAGCGTGCGCGGGGGAACGATCTCGCTCATGTGCTGCCGGGCATACTCCGGGTTCTTGCGGAATATCCCTCCGTAGATGGTGTCAGCGTGCTTCACGATCGACTCCGCATCGTTGAAGCGGCTCGATGACATCAGCTTCCACAAGGCGCGCGGGTCGCCCGGCACAGCGAACAAACCGGTAGACGTCGCGGCCAGGATCAGGCGACGGCAGCGACCCGGAAAACTATGCGCGAATTGCTGCGCCAAAGCTCCTCCCCATGACACGCCGAGCACGTCAACCTGCCCGTAGCCCAGTTGGGTCAACATGCCCGCCACCAGCTTCGCGAGACCACCCATTCTCAACGGCATGACCGGCGTCGCCGAGGCACCGGTTCCCGGCACGTCGAAGGCAATCACCTCGGTGTTGGGCAATTGTTCGGCAAAAGGTCGCAGCACCTCGATGCTGCCCCCGATTCCATTGATGAGCAGCAGTGGCGTGCCGCCTTGTCGATCCGAGGGCCAGATGGCCACACGAATCCGCTGTTTTCCTACATCGACCATCTTGATTTTCATTGTCAACCCCTTGCCAAAGGCAACGCCGAACTGCCGGCGTCGCGACTTCATATTGCCTACCCCAAGACATCGCAGATCCGGTCCGGCAACCTTGGTCGCCGGCCGACCAGCCCGGGTATTCGATCAGGGCTCCAGAACATAGGTACCCGGTGCCGGATCCATCGGCTTGTGCGATGCGTTACCCAATTCCTTCGGTGCTGCAACCAACTCACCCGAGCGCTCGTTCAGCCAGACGATCCATCTGTCCCACCAACTGCCGTGGTTAGTCTTGGCGCCCGCCAACCACTCCTCGGGATCCGCCAGGCGTGCCGGATTGGTGAAGTAAATGGACTTCTTGTTGCCCGGCGGGTTGATCATCGCCTGAATGTGTCCGCTATTGCTCAGGACGAACTCGCACTTGCCACCAAAGAACATCGTGGACTCATAGCAGTTCTTCCAGGGCGTAATGTGGTCCGTGTCGCCGGCCATGGCAAAAACGTCGCACTCAACCTTCTTCAGATCAATCGGAATACCGCCCGACTCGAACTCACCCGGGTGGGCAAGATACTTCCGGGCCACGATGTCCATCAATTCCGTGTGGAACTTTGAAGTCAGGCGGGTATTGTCGCAGTTCCAGTACAGAATATCGAATGCTGGCGGCTTGTTGCCCATCAAGTAATTGTTGACCCAGTAGCTCCAGACCAGATCGTTGGGACGCAGCCAGGCAAACATCCTGGCCATTTCCTTGCCATCCAGGACACCTTTCTTGGCCGTGTGCTTGCGAGCCTTGTTCAGGAGCCCTTCGGTCGCCATCATTCCCATGATCGAGTCTGTGGGCATATAAAGAATGGTCACGTTGAGCGTGAAGGAATTGACCAGGCGTTCCTGGCGCGCAGCCATTTGCGCCAGCATCACCGAGCCGATGATCCCACCTGCACAGCCACCCCAGATGTTGCAGTCCTTCGCCCCCGAAACATCCAGAGCGGCCAGCAGTGCCTCGCGAGCGGAACTGGCATAGGTATTGAAGTCCCAGTCGCTATGTTCTGGTTTCGGATTACGCCAACTGATGATGAAGACTTGCTGCCCCTTTTGCAGGAGGTAGCGGACCATGCTCTTCTCCGGCGTCAAGTCCATGATATAGAACTTGTTGATCGGCGGTGGCAGCATCACGAAGGGGCGCTGGTGAACCTGTGGCACCAGCGGCTTGTATTGAATCAGTTCGACGAGATCGTTGCGGAACACCACGGCACCTTCGCTCATGGCGAGATTCTCGCCCACCTTGAAGGCGCTCTTGTCGACCATGCTGGGCATCCCGCCTTCATTGACCAGATCGTGCAGCATGTTCTTGGCGCCCCGCTTGAAGCTCTCGCCGCCGGTCTCGAGCATCTTCTTGAGTGCTGCCGGATGGGCCATGCTATTGGTTGGCGAGAACGCGTCCGTGAACAACGAAATGAAGAAGCGGGCACGCTCACGGTCAGTCTCATCGACCTTCAGATCATCGATCACCGATTGCCAGTACGCATTGTTGGCCAGATACGCCTGCATCGTCCGCCGATACATCGGGTTCTCATGCCAGGAGGGGTCGGCAAAGCGCCGATCGGTCTTGTCCGGGGCGAGTGTCGACTTGCCGGCCAGAATCTTGAACATCTCGCCCGCCAGCGACGCCTGATGCTTGAAAACACTGACGGGATCGCGAAAGGGTGATGCGAGAACCGCCTTCAGCGTTTCCTTGAATCCCCGACTCTCAAATCCCAGATCCGGCGGCACCCAACCAATGATGTCTTCAACATTTTCCACCATTGCCTTATCCGTTTTTGCAACCCTACTCATGGCCTTTTCCTTTCATTGAATTGCCATATACCACCAGAAGTCCGACCCGTGGGAGCATGCCTTGTGGCAAGACCCTAGCCGTTGCGGAGCTATTCGCCCTCTGCGGGCAATTGAAAATCCACATACTGCTTGCGGAGCGCAAGTTTCGAGAGTTTGCCTGTCGCGGTCATCGGCAACTCTGGAACGAACTGAACATCGTCAGGAATCCACCACCTGGCAACCTTGCCCTCGAACCAGGCAAGCAACTCTTGTCTGCTCACGGATTGGCCCGGCCTCAGCACGGCGACCAGCAATGGGCGCTCGCCCCACTTGTTGCTGGCGACGCCAATGGCCGCAGCCATCGCCACCGCCGGATGCAATGTGGCGATGTTCTCCAGTTCGATTGAACTGATCCATTCCCCTCCGCTTTTGATCATGTCCTTCGAACGGTCGGTAATCCTGAGATAGCCTTCCCCATCGATAGTCGCGATGTCGCCCGTGGGGAACCAGCCGTCGATCAGCGCACTCCGATCGCTTTTGAAATAAGTGTCTACCGTCCACAATCCGCGAACCTGCAGTTCTCCGACGGATTGCCCATCGCATGGCACCGCTTCCCCCTCTTTCCCGACCAGGCGCAGGTCGACGCCAAATAGCGGCCGACCGTGATTGGTCTTGAACTCCAGCAACTGGTCTGGGCTCCACTTGGCGTGCTTACGCTTGGTCGTCGTCAACGTGCCGATCGGGCTGAGTTCGGTCATTCCCCAACCAGGCAGGGCCTCGACGCCATAGTCGTGCCACATGGTACGAATAATCGAAAACGGGCAGGATGAGCCGCCAACGAGAAATCGCCGCAAACTGCCAAATTCGAGTCCGTGCGCTTGCATGTAATCGATCACCCCTTGCCAAACGGTTGGCACCGCCCCAGCAAAGGTCACTCCCTCGGCTTCGAACAGCCGGTACAGGCTCTCGCCATCCGTATTCATCCCGGCAAGGACCAACTTGCTGCCGACCATCGGACAGGTGTAGGGAAGACCCCAGCCATTGGCGTGAAACATCGGCACGATCGGGCACACGACCTCACTGGCCGAAATCGACAAGGCGTCGGGTAAGGCCGTCGCCAGGCTGTGCAGCAAGGTCGTGCGATGCGAGAACAGGACACCTTTGGGGTTGCCGGTCGTTCCGGAGGTGTAGCAGAGCAGACAAGCCGTATTCTCGTCGAACGAGGGCCATTCCAGCAGACTTGGCTGGCGCGCCAGCAGTGCCTCGTAAGACTGGGCGAAAGGCGTGTCCGCCGGGATGCTTTCCGGCTCGACCAAGGCAACCCAATACTTCACCCCCGGACAGCGATGTCGCAGTTCGGCGACCAGCGGGGCAAAAGAGGTGTCGAAGAAGAGCGCCACGTCTTCGGCGTGGTTGATGATGTAGACGATTTGCTCGTGAAACAGGCGTGGATTGATCGTGTGGCAAATCGAGCCAAGACAGGGAATCGCAAAATACAATTCCAGGTGCCGATAGGTGTTCCAGCCCAGGGTAGCAATGCAGGCTCCCTCCCCCAGGCCGAGGTCCAGCAGCGCTCTTGCCGCCTGCCGCACGCGCTGCGCGAGATCGCGGTAAGTGTAGCGATGAACCTGGCCCGCAGGCATTCGGCTGACGACCTCTTCGTCGCCGTGATACTTCTCGGCATGTGTCAACACACTGGAGAGCAGTAGCGGCTCCTTCATCATTTGTGCCAGCACGGTCGTTTCTCCTGACTTTTGCTCGTCGCAGTCCGATGGCCACCATGCCCCTCAGGGCAAACAGACCACCGCCTCGCCGGCAATCTTGACTTCACCCTCCTGATTACGGGTCTGGATCTCCAGCTTGGCCCGCCGTTCGCCGTTTTCTTCGAAGATCTCGACCACCTGTCCACTACAGGTCACGCGATCGCCAAGATGGGTGATCCCCAAAAAGCGCACCGACCAGGTACGCAGCTGCGACTGCGGTACCCAGGCAGTCAGCAGGCGCCCGAGCCAGGCCATGCTCAGCATGCCGTGCGCAAACACGTCGGGCATTCCCGCCTTGCGCGCAAAATCGATGTCGATATGAATCGGGTTATGATCGCCGGATGCGCCGGCGAACAAGGCCAGCGTCGTACGCGTGACCGGCGGCAGTTTCAACTCGGGAATGATATCGCCCACATTGACCACAATATTCTGTTCGACCATCTCACCCTCTCCTAGTTGCGAACCACGATGACACTACGGAACTCTGCCGCCAGTTCACCGCTGGCGTTGGTGACGCTCGAATCACGGATGATGAACTCCAAAGCACCGCCCTTCTTGTCGTAGATGTCGGAAATCCTCGAACATACCGTGACCGTCTCACCGGCACAGACCGGCTGGTAATAGGTGTAGCCCTGCTCGCCATGCAGGATTTTCCCCAGCGATACGCCCATTTTTGCCAAAGTACTGAACAGTTCATTCGAGTCCAAATCAGCCGCCAGCAGGAAAGTCGGAGGTACCGGCAAGTCGCGGTAACCAGCCGCTTGTGCCGCCCCCTGATCCAGATAGATCGGATTGCTTTCGCCGATCGCCTGCGCGAAGAATTTCAACCTTCCTCTTTCAATATCAAAGCGTACTTCTGGTCCTGTGTAGCCAATCCACTTCTTGTCGATCATCTCTGCCTCCCAAAATCGGGTATCACCCGCAGGTGTCCTGCCTCACCCGGTTGTCAATAACTACCCTGATTCGTCACTTGCCACGTTGCAGATCCTAAAGTAAAGGATGACCCGCACGCCATTGCACTGAACGCCTAAAAATTGCAAAATTTGCCAAAATTCCCAAGGAACTTTCGTGACCATGAACTCGCCTCCGATCTCCGTACACATCGGCTTCGTACGCGAAACGCTGGGCGGACTCAAACTTCGCCAGCAGGATCCGCTGCCGTTTCTGGAACGTGCGAACATCCCGCGCGAGTTGATCGAATTGCCATTGGCACGCATCTCCGGAACGCAATACCAAACCCTGGTGCTTTCGCTGATGGACGACCTGGACGATGAAATGATGGGCCACCTTGCCAAGCCACTGCGACGGGGCTCCTTTGTCTTCCTTGCCCGTGCATCGCTGTTTGGTGCACTGTCGCTATACGTGGTGCTGGCACGCTGGGTCAAAGCCCACCGCCTGTTGACCGACGAGATCCACCTGAGCTTCCGCAAGGAAGGCGACGTTGCCTGGATCACCTTGACCGGGCCCTCCTCCCGCTCCCAACAACACCCGACTTTCCTGCCGGTCGTCTATTTCAAGAGTCTGCATATCCTTGCTTCCTGGCTCATCGGCGAACGCATCAAATTGACGGCAGTACGTTTCACGGGGCCATGTCCGATACACGGCGACGAATACGCTCATTTGTTCCCCGGCGAAATTGCCTTTTCCGCACCCGTATCGGCCATGGGCATCCCGGTGCCTTACCTTGACCGGGCAGTCAGCCAGGATGTCGACTCTCTACACCAGTTCCTGCGCGCCGCGCCGGGAAATCTGCTGTGGCAATATCGCGCCACCGACCTGCTCAGCGAGAAAATCCGTGCCATCCTGAAAGATGCGCTGCCGGCGCATGTGGACATTGCCGAAGCCGCACAAGCAGTCGGGTTTTCGCAGCGGACCTTGCACCGCAGGCTGATTGGCGAAGGGACCAACTTCCAGGAAATCAAGGACGGTCTGCGCCGCGACGTCGCGATCGACTGCCTCGATCACTCTCGCCTGTCGATCGAAGAAATCGCCGAACACATCGGTTTTTCGGATGCTGCTGCGTTCTACCGGGCGTTCAAGACCTGGACCGGCGTGGCTCCCGGCGTCTATCGGCAGCGCACGCTGAAAACCTGATCCAGGAAAAGGATCGCCGGGCGGCCAGGTTCCCGGCCGCCGCCCGGCAAGAACCCTCAGACCCGTTCCAGCAACATCGCAATGCCTTGTCCGACACCGATGCACATCGTACATAGGGCATAACGGCCGCCGCGTCGCCGCAGCTCGTAGGTAGCCGTTGTCGCCAGCCTTGCCCCGCTCATTCCCAGAGGATGGCCGATGGCGATGGCACCCCCATTGGGGTTAACCTGTTCAGCATCATCAGGCAGGCCCAATTGCCGCAACACGGCCAGCCCCTGCGCTGCAAACGCTTCGTTCAACTCGATCAAATCGATGTCCATGAGATCGATACCCAGGCGCGCGAGCAACTTGCGCGTCGCAGGAGCCGGCCCGATCCCCATGATGCGCGGTGGAACGCCGGCGACTGCGGCACCGACGATGCGCGCCTTGGGAACCAGTCCATGACGCGCTGCCGCCGCCTCGCTGGCAACAAGCAGCGCACACGCGCCATCATTGACTCCGGACGCGTTACCGGCAGTGATCGTCCCGCCATTCCTGACCACTCCCTTCAGCGCTGCCAGCGCTTCCAGCGTCACCTCCGGACGCGCATGCTCGTCACGGGCAAAGCGCTTGGGCTCGCCCTTCTGCTGCGCAATCTCGACGGCCAGAATCTCGTCTGCGAAACGGCCGGCGGCATCGGCGGCCGCCCAGCGCTGTTGGCTACGCCACGCGAATGCATCCTGATCGCCGCGACTGATGGCAAACTCGGCGGCCACGTTCTCGGCCGTTTCCGGCATCGAGTCGATCCCGTACGTGGCCTTCATTTTCGGGTTAACGAAGCGCCAGCCGATGGTCGTATCAAACACCTCGACACTGCGCTGGAAAGCGCTTGCGGCCTTGCCCATGACGAACGGTGCCCGCGACATGCTTTCGACACCACCGGCAATCATCAAATCCGCTTCCCTGGCGCGAATCGCGCGTGCGGCCTGGGCAATCGCGTCCAGACCGGAACCGCACAAGCGATTGAGAGTGGTTCCCGGGACCTCCACTGGCAGGCCCGCAAGAAGGACGGCCATGCGCGCCACATTGCGGTTGTCTTCACCGGCCTGGTTGGCGCAACCATAGATCACGTCATCGACCTGCTCCCAGGCGACACCCGGATTGCGCTCGACCAAGGCCCGAATCGGCAGGCTGGCCAGATCGTCGGCCCGTAAAGTAGCCAGGCTGCCTCCATAGCGACCGACCGGCGTTCGCACCGCGTCGCAAATGAACGCTTCAGCCATTACCCAACCTCTTGTCGATGACCCGCTTGGCCTTGCCCACCAAGGTTCTGGTGATCGAGTTTGGCGGCAGGACCTGGACCTGGGTTGACACGCCGATCAGCGACTTGATCGTCTGCTGCAAACGCCGACCCACGCTGGCGACTTCGGCCGGGGACATTTGATTGGCGACGCTTGGCTGCAGCTCGCACATCACTTCCATCTGGTCCATGAGGCCATCGCGGGAGACCACGATCTGGTATTGTCCGGATAATTTGTCGTCACGGAGGATCATTTCCTCGATCTGTGTCGGAAATACGTTCACCCCACGGATGATCAGCATGTCGTCGGAACGACCCACAATTTTCGCCAGCCGCCGGAAGGAGCGCGCCGTCGGCGGCAGCAAACGGGTCAGGTCGCGAGTCCGGTAGCGAATGACCGGGAAAGCCTCCTTGGTCAGAGAGGTAAACACCAGTTCTCCCTCCTCGCCATCGGCGCATACTTCACCGGTTTCCGGGTTGATCACTTCCGGGTAGAAATGGTCTTCCCAGATCACCGGACCATCTTTCGTTTCCACGCATTCACTGGCTACGCCCGGGCCGATGACCTCCGAAAGACCATAGATATCCACCGCATCGAGACCCATCTTGGATTCGATTTCGCGACGCATCTCGTTGGTCCAGGGCTCGGCTCCGAAAATTCCCACCTTCAGCGAGCAGTCGCGACCGTCAAGGCCCTGATTGGCGAACTCTTCGGCGATCACCAGCATGTACGAAGGGGTAACCATGATGATGTCGGGCTTGAAATCCTGAATGATCTGGACCTGTTTTTCGGTATTGCCGCCGGACATCGGAATTACTGTACAACCCAGGCGCTCGGCGCCATAGTGCGCACCCAGGCCACCGGTGAATAGTCCGTAACCGTAAGTCACGTGCACGATGTCGCCGGGCCGCCCGCCAGCGGCGCGGATCGACCGCGCCACGACATTGGCCCACATGTCTATGTCGTTACGGGTATACCCGACCACCACCGGTTTGCCGGTGGTGCCCGACGAGGCGTGCACGCGCACCACTTTCTCGCGCGGCACGGCAAACAAGCCAAAAGGATAGTTGTCCCGCAAATCAACCTTGGTCGTGAACGGGAACTTCGCCAGGTCTTCAAGACTGCGCAAATCGTCCGGATGGACACCCGCAGCGGCAAAAGTCCGTTGGTAGTGCGGAACATTGTCATACGCATGTTTCAGGCTCCACTTCAAGCGCTGCAATTGCAATGCCGAGATTTCGTCGCGGCTGGCGGTTTCAATGGGCTCCAAATCTCCCGGCTGGGGGGTTTTGCTAGGCACGATCTCCTCCTGGGTTAGAAATATGACGGAATACTACTCCTCGGGTGACGGTGGATGAATCTGCTGCAACTGTGGCAGGCGAAACTGGATGGATATTTCGCAGCCTCACTGACGCCTCACCGCCAACATGGCGCCAGCCGTGTTACCAGGGGGCGGATAGTCTATTTGCCGGCATACCGCGGCGACCGCTTTTCCATGAAGGCACTGACGCCTTCCCGATAATCGTCACTGTGACCGAGTTCGCGCATGAAGTCGCGTTCGAGGTCGAGTTGCTGCTCCAGAGTGTTGAGATGGCTGGCGCGCATGGCCTGCCGGGTGCGGACCAGCGCCTTGGTCGGAGCCAGTGCGAGTTGTGCGGCCAGACGGTCCACCGTCTCGGCGAACTGCGCGTCATCGACACATGACCAGATCAAGCCCCATGCGGCCGCCTGTTCGGCTGCAAGCTTGTCTCCGAGCAAGGCCAGCCCCATCGCGCGCGCGACGCCGATGCGCTGCGGCAATACGTAAGTCCCCCCCGTATCCGGGATCAGACCGATCTTGCTGAACGACTGGATGAAGGATGCGGAACGGCTGGCCACAACCAGGTCGCAGGCCAGAGCAAGGTTGGCACCCGCGCCGGCGGCAACGCCATTCACTGCACAGATCGTGGGCATCGCCAGATTCTGGAGTGCCAGGACGAGCGGTTTGTAATTGTTCTCAACGCTGGCTCCCAGGTCCACGGGGGCCTCGCCAGGCAAGACACTTCGATCGGCCAGGTCCTGACCGGCGCAAAAACCTCTGCCAGCGCCACTGAGAACGAAGACGCGTGCCGTTCTGTCCTCGCGGAGCAGCGCCAGGGCTGCCCGCACTTCCGCGTGCATCTGTTCGGTAAAGCTGTTGAGGCGATCCGGTCGATTCAGCGTCAGACGCGCCACTCCGTCCACAACGGAGAAAAGAATAGTCTCGAAAGCCATGCACACCCCCTTCATTCACCAGGTTTTTGGGCAAGATCCCGGCCCAGGAACATTCTCCGTGCTCGCAAGCTGGCGGAGGAACGCTTTCGGCCACGGACCACTTCACTCTCGGTCTCGGCGCAACCACAGTGCACCGTCGGACGACCCTTGCAGACCAGCCTATTGGCTTCAGCGGCCGGGCGCGCCCTGCATACACCGCGGCCTTCGACCAAAGCGCCAGACACGTGAAGCGCTAGACGTGATAACGCCTTTGTACGACACGGAAACGGCTGGCGACGAATGCGGCATCGGCATAACAGGTCGTTGCCGCAGGATTGCCCCCGGTCGCATGGTAGTCAGAAAAAGCGGCTGACTGGTTGACATAAACCGCGCTGGTCAGGTTGATCGACAGTGCCACCTGTGCACGGCAAGTCGCAGCGATCACGGCTTCGACCACTTCGGGTTGCGTCGAATAGAGACCAACCGTCAAGGCACCGTGTTCGCGCACCAGGCGCTCCGACAACGCGACAGCGGCAGTGCTGTTCTGCACACGGACCAGAAAGCTGATCGGGCCAAAGCGCTCCTGCATATAGGCCCCTTCATCGGCAGCATCACATTTGAGAATGATGGGCGTGCGGACTTCTGCCATGGGATATTCCGCGTGCTCGATCTTGCGCGAAGCGACCACGACCTCGCCAAGCGCCGCCGCGTCGGCCAGCCGGGCCAGAGTGTCGGACGATTGAATGGCGCCGAGAACCGCAGTAGCGATTTCGGGTTTCGCCAACAAGCCGTCAAGCGCCGCCCCGAGATCCGCGCCAACCTGGTCGAAGCTCTTGTGCCCTTCATCGGTTTCAATGCCATCCGCCGGCACGATGATCGCTTGCGTCGTCGTACACATCTGCCCGGAGTAGAGCGCCAAGGTGAAAGCCAGATTCTTCAACATTCCCCGGTAGGCATCGGTGGATTCGATGATCACATTGTTCACACCAGCCAGCTCCGCATACACTTGCGCCTGCCGACAGTTCTCCTTCAACCATTCCCCGAAGGCGTTACTGCCGGTGAAGTCCACGGACTTCACCGCCGGATTGCCGGCCAGCGCCTGCGTCGTCTTGCGGTCTGAGGTCACCGCAAGCGTCACCAGATTCGGATCGATGCCGTTTTCCGCCAGCACTTCGCGGATGATCCTGACCGATATCGCCGCCGGCAGAATGGCGTTTTCATGCGGCTTGACAATCACGGCATTGCCTGTCGCCAGCGCTGCGAAAAGACCCGGATAGGTATTCCAGGTCGGAAAGGTTCCGCAACCAATCACCAAGGCCACGCCACGGCCAACAATCTCGAAGTGCTTGCGCATCGTCAGCGGTGGGTTCTTGCCCTGTGGTTTTTCCCAAAGTGCTTCGTTCGGAACAAACGACATCTCTCGCCAGGCATAGGCGACCGCTTCCAATCCGCGGTCTTGTGCGTGCGGTCCGCCGGCCTGGAATGCCATCATCCAGCCTTGCCCGGTGGTCATCATCACCGCATGGGCAATCTCGAAGCTGCGCTGATTGATGCGCTGCAGCGCCTCAAGGCAAATTCCGGTACGACCGTCGGCACCAACCTTCTGCCATGCCGGCATGGCCGCGAGACCGGCATCGATGAGCGCCTGCGGATCGCATTCCGGATAGCTGATCGACAGATCGACACCGTAAGGCGAGCGTTCGGACGCCAACGCCGCAATCCGCCCCGGCATGTCGAGCGGAAACTCCTGGCCACGCCAGGCGTCGATGGCGGCCTTGCCATCCTGCATCGCTGTTTCCCCATAGACCTTGGGGCTCGGAATCTCGGAATACTCTGACCAGTAGCCGCGAACACGAATCGCTTCAAGGGCGGCATCCAGAGTTGCACGGTGCCTTTCAAACAAGGGGTGAGCCATAGTTCCTCCACATAGTTTTGACATCAACGCCTCGCCCTCGCCAACGGCTCAACCAGGGCGGCGGCCTAGCAATAATCCTAATGAGAAACGTTACAAAGAACACGACGGACTGTCAAGGTCTTGTATCGATAATAACTCCATGCCAGATCGGAGGTACGATCTGAACGTACCCTTGATGGTGATAACATCAGGAAATTTATAAGATCTTTCGAACCCCATAGGCCATCCCCGATGATTCGGCATGCGCCTGTAGAACCGGGCGGCACCAACCTTAAAGTAACACACAAGTGGTTGACACACCCTAAAAACATGTAACATTATTAGGCCAATTGGCGGGTCGGCGAGTCTGACAACGGCAGATTTCCTGTGCCCCATCGCCTACCGTCCAAGGTTTGGGTTCCTAGCAGTTCTTTGATTTCGCAACGAGCGGCACCGCTCTGCGGACGGCTCCACAGCACCCCCCGCAACGCCACACCCACTGGTGTTTCGGGACCACGCAACCAAATTGAAAGGGAATCATCCATGTCGAAACATGAGCGCATCGCCGGCAAAATGGAATTGCCGACGGCAACCGAGCAGCCCAACATCTTTCCGCTAAGCTGGCCTGCCAAAACCAAAAAACTGGAAGACATTTGGGATTCTTCGCTGCGCGAAGCCTGGGACCCCAAAAAACTTCCCTGGAACACCCTGGATCTGTCGAAATACTCGTGGGAGCAACGGGAAGCCATCGCCTATTGGTGGACCATCCTGTCCGTTTTCGACGC
Organism: Candidatus Accumulibacter vicinus; assembly: GCF_000584955.1. Taxonomy (NCBI): domain Bacteria; kingdom Pseudomonadati; phylum Pseudomonadota; class Betaproteobacteria; genus Candidatus Accumulibacter; species Candidatus Accumulibacter vicinus. The sequence goes on from NZ_JDSS02000018.1 coordinate 257,974, forward strand.
ATCCGCGCCCCCCGTATTTGCCGCGGCACTGATCAAGACCTACGAAGCCCACGAGGAAGAAGCCGTCAGGCGCTGCTTCTTCTCCGTGACTCGCGATGAACAGAACCACGAGCAACTGTGCGGAATGGCCATCACGAAACTGCTTGAACACCCCGATGTACTGACTTACGTTCCGAAAACGGAGATCGGCCGGAAGGCTCAGAAAAATGCGCACTGGCTGTACTACAACGGGTCCCGCTATTGGGAGGGGTACAAGACGGCAGTCCCCAAGTACAGTCTCGCCGTTCTTTTCAGCTCCTTCCTGATGGGCGAGATCGCCGCTGCGACGATCTTTCACCAGATGGCGGCGCAATGCGTGGAGCCGGTGTTCAAGGAGGCTTTCCGCAATGTTGGACGGGACGAAGGACGGCACATGGCCATTTGCATGTCGCTGATGGAGCGCGACTATCCCAAACTCGACCTCACGGATCGGCCGCTGATCACCAAGCAGATCCGTGCCGGATTCCTGTTCCTGTCAGGCGTTCTCTTCGAACCGCCAGAAGCTTTCTGGGATATTCCGGCTGACTTCATCGCCAACCAGCGCGAGGCCGAAGCCATCTCCCGCAGCGCGGGTTTCCACATCCCGGAGTATGAAGCAAAGAAGGACAACTGGCGCAACGCGATGCTCAACCTCAAGGGAGTTCTCGACAAGTTCGACATTCCCTTCCCGGCAATCCCCGAGGTGGGCATTACCGGCGAGGAGATTCGCGATGTGGACATGGAGGACATCATTCCAGTGTTCTAGACCGAAAACTTTTTCGTTGTTGGGGGAAGGTGGCCCGTTGCCGGGCCACTGTTGATCGCTCGGTTGAATACGTGAATGGCCATGAAACATATTCGTTTGCACCCTTCGGGACACATCGTCGAATGTCAGGAAGGTAGCGCGGTACTCGAAGCGCTGGAAGCCGCCGGTTATGCCTTGCCCAACAATTGTCGTGCCGGGGCCTGTGGAGAATGCAAGGTCAAGGTTTTAAGCGGCACCTTCGACCAGGGCTTCGTTCTGGACATGGCCCTTTCCCAGCAGGAGCGCCATGAGGGTTACGGGCTGATGTGCATGGCCAAACCGATTTCCGACGAATTGGTCATCGATTGGGGAACCGAGGATGCCCAGCCAAAACTCTTCCCGCCCCGAGAAAACCAGGAGTTCATCGTCGTCGATCGCCTGATGCGTACACCCCGCATTCTGGAATTGCGGCTGCGGCCACTGGCCTCACCCATGCGTTACTGGCCGGGACAATACATCATGCTCGGCTCACCCCAGTCCGGCATTCCCCCGCGCTCTTACTCGATTGCCAACGCCCCCCGACCAGACGGCGAAATCTCTCTGCAAATCACGCGCGTCGACGACGGCATCACCAGCGCATGGGTACACCAGCATCTGAATGTCGGCAACACCGTGACCTTGTCCGGACCCTATGGCACATTCATCGGTGATCCTTCGGTTGACGCGCCGGTGCTGTGCATTGCTGCCGGTTCCGGCCTGGCACCGGTACTGGCCCTGGCTGACGCGGCCTTGCGTCGTGGCTACAGCCAACCCGTCACCCTGTTGTTCTCTGCACGTACCACCCACGATTTGTATGAATCCGGCCTGATGGCATGGTGGCAAGCAAAACACCCGGGGTTTCGCTACATCTATACGCTGACACGCGAACAGCATGAGGGTCTCTGTGGCCGCGTGCCCCAAGTCCTCCCCTCGCTGTTCGACGATCTGTCGGATTTCTCCATTTTCATCGCTGGCAGCCCTGCTTTCGTTGAAAACTGTGTCTCGGCAGTAAAAGCCTTGGGCGCCAAGCCCAGGATGATTCATAGCGAAGGCTATTACCAACAACAACGGCCTGTGGTCGCACCCATCAGCCATATGGTCTCGCTTCAGACCCCGATCGGTTAAGGACGCGTTTTGGTGGACGCGCCCTTGACGACGGCCCGCCTGCACACCCGCTTCCCACGGCGACCCCAACACGATCGCAGACGCACGCGCTCGTCATTGCATGGGGATCTGACGGTCAAACTTCCCGCTGCAGGAAGCGCAGCACACTGGATACGGGCCATTCACCCCGCTCAAGAGCCAAAAGGAGGAAGGCCTATGTAGGAAGAGGAAGAACCTGTTTTCGCGGTTGGGGACTGACATCAAAAAAACCAGCAGACCTTCGAGGGACGCATGCAAACACAGGCACCTCGAATTCATCAAGAGGAGACAAGATTCGTATGTCCACCGAAATCTATCGTAGGATTCTCAGCCATCCTAGATACGCAGAACTGGTCAAGCGCCGAAAGCGACTGGCCTGGCTACTGGCTGGCAGCACACTGGGCGTGTTCTTTTCTTTCGTATTGATCGTGGCTTTCAAACCAAGCATCTTGGCAACGCCGATATCAAGTACTGGCGTGACAACCATCGCCATCCCCCTGGGGGTGGCGATGATCGTGTTTTTCTGGGTGGCGACCGGCATCTACGTTCGGCGCGCCAGCCGTGATTTCGACGGCCTGAGCGACCAGATCGTACGGGAGGCCAACCAATGAGTGGACTGACGCCAAAATCGATCACGAGCCTTGGATTGCTGACCTGGACAGGTCTGGCGTTGGCTGCGCCAGGAAGCCAAGCACAAACCGCCAACATTCCGGCCATTGCAATGTTTCTGCTCTTTGTCGCGCTCACGCTCGTGATCACTTATTGGGCAGCCAAACGTACCAGGACGGCCAGCGATTACTATGCCGCAGGGGGAGGCATCACCGGCACCCAGAATGGCTTTGCGATCGCTGGTGACTTGCTCTCCGCGGCAACACTACTCGGCATCAGCAGCCTGATTTTCGCCAAGGGCTATGACGGCTTTCTCTATTGCCTGTGCCTGATCGTGGCCTTTCCGATGATTCTCTTCCTCATGGCGGAGCGGCTGCGCAATCTCGGGCGCTATACCTTTGCCGATGTCACGTCTTTTCGTCTGTCGCAGCGTCCCGTACGTACGACAGCGGCGATCTGCTCCCTCACGGTGGTCATTTTCTACCTGATCGCTCAGATGGTGGGTGCCGGCCAGGTAATCAAGCTGTTGTTCGGGGTCGAGTACTGGATCGCCGTCGTTGCAGTAGGCGTGCTGATGGTCATCTATGTCACTTTCGGGGGAATGCTGGCCACAACCTGGGTGCAGATCGTCAAGGCGGTCCTGCTGATTTCTGGCGGCACCTTGATGGCGTTGCTGGCTTTCTCGAAATTCGGCTTCAGCTTCGAAACGATGGCCAGCAAAGCTGCCGCCGTGCATAAGGACGGGATCAAGATCCTCGCCCCCGGTGTCATGTTTGCCGACCCGGTTTCCGCGGTTTCTCTGGCACTTGGGATGGTCTTCGGTACCGCCGGTCTGCCGCACATCCTGATGCGTTTCTTTACGGTACCGAATGCCGTGGAGTCGCGCAAGAGTGCCTTCGTCGCCACCGGCCTGATGGGCTTCTTCTTCCTGATGATCGGCTTGATCGGGCTGTCGGCCGTCGTACTCGTCGGCACCGATCCGCAGTACTTCGAGGGGGGAATCGTCGGCGGGAAATTGCTGGGCGGCGGCAATATGCCCGCAATGCATCTGGCACATGCCGTGGGCGGAAACCTGCTGCTCGGCTTCATGGCAGCGGTGGCATTTGCAACCATCCTGGCAGTGGTGTCGGGACTCGCTCTCGCCGGAGCTTCGGCGATTTCGCATGACATCTACGCGAACGCGATCAAGAAAGGCACGGCGACCGAGGCTGATGAAATCAAGGTGTCCAAGATTGCCTCTTTGGGCTTGGGCGTGCTCGCGGTCATTCTCGGGATCATGTTCGAGAAGCACAATCTGGCATTCCTGTCTGGCCTGACGCTGGGCATTGCCGCTTCGGCCAATTTCCCGGTACTGATACTCTCGATGTACTGGCAAGGTCTGACCACTCGCGGCGCTGTTCTCGGTGCCATGGTTGGACTGATCTCGGCCTTGGCGCTGGTGGTCTGCTCCAAGGCGGTGTGGGTTACCGTCCTCGGCAATCCGACCGCGTTGTTCCCCTACGAACAACCGGCACTCTTCTCGATGCCTCTGGCGTTTCTCGCCGCCTGGCTCGGATCGGTTCTCGACACCAGCGAAACCGCAGCCCGAGAAAAGGCCGCCTTCGCGGAACAGGACGTGCTGGCCGAAACTGGCTTCTACAAGAAGCAACAAGCCAGTCCGACCGCGTAACAACAGTCGCATCGCCCCCGCAGGGGCACCGGCCGTCAGGCCAGTGCCCCTGTTCCGGTTCTATTCGGCCCGAGGATTACTGCCAATGTTGCGGCCAACGCTCTAATTCTCGCCATCAAGGCGAAGGCAGCGCAGCGGATCGTCTTCGGCGAAACGTGCGTAGACGATCGGCTGTAGAGGTGGACAAGCACCATCCGCAGTCAACAAAAGACGGTCAAGATGGCGTTCGGCAGGCACCAGCAGGCGTCGGTAGAGATCTTTGCAGAGCAACCGCGCGCGCGCTCCCGGCCAGTCCGCCGGCAACAATTGCTCGGGAAGTTCCGGGTCGCGAAGTAGCAAGCGCCGATAGTCGTGAATCAATAGTAAACGCAGGAGAAAAGCGCCCTCTTCATCGGCGGCGGCAAGGTGATCGCTACGCAGTTCCACCAGGACAGGATTATAGGTACTGACGAACTCGGCATAGGCCTGCCCGAGTTCGCGCAGGTCCCAGGCCCGTGTGACCAGGTCGGCGTTGCCGGCTGTCCCCACCAGGCTGGCATCTGCGGCAAACAACGGCATCAACCCGGCCAGCAAATGCACCAGACCGTCCACCAACAGTGCGTCAAGGACACTTGGCAGGTCCGCGCTGGGGTGCACGAAACACTCCGCGCCCAAGGCACCAAAGCCTTGCCAGAAGAGAGCTCGGCGCAGGGCATCGCGGTCTTTCTGAGCGAACGCGCCAAGCACCAGAATTTGTCGCCAACGACGATCCCAGTGCGGCGCGCGAGCAGCATAGATTTGTCGCGCTGCATCGGCACAGCGACGCTCCCCGGAAGTCGTGAGGCGGTATTCGCTACGACGGCCCAATGCTTCGCTACACAGCCACTCGTCTTTGGTCAGGCGAAAGACGGCAGTCCTGACCGAGCGCTCATTGATCCCCAACGGTTCAAGCAAATGAATCAGGCTACCCAGCCAGACTCGTCCACCCCGCGGCAACACGACATCGCCAAAGAGCGAGACAATCAAGGAACCGGCATGCACCCGCTTCTGCCTTCTGAATTCGTCGATCCGCATGTGCATCGCGACACTCATCAGCGCGCCATCCCTGTGGCGTCAAGTATCGCCTTTCCCCAGAGCCCCAGCGAACGGCACCGCCTGGCCCACAAGAAGGCCCTTTGCCCGTCGGGTAGCGAATCCGGCACGGCCTCGATCAAACGGCTTTCCTCTCGAACCAGTTTCTGTGAGTTCTCGTCCATTTGCCCCTGGGTGTCAGCTCGACTCCTGTTACCTGCAAGCGGCCACCTGGTAGGTAACATTGTCAAAAAGCGCGTTATGATACGCCTTTTGACATCAACCGGCTTGTTTTGTACCATTTTACCGGTCCTGCCAAGCAGAACGTTGCCACTCGCAGCCCAATCAATGTCTTTTCCGAAAGGAACCTGCATGTCCAAGTCCAATAGCGCTGGGCACAACGCACAAGCGCCGATCTTGCTTGCCGAACAAACAGCGGCAGCGATGTACAGCCGCGACGCGGCCCTGAAGCTGATCGGCATCCGTCTGATGGCTGTCCGGCCAGGGTATGCGCTGCTCTCGATGGTCGTCCGACCGGATATGGTCAATGCTCATCATATCTGCCACGGCGGTTTCCTTTTTACCCTCGCGGACTCCGCTTTTGCCTACGCTTGCAATAGCTACAACCGTAACACGGTTGCCTCGGCCTGCCACATCGACTTCCTCAGCCCTGCACGTGAAGGCGAAGAACTGGAAGCCGAGTGTGAGGAGCGTTCTCTCGCCGGGCGCACCGGGGTCTACGACACCACCATCCGCGACCGCAAGGGACAGGTGTTGGCCCTTTTCCGCGGCAAGTCCTACCGCATCGCCGGAGAAGTCATTACTGGACTGGAAGCCGAGGACAGTCGCCATCGCCCGGCCCCAAGCAGCAGAATCGAGGGCAACCCTCAATGAAGCACCGGGAAGCGACTCGGCTCCATGCAACCACCATGGTGACGCACGGCCTTCCCCCTGGTCGAACACGTTCATTCATGCGGAACACACCTTGGATCAACAAGAGGTAGCGTCCGCCGAGGGTCACGCTGACGAAGTGGTGATCCTGGTGCACGGCTTGTGGACGCCAGCCGCGGTGTTCTTGTTGCACAGCCGATGGCTGGAGCGCCTTGGCTACCGTACGCTGCGCTTCGGCTACCACAGCGTACGTGCGACCTTGTCGGAAAATGCCGCGGAACTGCAGATCTGTGTGGCCGAAACCAACGCAGAGAGCATCCATTTGGTTGGTCATAGCCTGGGCGGGCTGATCATCCTGGACATGCTGGCACAAACGAGCGATCCCCGTCTGCGCCGAGCCGTCCTGCTCGGTACCCCCTGCAGTGACAGCTACGCTGCGCGTCGCCTGTCAAGCGTTTGGGGGCTTTCTACGCTGCTTGGGCAATCGACGATGGAGTGGCTATCCCGTAGCCCCGATGCCACCACGCTGCAGCGATCGACGGTCGAAGTCGGGGTGTTGGCGGGCACGCGCAGCGTCGGTTTGGGTCGCGTGCTAGCGGGCTTGCCGACCCCTAACGATGGCCTCGTCACGCTGGCGGAAACGCGACTGCCCGGTGCCATCGATTTCATCGACCTGCCGCTAGCACACTCGGAAATGCTCATTTCACGGCGTTGCGCCGCACAGATTGCCCGTTTCCTGGCAAGCGGTCGTTTCATGCACGCAGCAGACCCGGAAAAACTTCCCCGAATCGAGTAGCACTCAGATCCCCCTGAAAAGTGATCATCGGCGTGGCCACATTGGCGGTCCGTCCCGCAGGAGCGAGCCACCTCAGGCCTGCTGCCCCTTGACGTAATTCATCGGCCCCCCGGTAAAGGGAGCGAAACCAGTACCGAAGATCACACCGGCGTCGGCCAGATCGGCATCAGCAACGACCCCGTCGCTGACAAGTTGTTGCGTGCGGTCGAGCAGAGGCTTCACCAGGCGAGCGGAGAGCGCGGCGGGAACGGTTCCCACCGGCTTTTTGGCGGGTCGGCCATCAGGATAGTCATAGAAACCCCGGCCGCTTTTCTTCCCGAAGTGGCCAGCGTTGAAACGTTCCAGCAGGCACTTCGGGGGCCCGGAAGCGGACCCTGCGAGGCCCTTGCCAGCAGCCATGGCGACGTCGAGTCCGACCATGTCGGCGAGTTCGATCGGGCCCATCGGCATGCCAAAAGCGAGCATTGCTTCGTCCACCGTTTCCGCCGAAAAACCTTCATCGACAGCGCGCATCGCTTCGAGCATGTAGGGTCCGAGAACGGCGTTGACCAGAAAGCCCGGCGCGCTCCTGACCGGTAACGGCAGGCGGTCGATCTGTTTGACGAAAGCGGTTCCGCGTTGCAGCATTTCAGGATCGGTACCTGCAGCGGCGACAACTTCGATCAGTGGCATCTTCGCGACCGGGTTGAAGAAGTGAAGACCGATCAGACGTTGCGGTCTGGCCAGGACCTTGGACAAGTCCTCGATGCGCAGGCTGGAGGTGTTCGTCGCCAGCACCGCGTCGGTCTTGATCACCGCTTCGAGCTTCACGAGCAAAGCGCGCTTGGCATCGAGGTCTTCAAAAATTGCCTCAATCACCACGTCCGCCTGGCGTGCGCCGTGACCTTCCGGGTCGGGAATCAGCCGGTCCATGACGTTGCGCAGTTCGCGCTTGTCCCGGATGCGCTGGCTCCATGCCGCATAGGCGCGTTGCAAGGCCGGGACGATGCGCTCCATCCCCTGGTCCTGCAGGGTGACAGTCAGCCCGCGCAGCGCGCACCAGGCCGCGATGTCGCCGCCCATCACACCGGCACCAACGACATGCAAGCGCCTGACCGTAAAACTGCCGGCCTTGCCGAAGTTTTTCAGGCGCTCCTGCAGGAAGAAAACGCGCACCAGATTGCGTGCCGTCGGCGAACGGACAATGCGGTTGATCAGCGCCGGTGCGGCTAGCGCATTACCCTGGTGTCTGGCCCAGATATCGATGATCGCGTAAGGCGCCGGATAATGCTCGCGGCGCGCGCGCCTGCCGACCTGTCTTCTCGCACCACGCGCCACCAGGCCCTGCAACGGACCGTTGAGCAGGCGCTGCAGCAGAGGCAGACGGCGGCGTCGCTGCTCAGAGAGCACCAGTAATGCTGCGGCGCTGTCCATGACGCGCGCCGGTACGCAGTCATCGGCCAGCCCGAGGCGTTTTGCCTTGACGGCATCGATCGTCTTGCCGGTCAGCATCATGTCGAGCGCTGCCTGCGGGCCAATTCTTTCCGGCAGGCGCAACATGCCGCCCCAGCCGGGAACGATACCGAGCATGACTTCCGGCAGGCCCATTCGGGTTGAGGGCTCGTCGACCGCCAGCAGATAACGACATGCCAGCGCCAGTTCGAGCCCGCCGCCAAGGCAGTGGCCGCGTACCAGCGCCAGCGTCGGATACGAAACGGTGGCCAGACGGTTGAAGAGATGCCAGCCACGCGCCACCAATTCGATTCCCTTCTCGGGGGTATCGAGCTGAGTGAACTCCTGGATGTCGGCGCCGGCGATGAAGCCAGCCTCTTTCCCCGACCGAAAGATCAGCCCTTTCGGCGAGCTGTGCTCAAACTGGTCGAGAAGCCGCGCCAGTTCGTTCATGACGGTACTCGAGAGCGCATTGGTCGACTCGCCGGCACGGTCGAGCGTCGCCCAGGCGATGCCTGCCGCGTCGACCTCGACCCGCCAGTTCTGAAAGCTATTGATGTTCATGCATTTCCTCGTCTTGCCTGTTCCCGATCGACCGATTCGAGCAGCATCGCCCCACCCTGGCCACCACCGATACAGATTGCGGCGATACCACGCCTCGCCCGGGCAATACGCAGAACCTGCAGCAGGTGCAGGACGATGCGAACGCCGGAAGCGCCGACCGGGTGACCGACTGCGATAGCACTGCCGTCAATATTGAGACGCTCCGGCGCGATCTTACCGAGCGCGCCCGGCAGGCCGAGCTGCTCGCGGCAATAGTCGTCCGACTCCCAGGCGGCGAGGCAGCCAAGCACCTGCGCAGCAAAAGCCTCATTGATTTCCCAGAGGTCGATGTCTGCTAGCCCGAGCTGATGGCGCTGCAGGATCGGCGTCGCGGCATGCACCGGACCGAGGCCCATCTGCGCCGGATCGAGGCCGGCCCACTGACTGTCGGTGATCGTGCC
>NZ_JDSS02000018.1:267735-292767 GCF_000584955.1 Candidatus Accumulibacter vicinus
GGCCGCCGATGCCAGGAGCAGCCACGCGGCCCCGTCGGTGATTTGCGAGCTGTTACCCGGAGTCACGCGGCCATACTTGCGGTCAAAAAACGGCTTGAGCTTGGCGAGTCCAGCCATGCTCGAATCGGCACGCACCCCGTCATCATCGCTATAGACCTTGCCCTTGCCGTCAACCAGCGGAACGATCTCGCCAAGGTGTCCGGAGGTGCGCGCGGCGGCAGCACGCTGGTGGCTGCGAACGCTGTATTCGTCCATCTGCTGGCGTGAAATACCGAAGCGCCAGGCAAGGTTTTCGGCGGTCTGCCCCATCAGCAGACCAACCACCGGGTCGGTCAGACCTTTCAACAGGCCGATTACCGGTGACAGCGCCTGCGACAAACGTAGCCGGGTAAACATGCCGATCTTCTGCGTGAGCGTCCGAGCCTGCATCATCTGTGCAAACCAGCGCACCATCGTTTCGTTGTACAACAGCGGCGCATGCGACAGCGCGTCGACGCCACCGGCAAGCACCAGATGCGAACGTCCATTCTGAATGTTGACCATCGCCGAGTCGATCGCCTGCATGCCGCTGGCGCAGTTGCGCATCACTGTCCAGGCCGGTACCTGATGGCCGCAACCCAGACGCAGAGCGACGAGACGGCCGATGTTGACTTCATCGGGCGACGGACTGACACAACCAAGAATGACCTCATCAAGGTCGCTCGGCAAAAACGGCTGGCGGATCAGCAGTGCGCGTCCGGCCTGCACTGCCAGATCGCTCGCCGCAAACGGCCCGGGCGCATTGCGCCCTTTGAGAAAAGGCGTTCTCGCGCCATCGACGACATACACGGGCTGGAATCCCACGGGTTCTCCTTCTGCCAAATACAGAAGGCACGAAACAACTGCTCCGCACCTTCCAGGGCTCTTTGACCGGCGGTCTAGGCGGCTTTGTGCAGCAGCGGCTGTTGCCGCACATGCCCGAGGTCATGCGGAAAATCGTCGACACGAATGACGATGTCGCGCAGTTCGTTACGCCTCTTGAGCACGGCGTAGTCTGCCGCGGTAACGATGCCTGCGGCAAAAGCCGCATGCGCCAGGTCGCGGACGTTGGCATCAGGATTGTCGGTCAGTACGCCACTCTTTTCAGCAGCGCGAATCTTGGCTTCGATCGGTTCGGCGGCAATGGTTGCCGCCAACGCCAGTTCGAGTGCGCCGACGGCTTCGCTTTCGACCTTGGGCAGATAGGATTCGGCGGTCAGGCGGTCGCGTGCGGCCGATGGTTCGATCAGCAACTTTGCCACCTGATGACCAATCCGGTCCGAGGGCACGTCGTATGGGTGACCGAGGGGGAAGACGAGACGGTAGAGCATACGCGCGATCCAGCGCACCGGGAAATTGGCAATCACCCCGTCGAACGCCATCTGCGCCTTGTACATCGCATCCCACATCGCCCAGTGCATCAGCGGTGCATCGGCCTGCTGACGCCCTTCCGACTCATAGCGCTTGAGCGTTGCCGAGCACAGATACAGCATCGACAGGATGTCGCCGAGCCGTGCCGAGAGCTTTTCCCGGCGCTTCAATTCACCGCCCAGAACCAGCATCGAAATGTCGGCAAGGAAGGCGAAAGCCGAAGCAAAACGCGTCAGCTGTTGGTAGTAGCGCCGGGTTTCTGGAGCGACATTGGCTGGCACGGAGACGAAATGCGATCCGGTCAGGCCCTTCCTCAACGCCCCGAAAGCATGTCCGATGGTGAACACGAGGTGACCGAAAAAGGCCTTGTCGAAATCGCGCAGACCCTGTTCCGCATCCGGGTTGAAAGCCGATTTCATCTCCTTGAGGACATACGGATGACAGCGAATGGCTCCCTGGCCAAACAGGATCATGCTGCGCGTCAGGATGTTCGCCCCTTCGACGGTAATCCCGATCGGCAGCTGCTGATAGGCACGGCCAATGAAGTTCGATGGTCCGAGACAGATTCCCTTGCCGCCGACGATATCCATGCCGTCATTGACGACCTGGCGGGCGCGCTCGGTGACATGGTATTTGGCAATTGCCGAGACTACCGATGGCTTCTCGCCGAGGTCGATGGCACCCGCCGTCATCGTGCGCACGGCATTCATCATATAGGTGTAGGCACCGATGCGCGTCAGCGGCTCTTCAACGCCTTCGAAGCGCCCGATCGCCATTTTGAACTGACTGCGAACGCGCGCGTAGGCACCAACCGTTCGAGCCGTCAGTTGCGCCATGCCGGCGTTTGACGACGGCAGCGAAATCGAACGGCCAGCCGCCAGACACTCCATCAGCATCCTCCAGCCTTGGCCCACCATCGCCGGACCACCGATCACGTAGTCGAGCGGCATGAAGACGTCCTTGCCGCGCGTCGGGCCATTCATGAACATGGCGTTGAGCGGGAAGTGGCGACGACCGATTTCTGCGCCCGGAGTGTCGCGCGGCACCAGCGCGCAGGTGATGCCGAGATGCTTCCTGCTGCCAAGCAGGCCATCCGGATCGTAGAGATGGAAAGCCAGGCCGAGGATGGTGCATACCGGACCGAGGGTGATATAACGCTTGTCCCAAGTCACCCGCATGCCGAGCACTTCCCTGCCCTGCCACATGCCCTTGCAGACAATGCCGACGTCGGGGATCGAGCCGGCGTCTGAACCGGCCCAGGGGCTGGTCAGTGCGAAGGCAGGAATCTCGATCCCCTTGGCCAATCGTGGCAGGTAGTGGTTCTTCTGTGCTTCGGTTCCGTAGTGCAGCAACAGTTCGGCAGGACCGAGCGAGTTGGGCACCATCACCGACACCGACAACGCCGAACAACGCGTCGACAGTTTGGTGACGATCTGCGAGTGAGCATAGGCCGAGAATTCGAGACCGCCATACTTCCTCGGGATGATCATCCCGAGGAAGCCCTTATCCTTGATGAACTGCCATGCCTGTGGGGGCAGATCGTATAATTCGTTCGTTACCTGCCAGTCATCCACCAACGCACAGGCCTGCTCGACCTCGTTGTCCATGAAGGACTGCTCTTCGGGCTTGAGTTTCGGCACCGGATAGGCGAGCAGTTTGTTCCAGTCGGGATTACCGCGGAACAGTTCGCCGTCCCACCACACCGTTCCGGCCTCGAGCGCGACGCGCTCGGTATCCGACATCTGTGGCAGAATCCGTTTGTAGGTATTGAAAATTGGCCGGCTGATCAGTGCTCGCCGCAAGGGGCGAACACCGAATAGCACGACCAGACTCACCAGTATGATACCGGCGATGATCGAGACGACCGTTGTGATCATTGCTGCTTCTCCTATTGCTGGTCCTGGGTGGTTGTATATTGGACCTTGCGCTTGGCGCTTGTCCCTGGAATATCAGACCGTCTTTGAAGACGGTTCTTGTTGTTTAAACTGGGGCAAGGGTGCCCGCAGGCCACCGAGCAGGAATGGCATCAGCCGTTCTGCCAAGCGTCTGGCCAGCACCGTATCGGCCGGGTCGTCACAACCGCCTTCACCTGCGAGATCTCCCACTTCGCAGCCGGTGACGACCTGCAGCACGTCGGTTCCGGCAATTGCGTAAGACATGGCGCCCAGCATGAAATGCAGGCGCCAGACAATCTCCGCTTTTGGAACGTCCGGCAAGGCACGAAATAGGGCCCGCTTGTAGCGATCAATCACTTGCGCATACTCACCGGCAAAAAAGGTGCGAATGAACTCGGCCGGCTCGGTCAGGGTTCGCCCGAGCAGACGCAGAAAGGTCATGCCACCGAGTGACGGGTCCTCCCCCATCCGCAACAGGGTACCGAAAAACGCTTCAAGTATCTGCGACGGTTTGAGCGGTGCGCCGGCAGCCTGCGCTTCAAGCTTGTCGAGGGCCTGCAGGCGCTGGTGGTTCAGCCAGGTCAGCCGACGCCGGAAGACCTCACACAACAATGCCTCTTTCGAACCGAAATGGTAGTTCACCGCCGCCAGGTTGACTTCCGCGGCGCTGGTGATGGCCCGCATCGACGTCGCTTCGTAGCCGTTGTCCATGAACAGGCGTTCGGCGATGTCCAGGATGCGCTCACGAGTATCGCTTGTGTTTTTTTGATCGGACATAGAATCGCTCGCTGACCCATGAAATGCTGAAGTGTGCGCTTCGAATGACTGACAACCACACATCGTTCAAACGTTCGTTTTGATGTTAGGGCCATCGCCTCCCGAATGCAAGTTTTTTTTTGCCGTTTTTTGCCGCTTTCTCCATCGAACCTTGAGACCTCACTCGACAACAGGGCATACTCCAGTGATCAGTCACCCGATCGATACGCCAAAGCCATGCGCCGAGCCGCCTCCCACTACCCTGTAGCCGAGCAATCCGCGGCCGCCGACAGTCATCTCTGGTTGACCCTCCACAAGTTGCTGCCCTATCTTTGGCAATACAAATGGCGAGTCTTCCTTGCCCTCTCGTGTTTGTTCAGTGCAAAACTGGCCAACGTCTGCGTGCCGCTAGTTTTCAAGGAGATGATCGACGGGCTGAGCAGCACGCAACAGGCACTCGCCTTGCCCACTCTGCTGCTTCTGCTCTACGGAACGCTGCGTTTTTCGACCTCGCTGTTCACGGAGTTGCGCGAGATTCTCTTTGCCCGTGTCACGCAACGCGCCGTACGCCGGATCGCGCTGGAGGTCTTCCGACACCTGCACGAGCTCTCTCTGCGCTTTCATCTGCAAAGGCAGACCGGTGGCGTTTCACGCGATATCGAGCGCGGCAGCCGATCGATCTCGAGTCTGATCAGCTACACACTCTATTCGATTCTGCCGACCCTGGTCGAAATCACACTCGTCCTGGTCATCCTCTTGGTCAGGTACGACAGTGCCTTTGTCCTGATCACCCTGGCTTCGCTGTCGGCCTATGTGGTATTCACGGTCAAGGTCAGCAACTGGCGGATCGCCATTCGCCGAAAACTCAACGAGATGGACTCGGCAGCAAATACTCGCGCCATCGACAGCCTGCTCAACTACGAAACGGTCAAGTACTTCAACAATGAGGAGTATGAGGCCCGCCGTTACGATCAGCAGATGCACCTGTGGGAAGACGCAGCGACCAGAAGCCAAGTCTCCCTGTCCTGGCTGAACCTCGGCCAACAGATCATCATTGCTTTGGGGGTCACGGCGATGATGTGGCGCGCAGCCAGTGGTGTGGTCGCGGGCTCGATGACCCTCGGCGATCTGGTACTGGTCAACGCCTTCCTGATCCAACTCTACATGCCACTGAACTTCCTCGGCGTGGTGTACCGCGAAATTCGCCAGTCACTGGCGGACATCGAGCGCATGTTCGGCCTGCTCGCAGTGCACCGGGACATCGCCGATGCGTCGGACGCCATGGCCCTGCCGGCTACTGGTCCGATGGAGGTCCGCTTTTCCAATGTGGACTTTTTCTACGAAACCAACCGACAGATTCTGTACGGCGTTGATTTTGTGATTCCGGCCGGGCGCACCCTCGCTGTGGTCGGCGAGTCCGGCTCCGGAAAATCGACCCTGGCACGACTGCTCTACCGCTTCTACGACATCAGCAGCGGTCATGTCCGAATCAACGGGTACGATCTGCGCCAGCTCACCCAGGCAAGCCTGCGTGCAGTCATCGGCATTGTGCCGCAGGATACCGTGTTGTTCAATGACACGATTTACTACAACATTCAGTACGGCCGGCCTGAAGCTAGCCGCGAACAGGTGCTTGCCGCAGCTACCGCGGCACAGCTCGCGGGGTTCATCGAATTGCTCCCCGATGGCTACGAAACGCGTGTGGGCGAACGCGGACTAAAACTCTCGGGAGGAGAAAAACAGCGTGTTGCCATCGCTCGGGCGCTGCTCAAGAACCCGCAGGTGCTGATCTTCGATGAAGCGACTTCGGCACTCGACTCGAAAACCGAAAAAGCCATCCAGTCGAGTCTCGACAACGCGGCGCGCAACCGCACGACGCTGGTGATCGCCCATCGCCTATCGACGATCATGAATGCCGACGAGATCCTGGTGATGGATGCCGGTCGTATCGTCGAACGCGGCTCACACCTCAAACTGCTCGACGCTGGCGGCCTGTACGCGCAAATGTGGGCCTTGCAACAGCTGGAGGAGTCCGGTGAAGCCGTCGCAACCGAATCGCCCGCAATACGCCGTTAATTAGCTGCCAGCGAAAAAAAGCCAGGCCCAGCCTGGCTCTTGCTCATGTACCTACCGTCCGCGGCTGGCGCCTATTCGGTGACAGCACTGCCTTCCGGCCGATCCATCAACTCGACAAACGCCATCGGCGCATTGTCGCCGTCTCGGAAACCACACTTCAGAATCCGCAGATAGCCACCGTTGCGGGTTGCATAACGCGGTCCAAGTTCGTCGAACACCTTGACCACCATCTCCCGATCGCGCAGCCGGTCAAAGGCCAAGCGACGGTTGGCGAGATTCGGCTTCTTGCCAAGGGTAATGATCGGCTCAATGACGCGCCGAAGTTCCTTGGCTTTCGGCAAGGTGGTCTTGATGGCTTCTTCACGAAGCAAGGAAACGGTCATGTTACGCAACATCGCCAGACGATGGGCGCTGGTACGATTCAGTTTACGGAGACCCAAACGGTGACGCATATCAATTCCTTCCTGTTCTTGTCCGGCTGCTCACTTCTCGAGGCCGGCGGGAGGCCAGTTCTCAAGCTTCATGCCCAGTGTCAGACCGCGTGCGGCCAGCACTTCCTTGATTTCATTCAGCGACTTGCGGCCCAGATTGGGCGTCTTGAGCAACTCATTCTCGGTGCGCTGGATCAGATCACCAATGTAATAGATGTTTTCCGCCTTCAGACAGTTGGCCGAACGAACCGTCAGCTCCAAGTCATCCACCGGACGCAGCAGCAGCGGATCAACCTGCACCGTCTTCTGATACTCAATGGGCAACGCCGTCCCGGCGAGGTCGGCGAATACCGAAAGCTGCTCCATCAGGATGCGCGCGGCTGTCCGAATGGCTTCCTCCGGATCAATGGCACCGTTGGTCTCGATGTCCATGATCAGCTTGTCCAGATCGGTTCGCTGTTCGACCCGCGCGCTCTCGACCGCGTAGCTGACCCGGCGCACCGGACTAAATGATGCGTCGAGGACCAGCTTGCCGATATTCTTGCTGCCATCACCACCAATCTCACGCAGGTTGCCCGCCACATAACCCCGCGACCGCTCGATTTTCATTTCCATTGCCAGCTTACCGCCAGCAGAGAGGTGGGCGATGACATGCTCGGGATTGATGATCTCGACATCGTGAGAGACATTGATGTCAGCAGCCCGAACAACCCCCTTGCCTTCCTTGCGAAGTTGCAGGATGACCTCTTCCCGATTGTGCAGCTTGAAGACGACCCCCTTGAGGTTCAAGAGGATATCCACCACATCCTCCTGAACACCATCAATTGTCGAGTATTCATGCAATACGCCTTCGATGCTGACCTCGGTCGGTGCATAGCCAGGCATTGATGACAGCAGAATCCGGCGTAGCGCATTGCCCAAAGTGTGCCCGTAACCGCGTTCAAACGGCTCCATGACCACTCGTGCATGCACCGGCGACAAGCTCTGCACATCGATGATGCGCGGTTTAAATAGTCCACTGCTTTGCATGTACTGTCCCTTTGCCTGATTCGGTCAAGCCTCGCTGCTACTACTTCGAGTAGAGTTCGATGACGAGACTCTCGTTGATCGTCGGCGGCAGTTCACTACGCTCCGGGTGCGCCTTATAGGTGCCCTTTGCAGCCTTGGCATCCACTTCAACCCACTCGGGGAAACCCCGAGTTTCGGCAGCGGCCAGAGCTGCCTTGACGCGAAGGTGTGCTTTCGTCTTCTCGCAGACTTCAATGACATCACCTGGACGAACCTGGTATGACGGAATGTTTACACGCTGACCGTTAACGAGAACGCCATTGTGTCTAACCACCTGGCGTGACTCCGCGCGCGACGCCGCGAAGCCCATGCGGTAGCAAACGCTATCGAGACGAGCCTCCAGCAATTGCAGCAGCACTTCACCGGTCACACCCCTGCGACGGTCAGCCTCTTTGTAAACCTTGCGAAACTGCCCTTCAAGAACGCCATAGATACGCCGAATCTTCTGCTTTTCCCGCAGGTGAACACCGTAGTCGGACAAGCGCTGCCCGGACTTCTGGCCATGCTGACCGGGTGCATACGAACGACGTTCGATCGCGCACTTGTCGGTGAAGCACTTTTCTCCCTTAAGGAACAACTTTTCGCCTTCACGGCGGCACTGGCGGCACTTCGGATCGAGATTGCGAGCCACTATTTTCCTCCTTAAATCCGACGCTTCTTGGGTGGCCGACATCCGTTATGCGGGATCGGCGTGACATCGGTAATCGCAGTGATCTTCATCCCGAGCGCATTAAGCGCACGCACCGACGATTCCCGCCCGGGGCCAGGACCCTTGATGCGGACTTCGAGGTTCTTGACGCCACACTCAACGGCAACCCGACCGGCAGCTTCAGCGGCAACCTGTGCAGCAAAAGGTGTACTCTTGCGTGAACCCTTGAAGCCGGCGCCACCCGAAGTTGCCCAAGACAGCGCGTTACCCTGGCGGTCGGTGATGGTGATGATCGTATTGTTGAACGAAGCGTGGATATGAGCCACTCCTTCAGCGACATTCTTTCTGATCTTGACTTTTTTACGAACTTTTGCAGCAGTCTTGGCCATGGTCTGGTCCTAGTTCCTAATCATTTCTTGCCGGCGATCGGCTTCCGCGGGCCCTTGCGAGTACGCGCATTGGTTCGCGTCCGCTGGCCACGCGACGGCAAGCCCTTGCGGTGACGAAGGCCGCGATAGCAGCCCAAGTCCATCAAGCGCTTGATGCTCATCGTGACTTCGCGACGCAGGTCACCCTCGACACTGAATTTTCCGATCTGGTCGCGCAAACGCTCCAGCTCAGCCTCAGTCAGGTCCTTCATTTTCGTTGAACGTAGAACTCCAGCAGCATCACAGATTTTCTGCGCGCGCGGACGTCCGATACCGTAGATGGCAGTTAATGCGATCTCGGCATGCTGGTGGTTCGGGAGGTTTACACCTGCGATGCGTGCCATCGATTCACCCCAAATAATCGAAACTTAATGTTTATGCCTTCAACCGACTGACAACTCACCATGGTGGGTTGCAGCGATTAACCCTGACGCTGCTTGTGACGTCGATCCGTACAGATCACACGCACAATGCCATGGCGCCGAATAATCTTGCACTTGCGGCAGATGCGTTTCACAGATGCCAGCACTTTCATGATTCACTCCTGATTTCCCGGCCTGAGGCGCAGCCTGCCTTTCGTCGGGTTGTTGCGTAGATCGTAGATTCTTCTAAAAACCATACCATTTACTTGGCGCGGAAAACGATGCGTGCACGACTCAGATCATATGGTGTCAACTGTACGGTCACCCTGTCGCCTGGCAGGATGCGAATGTAGTGCATGCGCATCTTCCCTGAAATGAAACCCAGCACGACATGGCCGTTTTCGAGCTTCACCCTGAAAGTGGCATTGGGAAGGTTCTCGATAACCTCTCCCTGCATTTCAATCAAGTCTTCCTTGGCCATTCTATTTCGCCGGTGAGCCTTTGAAGTTAGCCTTTTTCAACAGGCTCTCGTACTGGTGCGACATGGCATACGCCTGCACCTGGGTCATGAAATCCATGGTGACGACGACAATGATCAGGAGGGAGGTACCGCCAAAGTAGAACGGCACGTTCCATTTCAGGATCAGAAACTCTGGTAACAGGCAGACGATGGTGATATAGCCCGCACCCACCAAGGTCAGTCGCATCAGGATCTTGTCGATGTAGCGTGCGGTCTGATCACCCGGCCGAATCCCGGGAACGAATGCTCCGCTTCTCTTCAGGTTGTCGGCAGTTTCCTTGGAATTGAACACTAGCGCCGTATAGAAAAAGCAAAAAAAGATGATCGCCGCAGCATACAACATCACATAAATCGGTTGCCCCGGAGATAGCGCATCCGCAATGTCCTTCAGCCAACGCACCGACTCTCCAGAGCCAAACCAGCCGGCGATCGTTGCCGGAAATAGGATGATCGACGAAGCAAAGATCGGCGGGATCACACCAGCCATGTTCAGTTTCAACGGCAGGTGCGAACTCTGTCCACCATAAATCTTGTTACCCACCTGACGTTTCGCGTAGTTGACCAGGATCTTGCGCTGTCCCCGTTCAACGAAAACGACAAACGCGGTTACCAGAACGACCAGTATGCAAATCACGATTGCCGTCAGAGGATGCATGGCACCGGTGCGGACCAACTCAAGGAGGCCGCCTATCGCATTTGGCAATCCGGCTGCGATCCCCGCGAAGATGATGATCGAGATCCCATTCCCGAGCCCGCGTTCGGTCACCTGCTCCCCCAACCACATCAGAAACATTGTACCGGTAACCAGTGTGGTTACCGTCACGAAGCGAAACAGCATGCCCGGTTCAATCACCAATCCAGGTTGTGATTCGACCGCAATAGCAATACCAATTCCCTGGAACAAGGCGAGAAAAACCGTTCCGTAGCGCGTGTACTGCGTGATCTTGCGACGCCCGGCTTCACCTTCCTTTTTCAGCGCCTCGAGTTGCGGGCTGGCATGAGTCATCAATTGCATGATGATCGATGCGGAAATATACGGCATGATCCCGAGTGCAAAGATCGTAAAACGGGAAAGTGCTCCGCCCGAGAACATGTTGAACATTCCCAGAATGCCACCCTGCTGATTGTTGAACAGCATGCTCAAGGTCTGGGCGTCAATGCCCGGAACCGGGATATGCGCGCCGATCCGATACACGACCAAGGCACCAAGCAGGAACCACAGCCGACGTTTCAGATCGCCGAACTTTCCCCCCTTGCTGACCGTGTTGGAACTAGTTACCAAAAAAGGCCACCCCTTATTCCGAAACGCTGCCGCCGGCAGCTTCGATCGCTGCACGAGCGCCAGCGGTTGCCCCTACACCCTTGAGGGTAAGCTTACGGTTGATTTCGCCGGAGAGGACCACCTTCGCCGACAGCGCATGTTGCGAGACCAGATTGGCCTGTATCAACGTTGCCAAATCGATTTCATCGACCGGCAAACGCGCAATTTCCGACAAACGGACCTCGGCATTCCGGGCATTGGTCATCGACTTGAACCCACGTTTGGGCAGACGGCGCTGCAGCGGCATCTGTCCGCCTTCAAAGCCCACTTTCTGGAAGCCGCCGGCACGCGATTTCTGACCCTTGTGGCCTCGGCCACAAGTCTTGCCAAAACCCGAGCCGATACCCCGGCCGACACGCTTTCTATCGGTTCGTGCCCCCTTGGCGGGTTGAACAGTATTCAGTTCCATCTCAGCCCTCGCACTTCAGGAGGTACGAAACCTTGTTGATCATCCCGCGGACCGCCGGCGTATCTTCAAGGAGCGAAGTACTATTCAAACGCCGAAGCCCCAAACCGCGTACCGTTGCGCGATGCGATTCCTTGGTACCGATCAGGCTCCTGACAAGCGTCACTTTCACTTTCTTCTCAGACATGGCTCACTCCAGGATTTCGGCAACGGTCTTGCCTCGTTTGGCGGCAACCTCGGCCGGCGTGGTCATCGCCTGCAAACCATTGATTGTCGCCCGGACAATATTGTAAGGATTGGTCGACCCGTGCGCCTTAGCGACCACATTGGTCATGCCAATCACGTCGAAAACCGCCCGCATGGCGCCGCCGGCAATGATCCCGGTACCCTCGGGTGCCGGTTGCATCATCACTCTCGACGCCCCATGATGACCAACGACCGTGTGCTGCAAGGTCCCACTCCGGAGACTGACCTTGATCAGATTCCGGCGCGCCTCTTCCATGGCCTTCTGGACTGCCACCGGAACTTCTCGCGACTTCCCCTTGCCCATTCCCACCCGACCGTCACCGTCACCCACCACGGTAAGTGCGGCAAAACCGAGGATGCGACCGCCTTTCACCACCTTGGTCACGCGGTTGATCGAGATCATCTTCTCACGCATGCCGTCGTCAGGCTTTTCGGCATGCTGAGGTTTCCTGCTTTGCGGTTTGGCCATTGATTACTCCAATTCTTTGCCGTGCGATCAGAACTTGAGACCGGCTTCACGCGCCGCATCTGCCAGCGCCTTGATCCGCCCGTGGTACCGGAAACCGGAACGATCAAACGCCACCTGGTCAATTCCGACTTGTTTTGCGCGTTCAGCGATCAATTGACCGATCGTTTTTGCCGCACTGATGTCCCCCCCGTTGGGCAGACTCTTGCGCACTTCCGGCTCCAGCGACGATGCCGCTGCCAGAACCCGCGTCCCGCAAACAGAAATCACCTGTGCATAGATATGGCAGTTGCTGCGGTGAACCGACAAACGTACTGCTTTGAGTTCGGCAATCTTGGCACGGGTCTGGCGAGATCTGCGCAAACGCGCCTGTTTTTTGTCAATCATCTGAGCACCCTTACTTTTTCTTCTTCGTTTCCTTGATCACGACCACTTCGTCCGCATAACGCACGCCCTTGCCCTTGTAGGGCTCCGGCTTGCGATAGGCGCGAACCTCTGCCGCGACCTGGCCAACAAGTTGCCGGTCAACTCCCTTGATCACAATCTCGGTCTGCGTCGGCACCGTGGCACTGATGCCGTTTGGTAACTGGTAAACAACGGGATGCGAAAACCCGAGGCTCAGGTTGAGCGTATCGCCTTGCACCTGAGCGCGATAGCCAACGCCAACCAGGTTGAGCTTACGCTCAAACCCCTGGCTGACTCCGGTGACCATATTGGCAACCACGGCACGCATGGTTCCGGACAGCGCATCCGATTGCGCCACCCCAGCGACAGGTTTGCACAGCAGGCTGTCGCCTTGCTGTTCGACGGTCACCGCCGGGTGGGAGGCAAAATCGAGAGATCCTAGCGGACCTTTGACCGAGATGAATTTTTCCGAAAGATCGACGGTGACACCCGGCGGGAGAACAATTGGTTTCTTTGCAACGCGGGACATGGCTAACCCTTACGCGACGAAGCACAGCACTTCGCCACCAACATGGCTAGCGCGCGCCTTACGATCAGTCATAACGCCCTTGGGGGTCGACACAATCGCCACCCCCAGCCCATTCATGACCTGCGGAATATCACTGACACCTCGGTAAATGCGAAGGCCCGGCCTCGAAACACGATCGATGCGTTCGATCACCGGCCGGCCGGCGTAATATTTCAGACCAATCTCAAGAACCGGCTTACCGTCATTCGGATTTACAGCAAAGTCCTCAACATAGCCCTCGTCTTTCAAGACCTGGGCAATGGCGATCTTTACCTTGGAAGACGGCATGGCGACGGAGCCCTTGCTTGCCATCTGGGCATTTCGGATGCGTGTCAGCATGTCGCTGATCGGATCACTCATACTCATTATGTTATCTCCTGCCTACCAGCTAGCCTTGATCATTCCCGGCACCTCGCCTTGCATCACGAAATCGCGCAGCTTGCCACGACCCAAACCAAATTTCCGGAATACGCCACGCGGACGACCGGTGAGCAAGCAGCGATTACGGAGCCTGACTGGACTGGCATTGCGTGGCAACGCCTGCACTTTCAAGCGAGCCTCGAAGCGCTCTTCCACAGAACGACCCTGGTCGGATACGACAGCCATCAGCTCGGCACGCTTTTTGGCATACTTCTCAACCATCTTGCGCCGCTTTTCACCACGGTTGATCACAGCAAGTTTCGCCATTTCGTCTCAGTTCCTGAAGGGAAATTTAAACGCGCCAAGCAAGGCACGCGCCTCTTCATCGGTCTTGGCCGTAGTCGTGACACTGATGTTCATGCCTCGCAGCGCATCAATCCTGTCGTACTCGATTTCAGGAAAGATGATTTGCTCCTTGAGGCCCATGTTGTAGTTACCACGGCCATCGAAACCTTTTCCGGAAATGCCGCGAAAGTCGCGAACCCGCGGCAGCGCAATAGTCACCAAGCGGTCAATAAACTCGAACATGCGCGGACCACGAAGCGTGACCATGCAGCCGATCGGATAACCCGTACGAATCTTGAAACCGGCGATCGACTTGCGGGCCTTGGTGGTCACCGGCTTCTGTCCGGCAATTTTGACCAGGTCGCTCATTGCGTTCTCAAGAACCTTCTTGTCAGCGACCGCTTCGCCCACCCCCATGTTCAGGGTGACCTTGGTAATTCTCGGCACTTCCATTCTTGACTTGTACCCAAACCTGCGGGTCAACTCGACCACCACCGTGGTGTTGTAATAATCCAGCAAACGTGCCATGACTACTCCTTAGGCCCCCAACACTTCGCCATTCGACTTGAAAAAACGCACCTTGGTATTGTCTTCAAGCGTTTTGAACCCGATACGATCCGCTTTTCTGGTCGCCGGGTTGTAGATCGCAACATTCGAGATGTGCAGCGGCATTTCCATTTCGACAATACCGCCGGCAACACCCTTGACCGGATTCGGCTTGACATGCTTCTTGGCGCGATTGACACCCTCGACAAGAACATGCTCGGCGTCGGTACGGCGAAGCACGGCTCCGCGCCTGCCCTTGTCTTTACCTGCAATGACGAGGACGTCGTCGCCCTTACGAATCTTTTCCATCGCTTTCTTCCCTACAGCACTTCCGGCGCCAGTGACACAATCTTCATGAAACGGTCACCGCGCAACTCGCGTGTCACCGGTCCAAAGATGCGCGTGCCAATCGGCTCCATCTTGTTATTCAGGAGTACAGCCGCATTGTGGTCAAACCTGACGAGTGACCCATCGGGGCGGCGAACGCCCTTGGCGGTACGCACCACTACGGCACTATAGACATCGCCCTTCTTGACGCGCCCACGCGGCGCCGCATCCTTGATAGTGACCTTGATAATGTCGCCGACACCAGCATAGCGGCGCTTCGATCCGCCCAACACCTTGATACACATCACCGAACGTGCGCCGGTGTTGTCGGCCACGTCGAGAGTACTCTGCACTTGAATCATCTGTCACTCCAACTTGGCCCGCTGTAGCAGCAGTCAGTCTTGGAACCCGCGAGGGGAGGAACGCTCAACATGCCGTCGAGCGCGAGAAAACCAGGGATTATAGCGGATTTTCCAGCAAAAGCAAATCCTAAATCGCAACGGCACGTTCCAGCAATTTCGTGACCATCCATGTCTTGGTCTTCGAAAGCGGACGAGATTCTTGAATTTCAACGACATCGCCGACTTTCGCCTGGTTATTGTCGTTGTGTGCGTGGTACTTGCTCGAACGGATTATGATCTTGTTATACATGGCGTGCTTGACGCGACGTTCGACGATCACTGTGACGGTCTTTTCCATTCGATCACTGACGACGCGCCCGACCAGGGTACGCGTGTTGCTGGTGGTCTCGCTCATTGTTGAACTGCCTTTTCACGAAGAAGCGTACGCACGCGCGCGATCTGGCGGCGCACTTTGCCAATCTGACTGTTATTCGACAACTGCTGCGTAGCAAGCTGCATGCGCAGGCCAAACTGGGCTTTCAGCAAGTCGAGCAATTCTTTGTTCAACTCGTCGACGGTTTTTGCTCTGAGTTCACTGACTTTCATGATCAACCCACCATACGCGTAACGAAAACCGTTGGAATCGGCAGCTTCGCGGCAGCAAGCGCAAACGCTTCACGCGCCAGGCTTTCGGCAACCCCATCCATCTCGTAGAGAACCTTGCCCGGCTTGATCTCGGCCACGTAGTACTCCGGACTCCCCTTGCCGCTTCCCATCCGGACTTCGGCAGGTTTCTTTGATATCGGTTTGTCCGGGAAAATGCGGATCCATATCCGGCCACCGCGCTTGATGTGACGAGTCATGGCCCGCCGCGCCGCTTCAATCTGGCGAGCGGTCAGCCGCCCGCGACCAATCGCTTTAAGCCCGTACTCACCAAAACTTACTTTGGCACCACGCAGCGCCAAGCCGGTATTGCGGCCCTTCTGCTCTTTGCGGTATTTTCTTCTAGTTGGCTGCAGCATCTGTGGTTCCTGCCTTTCTTACTCGTTTCACCGGTGCCTTCGCTTCCGCAGCGGCGCCCTCGGCCTTCACTAGCTCTTCCTGACCGTCGGGTCTGGTCCTTACCGTACGCGGCCGCTCAGCCGCTTCACCCAGACGAGGGGAGCGGCGGGACCGGCGATCATCAAGCGCCGGTTCGGCAGACACAGCGGTCGGTTCCTGGCGATTGAGAATCTCGCCCTTGAAAACCCAGACCTTGACGCCGATCAGGCCATAGGTGGTCAGCGCTTCCGAGGTTGCGTAGTCAATATCAGCGCGCAAGGTGTGCAGCGGCACGCGGCCTTCTCGATACCATTCCCGCCGGGCAATTTCGACTCCGTTGAGGCGACCGGAACTCATGATCTTGATGCCCTGCGCGCCCAGCCGCATTGCATTCTGCATCGCCCGTTTCATGGCTCGACGGAACATGATGCGCTTCTCAAGCTGCTGCGTAATCGAGTCGGCGATCAGCTGAGCATCCAGTTCTGGCTTGCGGATTTCTTCGATACTCACATGCACCGGGACACCCATGATCTTCTGCAGGGCCGCACGCAAGTGGTCGATCTCTTCCCCCTTCTTGCCGATCACCACACCTGGGCGAGCCGAAAATACAGTCACACGTGCGTTCTTAGCCGGACGCTCGATAAGGATGCGCCCGACCGAAGCATGTTTCAGCTTTTTCCGCAAGTATTCGCGAACGCGAACATCTTCGTTGAGCATGCCGGCAAAGTTCTTGCTGTTGGCATACCACCGCGACGACCAATCACGCGTAACAGCCAGACGAAAACCAGCAGGATGAATCTTTTGTCCCATTCTTGTTCCTCAGTTGCCGACGGTCAGAAACACATGACAGGTCGGCTTGACGATTCGGTTGCCGCGCCCCTTGGCCCGCGCTGTAAAGCGCTTGAGCACCATGCCCTTTTCGACACAGACAGTCTTCACCTTCAGTTCGTCAATATCGGCACCGACATTGTGCTCGGCATTGGCGATAGCCGACTCAAGCACCTTCTTGATGATTGCGGCGCCTTTCTTTGGGCTGAATGTCAGAATGTTGAGCGCCTTATCGATCGGTAAACCGCGAATCTGATCGGCCACCAGCCGACCCTTCTGAGTCGACAGCCGAACCCCACGCAAAACAGCACGAGTTTCCATATTCATTCCTTTACTTCTTGGCCTTCTTGCCAGCGGTGTGGCCCTTGAAGGTACGGGTCAGCGAAAACTCGCCTAGCTTGTGCCCAACCATATTTTCGGTGATGTACACCGGCACGTGCTGCTTGCCGTTATGAACGGCAATGGTGATGCCTACGAAATCGGGCAGCACGGTGGACCTGCGCGACCACGTTTTGATCGGGCGCTTGTCGCCTGTCGCGCGCACCACGCTCACTTTTTTAATCAGATGGGCATCAGCAAACGGGCCCTTTTTAACGGAACGTCCCATGGTTATCTATCCTCTAGCGTTTTTGGCGGCGCTGCACGATCATCGACGTTGTGCGCTTGTTGCGACGAGTACGATAACCTTTGGTCTTGGTACCCCAAGGACTGACCGGATGCATACCTGCTGCTGTCTTGCCTTCACCGCCACCGTGCGGATGGTCGATCGGATTCATCGCGACACCCCGGACAGTCGGTCGAATACCACGCCAACGGTTGCCGCCGGCCTTGCCTATGGAACGTAGACTATGTTCTTCGTTACCCACCTCGCCGACGGTTGCACGGCACTCGACATGCACTCGACGAATCTCGCCGGAACGTAAGCGGATCTGCGCATGCACACCTTCACGGGCCAACAACTGTACCGAGGTGCCGGCGGATCGTGCCAATTGCGCGCCCTTGCCCGGCACCATTTCGACGCAATGAATTGTCGTACCAACCGGAATATTACGGATCGGCAAAGAATTGCCCGTTTTGATCGGGGCTTCTGAACCACTCGAGACCTGCTGGCCAACGGCCAAGCCTTTCGGAGCGATGATGTAGCGGCGCTCACCATCAGCATAACAAAGCAGGGCAATGTTTGCGGTCCGGTTCGGATCGTACTCGAGGCGCTCGACCTTGGCCGGAACTCCGTCCTTGTTGCGCTTGAAATCAATCAGCCGATAGTGCTGCTTATGCCCGCCGCCTTGGTGCCGTGTCGTGACATGGCCGTTGTTATTGCGACCAGCGTTCTTTGATTGTGGCTCGAGCAATGCGGCAACAGGCTCGCCCTTGTGCAGGTCGGCGTTTACGACCCGGATGACGGCGCGGCGTCCCGGCGAGGTCGGTTTGACTTTGACGAGTGCCATCAGACGCCTCCTCCATCGACGAAATTAATCTCCTGGCCCGGCTGCAGGCAGACGTAGGCCTTTTTCCAGTTCTTGCGGCGACCCATCCTACGGCCGAATTTCTTGTGCTTGCCCTTGACGTTCGCGATCTGTACCGACTTCACCGAGACCTTGAACAGCAACTCAACGGCACCCTTGACCTCAGGCTTGGTTGCATCGGATGCCACACGAAAGATCACCTGCTCATGTTTATCGGCAACGAAGGTGGCCTTTTCGGAGATCTGAGGAGCGAGCAACACTTGCATCAGACGTTCTTGATTCATCCCAGGATCTCCTCAAACTTGGCGAGTGCACCTTTGGTCATCAGTACTTTCCGGAACTGGACCAGCGATACCGGGTCTGCTTGCTGGACCTCGACAACCAGAATGTTCGGCAGATTGCGCGCTGCCAGGAACACGTTTTCGTCGAGATCATCCGTGATCAGGAGCACTGAATCGTAGCCCATCCCTTTGATCTTGGAGGCAAAAATCTTCGTTTTCGGTGCTTCGATGGTGAACCTATCGACCACCGCCAGACGATCCTCGCGAGCGAGCTGCGAGAGGATCGATGCCATCCCGGCGCGATACATCTTGCGGTTCAGCTTATGAGAAAAATTCTCGTCCGGCGAGCTCGGGAAGACTTGGCCACCGCCTCGCCAGATCGGTGAAGAAGACATGCCAGCGCGGGCGCGACCAGTACCTTTCTGGCGCCACGGCTTCTTGGTGGTATGCCGGACATCCTGCCGGCCTTTCTGGGCGCGGTTGCCGCTCCGACCATTTGCCTGGTAAGCAACCAACACCTGGTGCACCAGGGCTTCATTGTATTCGCGGCCAAACAGAGTGTCGGAAGCTTCAAGGCGACTCGCTTCCAGGCCTTGTTCGTTGATCAACTTGAGTTCCATTTATGCCCCCGCCTTGACTGCAGGACGCACGATCACGTCCGACCCTTTGGAACCGGGGACCGCGCCCTTGAGCAACAGCAACTGGCGTTCAGCATCAACGCGAACGACCTCAAGGTTTTGCTGAGTACGTTTGACAGCACCCAGATGACCCGCCATTTTCTTGCCCGGAAAAACACGACCCGGATCCTGCGCCATCCCGGTTGAACCGAGCGCCTGATGCGAGACCGAGTTGCCGTGAGCAGCACCCTGAGACCTGAATTGATGCCGTTTGATTCCACCCGAAAAGCCCTTGCCGATGGTCTGACCAGTGACATCAACCTTTTGCCCGACTGCGAAGATGTTTACGCTGATCTGGTCACCAGGCTGCAGTGCAGCGAGGTCGGCGGCGGCAACGGGGAACTCTTTCAAGACGTGCCCGGCCTCGACACCCGCTTTGGCAAGATGCCCGGCGAGGGGCTTATTCACACGCGAGGCGCGGCGCTTGCCGAAAGCCACCTGCACAACCGAATAGCCGTCTTTCTCCGGCGTTTTGATTTGGGCGATGCGATTGTTCGACACATCGAGCACGGTTACCGGAACACTCACACCATCTTCGGTAAAAATGCGCGTCATGCCGACCTTGCGCCCAACAAGGCCTAGACTCATGTTTATTCTCCCCTGACCGGCTACGATTGGCCGGCGAGCGCTGCTAAAAAACGGGCATCATCCACTATACGTGACTGCCCGACGAAAGGCGGCGATTATAGCCGCTCGTAGGTGCTTACTGCAACTTAATTTCGACGTCAACACCAGCGGGAAGATCGAGCTTCATTAAGGCATCGACTGTCTTGTCGGTGGGGTCGATGATATCCATCAAGCGCAGGTGGGTGCGGATTTCAAACTGGTCGCGCGAGGTCTTGTCAACATGCGGCGAACGCAGAATATCAAAACGCTCGGTGCGGGTCGGTAACGGCACCGGACCGCGGACGACGGCGCCGGTACGCTTGGCGGTTTCAACAATTTCCTGGGCGGACTGATCGATCAAGCGATAGTCAAAGGCTTTCAGGCGGATACGGATTTTCTGGCTATGCATTTTTTTTCCAAAGAGCGATCGGCGGAGCCACAGCAGCTCCACCTGAAGTGTGTGCCCGACTACTCGATGATTTTCGCGACCACCCCGGCGCCGACGGTACGACCGCCTTCGCGGATCGCGAAGCGCAGACCTTCTTCCATGGCAATCGGGGCAATCAGCTTGACCGTCATCTGCACGTTGTCACCCGGCATGACCATCTCGACCCCTTCCGGCATGGCGATGGCACCCGTCACGTCGGTCGTGCGGAAATAGAACTGCGGGCGATAGTTGTTGAAGAACGGCGTATGGCGCCCCCCCTCTTCCTTCGACAGGCAGTACACCTCTCCGGTGAAATGCGTGTGCGGCTTGATCGAACCCGGCTTCGCCAACACCTGCCCGCGCTCAACGTCGTCGCGCTTGGTGCCTCGCAGCAGCACGCCCACGTTGTCGCCGGCCTGACCCTGGTCGAGCAATTTACGGAACATTTCAACGCCGGTGCAGATCGTCTTGACCGTCGGCCGAATGCCGACAATCTCGACTTCTTCACCCACCTTGATGACCCCCCGCTCAACACGACCCGTCACCACCGTGCCCCGCCCGGAGATCGAGAAAACATCTTCGATCGGCAGCAGAAACGGCTTGTCAATCGCCCGCTGCGGCGTCGGAATGTAGGCATCCAGTGCATCCGCCAGCGCCATCACCGACTGCTCGCCCAGCGGACCCGCATCGCCTTCCAGCGCCTTCAGCGCCGAACCCTGAACGATCGGCGTGTCGTCACCCGGAAAATCATACTTGGACAGCAGCTCGCGCACTTCCATGTCCACCAGCTCAAGCAACTCGGCGTCGTCCACCATGTCGCACTTGTTCAGATAAACGACCACGTACGGCACACCCACCTGCCGCGCCAGCAGAATGTGCTCGCGCGTCTGCGGCATCGGGCCATCCGCCGCCGAAACCACCAGAATCGCACCGTCCATCTGCGCCGCACCGGTAATCATGTTCTTGATGTAGTCGGCGTGCCCCGGGCAATCCACGTGCGCATAGTGACGCTTGGACGTCTCGTACTCGACGTGCGCCGTGTTGATCGTGATCCCGCGCGCCTTTTCCTCGGGCGCCGCGTCAATCTGGTCGTAGGCCTTGGCCACACCGCCAAATTTCTTCGCCAGAATCGTCGTGATCGCCGCCGTCAGCGTCGTCTTCCCGTGATCGACGTGCCCAATCGTGCCCACGTTGACGTGCGGCTTCGTACGCTCAAATTTTCCCTTGGCCATTTACCGGTCCCCAAGACATTAGAAGTTAATAATCTACAGCACCAAACGGTGGTGCCCATGGACAGAATTGAACTGTCGACCTCTCCCTTACCAAGGGAGTGCTCTACCGCTGAGCTACATGGGCATCGCTCGAGAAGCTTAAAGCAAATTTCTGCGGCCAACCTGGAGCGGGTGAAGGGAATCGAACCCTCGTCATAAGCTTGGAAGGCTTCAGCTCTACCATTGAGCTACACCCGCAAAAGCATTGCTCGAAGAACGATTTGACAGCATCACCGACAGCGGCGTCTCTTGTGGAGGGAGAAGGATTCGAACCTTCGAAGGCAGAGCCGTCAGATTTACAGTCTGATCCCGTTGGCCACTTGGGTATCCCTCCGACTAACAACCCATAATTCTGACGCCAAACCAAACATCTGTCAAAAAATTTTTTTGTCAAGAGAAGATTATACCTCTACCAGGATTTTTGTGGCGCATCACCAAACACCTGCCGGAGAGACCGCGCGGGATGCCCTTGACGCCCATCCTGGTCTACCGCGGGGCCTGCTGATCGGTGCATGCGCTGGCTGATCCGAGGTCCTCGCCAATTTTCTTCCGACGGCTCTGCACGGGCGATTGCCAGCGTCGCTGCGCACCAGCCCTTGCAAGCATTGCGACCGGGGTGACGGCGCGAGATGTTCAGGAATGCCTTGCAAGGTGTGGGACAACAGATCATTCCGTATGTGCTGCCGCCGATGCCAGCAGGTTACGACGCCCCGGAATCGTCAGGTAGATTCGTTTAGCGTTGTACCCGGAACCGGAAAATACGGCCGCCTCGACCTTTCTGGGTGCGGGTCTGTCCTGATACAGTTGATAAATCTGGGTAACCAGCTGGACGTAGTTGCGTGTTTCCGGGTAAGGCGGAATCTTGTTCCTGTATTGTTGCACGGCGCCTTCGCCAGCATTATAGGAAGCAAGCACCAATTCCTGCTGATTGGGGAACATGCGGTGAAGGTCTCGCAGATAACGCGCGCCCAAACGAATATTGATTTCCGGGTCGGCCAATTTCTGCTCGATGGTCTTGTTCTTGTCGCCCTGCAAGCCATAGCGCTCGGCTGTTGCCGGCATGACCTGCATCAAACCGATGGCACCTCTGGGGGAAATCGCGCCGGGGTTGAAACCCGATTCGGCCGCCATGATGGCCTTGAGCAGGGCGAACTCAATCGAAAATTCATTGCTGGCCACTTTCAGCAATGGCTCGAATTTCTTCAGGTTGGGATGTTTCGACAGATAGCGCAACAGTTCGGGCTTTGCCGGACCAGTCGCCGTGGAGTCAGCCGCATCGAACTGTTGGCCGCGCATGAACAATTGATAACGCGCATCAATCTTTTCGGTGGCAAAATGTGCTGCCCCCTGCTCGTCAATATAGCCATAAATATTGGCGCGAGCGTCCACCGAAACGAGGCTCAGGCCAAGCGTGAGGATGAAACCGGAAATTTGCATGCGTTGTTGCATCAGCTAGCCGCTTTCGTTGCCGTGATCTTGAATTCCACGTGCTGCGCTGCCGTTAATGGAAGGGAAAGGGAAATCTTCAGAAATATCCTGGCCAGTATGCCCAGTCCGGGCAGTCACTGTCAATCGCGATTTCGCACCTTCACCCCCGGCCTTCTCCTGATTGTCGGAGAAGGGAGATTCGCGAGTCGCTGACGCAACCTTTCCATCAGCGCCCGAACCGGTAACTCCAGAGCAGGTCCAGTCCGGTCGCGGAACCGGTGTAGCCGGCGAACGAGAAGTTCCGGCTCAGGTTGACAGTCAGTTTGACGATGCTGCCAGCCGTGGTGAGTGACTGCTCGTAGCTGATCAGCATGTTCGACGACAAGCGCTTGCCGATGCTGACGATCTGTCCGGTGGTGGTGTCACTGGTACCAAAGCCGGTCGTACTGGCAATCCGACTGGTCTGCCGCTGCCCTGATCCGTCGAGCCGGCCTCTGCTGATGCCGAACTCGTCGATTCCCAGACTCCGCTGCACGGCCTTCAGCGGACCGCCATCCTGACCGCCGAGAATGGTTTGCGCGGCGGCCAGCAACACCGACGTGTCCTGCCCGCGCTGTTGATCGGGGGCATGTCCAAGGACCAGCCAGGACAGTTTTTCGGCATCCGGCACATCGGGGTCGGAAACCAGCCGCACGACTGGCCGCCTGGCTGTTCCGGTCACTTCGACGCCGGCCTCGACCGGCAGATTGCTGCGCATGGCGCGGATATTGAGGCCAGGGTTGTCAAGCAGGCCCTGAAAGTTGAGAATGCCGCGCTCGATATCGAGCTTCTGGCCATAAGCATCGAAACGACCCTCCTCGGTACGGATCGAACCGATCGCGCGCGGCACTCCGCTGCCTTCGGAGCGAACCTTCAGGGCGCCCACCAGACGGCTTTCGACGCCAGCGCCGCGGAAGTGAAAGTGGCGACCGAGGTCGGCTTCGAGGTTCAGCGATACCAGCCGCGCCGGCACCGAAGCTTTCGCCTGACCGGAAGCCGGACGCTTGATCAGCACGTCATCCGACAATTGCGGCGTGCCGCTCCTGGCCAGCTCCCAGTAAGCGGCGTCGAGCTGCAAGCGTCCGATGACGTCGAGCACCCGCTCGCCGAGCTTCAGCTCTGCATCTCCGGAGACGAGCACCCACTGATCCGGGCGCTGCAGCACGCCCAGACGTTCCGCGCGCAGTTTCAGAACCCCCTCCGAATGTCCTGCGCGCAGCTCGCCGCTGGCCTCGATGCGACCAGGTCCGGCGCGCAGCTTGCCGGCATCGATCCTGGAATCGAGCAGCAAGGCGCGCGGCAGCGGCTGCAACTCACTCTCGAATGAGAGCTCCTTGAGCAGCAGACGAACATCCGTTTCGGCCTCACTGCGCAATTGCAACAGCAGCTTGCCGCGCTCCAGACGCACTCCCTGATCGAGTGCGCGCACAGCCAGCCCGTCGCCACGCCATTCGCCGTTGAGGCGCGGCTGCGCCGGGGTCCCGGCGAGCAGCATGCTGCCCGACAGACGACCGCCGAGTTGCCAGCCATCGCCAACCAGCGGACCGGCCCAGGCCAGATCCGGGGCATTCAGCCGCAGTTCTCCACGCCATGGCGCCTGCCGGTCGAGCCAGGCATCGGGCGAACTGGCAGCGCTGAAGTCGACGGCGATTTCGCCGAGCCGCTGGCCGCGCAGCTTGATCTGGCCTTGGCAACGACCGCCACTGACCAGCAGACTCAAGGTGCCCTCTTCGAGACCCAGCGGCAAGTTGCCAATCGTCAGGTCACCGCGATCTCGCCACAGCCGGATACGCGCTACCGGCAGGGTCGTTCGCGAACTGCCGACAGCATTGTCAGCACCGATCTCCCATTTGCCGTTGAGGCGCAGCGGCTCACCATTGCCCCGTACGGCCAGCGCCTCGGACCATTCCGGGAACTCGGCCAGTACCGCACCTACCGGCAAGGCGCGCAGACCGCCGACACTCTGCCAGTGCGACTGCTGGTAACGCAGTTGATCGAGTTGCAAGGACCAGCCGGCGCCGATGAACTCGCCCGGGCCGGCACGGTAGCTGCCGCTGGCCAAC
>NZ_JDSS02000018.1:292792-308503 GCF_000584955.1 Candidatus Accumulibacter vicinus
TTGACGTGCGGCTTCGTACGCTCAAATTTTCCCTTGGCCATTTACCTTATCCTCAAATCAGTCATTTCTTGTTGATGACCGCTTCGGCGACATTCTTTGGCGCCTCGGCATAGTGCTTGAATTCCATTGAGTAGGTCGCGCGACCCTGACTCAGTGAGCGAAGAGTAGTCGAGTAACCAAACATCTCGGCCAGCGGCACCTCTGCCTTGATCGCCTTGATGTTGCCCGGCAGATCCTCCATCCCCTGAATCATGCCACGCCGACTCGATAAGTCGCCCATCACGTTGCCCATGTAGTCCTCCGGCGTCTCGACATCGACCGCCATCATCGGCTCCAGCAAGGTCGGCGACGCCCGCCGCATGCCTTCCTTGAAGGCAATGGCTGCGGCCTGACGGAAGGCATTCTCGTTCGAGTCGACGTCGTGGTAGGAGCCTTCGAACAGGGTGAACTTGATGTCGACCACTGGAAATCCGGCGAGCACGCCACTGGTGACTGAATCCTGGAGGCCCTTGTCGACCGCCGGAATGTACTCGCGAGGCACCGTACCGCCCTTGATGGCATCGACGAATTCGTAGCCCTTGCCTGGCTCGTTGGGCTCGATTTTCAACCAGACATGGCCATATTGACCGCGCCCGCCCGACTGTTTGACGAACTTCCCTTCCTGTTCGACCGACTTCTTGATGCACTCGCGATAAGCGACCTGCGGCGCACCGACATTGGCGTCCACACCGAACTCGCGCTTCAGGCGGTCAACGATAATCTCGAGATGCAACTCACCCATTCCCGAAATGATCGTCTGCCCTGACTCTTCATCGGTACGCACGCGGAAAGAAGGGTCCTCCTGTGCCAAGCGGCCAAGAGCGATGCCCATTTTTTCCTGATCCTGCTTGGTCTTCGGCTCGACAGCCACGTGAATCACAGGCTCCGGGAAAACCATTCGCTCGAGGGTGATGACCGCCGAGGGATCGCAGAGCGTTTCGCCGGTAGTGACATCCTTGAGGCCCACACAGGCAGCAATGTCGCCGGCAAGCACTTCCTTGAGTTCTTCGCGATTGTTGGCATGCATCTGCAAAACCCGCCCGATGCGCTCGCGGCGACCCTTGATCGGGTTGTAAATGGTGTCACCAGACTTCAGGACACCTGAATAGACCCGGATAAAGGTCAACTGGCCAACGTAGGGGTCGGTCATCAGCTTGAAGGCGAGTGCGGAAAACTTGGCCGTGTCGGCGGCCTCGCGCGTATCCGGCTCGCCGTTTTCTTTTTCTCCGGTCACCGGCGGAATATCGACCGGCGATGGCAGGAGATCAATCACTGCATCAAGCATGCGCTGCACACCCTTGTTCTTGAAAGCCGTGCCGCAAAGTGCCGGCTGAATCTCGCAGGCAATCGTACGCTCACGCAGACCCTTGATGATCTCGGCCTCGGTCAGATCTCCCGCGTCGAGATACTTGTCCATCAACTCTTCGGATGACTCGGCGGCGGCTTCGACCATCCTGCTACGCCACTCATCGGCCTCGGCCTGCAATGCGGCAGGGATCTCGCGGTAATCGAATTTCATCCCCAGAGAGGCTTCATCCCAATAGATCGCCTTCATCTTGATCAGATCGACGACGCCCTCGAAGTAGTCCTCCTTGCCAATCGGGATGACGATCGGGACCGGATTGGCCTTCAGACGGGTCCGCATTTGATCGACGACCTTGAGAAAGTCTGCTCCCTGGCGATCCATCTTGTTGATGAAGGCCAAGCGAGGCACTTTGTATTTTGTTGCCTGTCGCCAAACGGTCTCTGACTGCGGCTGCACACCACCGACAGCGCAATAAATCATGCACGCACCATCGAGAACCCGCATCGAGCGCTCAACCTCAATCGTGAAGTCAACGTGGCCCGGTGTATCGATGATGTTGATCCGGTGCTCCGGGCGATCAAGCTGCATCCCCTTCCAGAAGCAGGTCGTGGCCGCCGAAGTAATGGTGATGCCGCGCTCCTGCTCTTGCGCCATCCAGTCCATGGTCGCGGCGCCGTCATGCACCTCACCGATCTTGTGGTTGATGCCCGTATAGAACAGGATACGCTCGGTCGCCGTCGTTTTACCGGCATCGATGTGAGCACTGATGCCGATGTTCCGGTAACGCTCAATGGGAGTTTTGCGTGCCACAGTTAAACCTTCACTAATAAAGAACGATCTCCAGCACCGCAGCGCTGGTGGTGTATCTTAGAACCGGAAGTGTGCGAATGCCTTGTTGGCTTCGGCCATACGGTGCACTTCATCACGTCTTTTGACCGCACCGCCGCGACTCTCCGATGCCTCCAGCATTTCTGCTGCCAGGCGTTGACCCATCGACTTTTCGGAACGTTTGCGCGCCGACTCGCGCAGCCAGCGCATGGCTAGCGCCATACGGCGACTCGGTCGGACCTCGACCGGCACCTGGTAATTGGCGCCACCGACACGACGGCTTTTTACTTCGACCAAGGGCTTGATGTTCCCCAAAGCCAGACCGAATACTTCCAGCGGATCCTTGCCGGTCTTGCTGACAATCTGGTCAAAAGCACCATAGACGATACGTTCGGCAACAGATTTCTTGCCACTCTTCATGATCGTATTTACGAACTTCGACACTTCGACATTGCCGAACTTTGGGTCCGGTAGAATATCGCGCTTCGGCACTTCACGACGACGGGGCATAGCAACCTCTCATAGTCACAATTCAGTCGAAGAGTCAGGGCAAAAGACCCAACCCTCCCGGCCACCCATCAGGAGCAGCCCTTACTCGGACGGAACTCAAGCAGCTTTCGGGCGCTTGGTACCATATTTGGAACGACCCTGCTTGCGCTTCTTGACGCCCTGTGTGTCCAGCGAGC
The DNA here is from genome assembly GCF_000584955.1 of Candidatus Accumulibacter vicinus. Lineage (NCBI taxonomy): Bacteria > Pseudomonadati > Pseudomonadota > Betaproteobacteria > Candidatus Accumulibacter > Candidatus Accumulibacter vicinus. Next base: position 295,652 of record NZ_JDSS02000018.1, read on the forward strand.
CGCGAATGGTGTGGTAACGGACACCCGGCAAGTCCTTGACGCGGCCGCCCCGGATCAGAACCACAGAGTGCTCCTGAAGATTGTGGCCTTCGCCGCCAATGTACGAAATGACCTCAAAGCCATTCGTTAGTCGCACCTTGCAGACTTTCCGCAGCGCCGAGTTCGGCTTTTTCGGTGTGGTGGTATAGACACGGGTGCACACGCCCCGTTTCTGAGGGCAATTGCTCAGCGCCGGGACTTTGCTCTTGCTGCGTATCGCCTCGCGAGGCTTGCGCACCAGTTGGTTAATGGTCGGCATGTTTCTACCCCTATGTTCAGTTCAGCAAGCGACGTGGCAAGCACATGGCTTCTGCAAAAAACCAAGGCGGACCAAAGGCCGCCCTGGCAATAATTATGATTGACCGAAGCACCACAGGCATCGGCGACAAAGACCGGCGATTCTAGGGTCTATTACATTTCAAGTCAAGCCACTGGAGCATTTTGGGCATCATGGGAATTCTCTTCACTACGCGATGCCTCATCGTCGGTCTGTAGCCCCCCGCCAGCGATATCCTCGCCAGCAGCGTTCTTCCTGCGAGTGCTGTGGTAAGCAAGGCCCGTGCCGGCCGGAATCAGGCGGCCAACAATGACATTCTCCTTGAGTCCACGCAACTCATCCCGCTTGCCCATGATCGCCGCTTCGGTCAGCACCCGCGTCGTTTCCTGGAAGGACGCCGCCGAGATGAACGAATCGGTAGACAAGGAAGCTTTGGTGATACCCAAGAGCACATGCTCATAGGTCGCTGGCAGCTTGCCCTCGGCGATCATCCGGTCATTCTCGTCCAGCAGATGCGCACGCTCCACCTGCTCCCCCTTGATGAACTTGGTATCGCCCGGGTCCAGCACATTGACCCGGCGCAACATCTGGCGAACAATCACTTCGATATGTTTGTCGTTGATCTTGACACCCTGCAGGCGATAAACGTCCTGCACCTCATCGGTGATATAGATGGCCAGCGCCTCGACCCCCAAGAGCCGCAGAATATCATGTGGATCCGGCGCCCCATCGACGATTGACTCACCCTTGTTCACCACTTGCCCATCATGTACCAGAACATGCTTGTCCTTGAGAATCAGGTATTCGTGGGTGGCCCCGTCAAGATCGGTAATCACCAGCCGCTGCTTGCCCTTGGTATCCTTGCCGAAGGACATCGTGCCGGTATATTCCGCAAGCATCCCTGCGTCCTTGGGCGTGCGCGCTTCGAAAAGTTCGGCAACCCGTGGCAGACCTCCGGTAATGTCACGCGTCTTAGCCGATTCCTGCGGCAAGCGCGCGAGTACGTCACCCACTGAAATCGGTTGTCCATCGAGAACATTGATGATCGCCCCGACCTGAAAAGTGATGGTGACCGGGTGATCGCTGCCGTGCATCTTGACTTCCTGGCCATCGGGCTCGAACAACCTGATCTGAGGGCGCAGACCCTTGCTCGGCGCCTTGCCGCCGCGCTTCGGGTCGATCACCACCAGCGTTGAAAGCCCGGTGACCTCATCGATCTGTTTGGCAACGGTGACCCCTTCCTCGACATTCTCGAACTTCACGAGACCCGAGTACTCAGCAATGATCGGGCGCGTGTGCGGATCCCAGCTGGCCAGCCGGGCACCGGCCTTGACGGCTTGGCCGTCAGCGACCTGCAGGGTCGAACCGTAGGGCACCTTGTGCTTTTCACGTTCCCGCCCGTTATCGTCAGTGATCAGTATCTCGCCAGAACGGGTAATGACAATCTTTTCGCCCTTGGCACTGGTGACATAGCGCATGCTCGCGGTAAAGCGCACCACACCAGTACTTCGCGTCTCGACCTGGCTTGCCACGGCAGCACGTGACGCAGCCCCCCCGACGTGAAAGGTCCGCATGGTCAACTGCGTCCCCGGCTCGCCGATCGATTGTGCCGCGATGACGCCGACCGCCTCGCCGACATTGACCGGCGTACCACGACCGAGGTCGCGGCCATAACACTTGGCACACAGTCCGTAACGGGTTTCGCAGGTCAGCGGAGTACGCGCCTTGACTTCGTCGATACCTAACTGATCGATCAGGTCACAATGATCCTCACTGATCAGCGTCCCTGGCTCGATGACCGTCTCCTGCGTGTCCGGATGCACGATTTCTGAAGCCGTGACCCGACCGAGGATACGCTCGCGCAAGGCCTCGATGACCTCTCCGCCTTCGATCAAGGCCTTCATCGTAACCCCGTTACTGGTTCCACAGTCGTCCTCGATCACCACCAAATCCTGGGTCACGTCGACCAGTCGCCGCGTCAGATAGCCCGAGTTGGCGGTTTTCAAAGCCGTGTCTGCCAGGCCCTTGCGCGCACCGTGCGTCGAGATGAAGTACTGAAGGACGTTCAGACCTTCACGGAAATTGGTGGTGATTGGCGTTTCAATGATCGATCCATCCGGTTTGGCCATCAGGCCGCGCATGCCCGCCAACTGGCGAATCTGCGCTGCCGAACCGCGAGCGCCAGAATCGGCCATCATGAAAATGGAGTTGAACGACTCCTGTTTTTCCATCTCCCCACGGCGATTCTTCACCTCGACATGGCCAAGCTGATCCATCATCACCTTGGCAACCTGGTCACCAGTACGGCCCCAGATATCGACAACCTTGTTGTAGCGCTCGCCATTGGTCACCAGACCGTTGGTGTACTGGTTCTCGATTTCCTTCACTTCCGCCTCAGCAGCAGCGATGATCTCGCGCTTCTGTGCCGGCACCAGCATATCGTCGGAACAGATCGAAATACCGGCGCGGGTCGCCAGCCGATAGCCGTTCTGCATCAGCTTGTCGGCAAAAACCACGGTTTCCTTGAGACCACAGCGGCGGAAGGCGGCATTGATCAGCTTCGAGATTTCCTTTTTCTTGAGACTCTTGTCGATCAGACTGAATGGCAGACCTTTCGGCAGAATCTCGGAAAGCAGCGCACGCCCCGCAGTCGTTTGGTAACGCGTGATCTTCTCCTGCCAACCGTTCTCGCCGTCACTCTCGTATTCGGCAATGCGCACCACAATACGCGCGTGAATGTCGAGTTCGCCGGCCTGCATGGCACGTGTCACCTCTGCCAGGTCCGGGAACATCATCCCCTCCCCCTTGGCGTTGATCCGCTCACGTGTGGCGTAGTAGAGACCCAGAACGATATCCTGCGATGGCACGATGATCGGCTCCCCATTTGCCGGCGACAGGACATTGTTGCTCGCCAGCATCAGGGTCCGGGCTTCCATCTGGGCTTCCAGTGACAAGGGCACGTGCACCGCCATTTGGTCACCGTCGAAGTCGGCATTGAAAGCCGCACACACCAGTGGATGCAACTGGATCGCCTTGCCTTCGATCAGCGTCGGCTCGAAAGCCTGAATGCCAAGGCGGTGTAACGTCGGCGCGCGGTTGAGCATGATCGGATGTTCGCGAATCACCTCTTCGAGGATGTCCCAGACCACCGCCTCCTGGGTCTCGACCATTTTCTTCGCCTGCTTGATGGTGGTCGCCAGACCCATCACTTCAAGACGGTTAAAAATGAAAGGCTTGAACAATTCGAGCGCCATCAGTTTCGGCAAACCACACTGGTGCAGCTTGAGCTGTGGTCCGACGACGATCACCGAACGACCCGAGTAGTCAACGCGCTTGCCGAGCAGGTTCTGGCGGAAACGGCCGCCCTTGCCCTTGATCATGTCGGCCAGCGACTTCAGCGGACGCTTGTTGGCACCGGTCATTGCCTTGCCGCGACGCCCGTTGTCCAGCAGCGAGTCGACCGCTTCCTGAAGCATGCGTTTTTCATTGCGTACGATGATTTCAGGCGCCTTCAGTTCGAGCAGGCGCTTCAGGCGATTATTGCGGTTGATGACGCGACGGTAGAGATCGTTGAGATCCGATGTCGCAAAACGCCCACCGTCAAGCGGCACCAGTGGGCGGAGATCCGGCGGCAGTACTGGCAGCACTTCAAGCACCATCCACTCCGGCTTGATGCCCGATTTCTGAAAGCCCTCAAGGATCTTCAGCCGCTTGGAGAACTTCTTGCTCTTGGTTTCCGAGGTGGTGGTTTCCAGTTCGCTACGCAGCATTTCGACTTCACGCGCCAGATCGATCGAACGTAACAACTCGCGAATGCCTTCAGCACCCATTTTGGCTTCGAAGTCGTCTCCGTACTCCTCGACCTTGGCCGTGTGATCATCCTCGGTCAGCAACTGGCCACGCGCCAGAGGCGTCATGCCAGGCTCGAAGACCACGAACGCTTCGAAGTACAGTACCCGTTCGATGTCACGCAGCGTCATGTCGAGCACCATGCCGAGACGGCTCGGTAAGCTCTTCAAGAACCAGATGTGGGCAACCGGACTGGCCAGCTCGATATGTGCCATGCGCTCGCGTCGCACCTTGGCCAGCGTCACTTCAACGCCGCATTTCTCACAGATGACGCCCCGATGCTTGAGCCGCTTGTACTTGCCGCAAAGACACTCGTAGTCCTTGATCGGACCAAAAATCTTGGCACAGAACAGCCCGTCACGCTCCGGCTTGAAGGTACGGTAGTTGATCGTCTCCGGCTTCTTGACTTCACCGTAAGACCATGAGCGAATCTTGTCCGGGGAAGCCAGACCGATGGTGATCGCATCGAACTGCTCTTCCTGCGTCACCTGCCTAAACAAATCCAGCAATGCTTTCATCTTTTGCTCCTGTGAGGAGTGCGCTGTCAGGGGTGAAAGACCATGCGGCGGGAGAATTGACCTTGCTTGCTCGCTCGCCGCACAGCCATCAGAAGCGTTCGAGATCGATATCGATCGCCAGTGAACGGATTTCCTTGACCAGAACGTTGAACGATTCCGGCATGCCGGCATCGATCTTGTGGTCACCCTTGACAATGTTCTCGTATACCTTGGTCCGGCCATTGACGTCGTCGGACTTGACGGTGAGCATTTCCTGCAGCACGTAGGACGCACCGTAGGCCTCAAGCGCCCATACTTCCATCTCTCCGAAGCGTTGCCCACCGAACTGAGCCTTTCCTCCGAGTGGCTGCTGGGTCACCAGCGAGTACGGTCCGGTCGAACGCGCGTGCATTTTGTCATCAACCAGATGATGCAGCTTCAGGACGTGCATGTAACCGACGGTGACCTGGCGCTCGAACTGCTCGCCGGTACGCCCGTCGTACAGCGTCATCTGGGCCGATTGCGGCATGCCCGCCAGTGCCAGGACGGACTTGATTTCGGACTCCTTGGCACCATCGAAAACCGGTGTCGCAAAAGGCACACCAGCTTCAAGGTTACCTGCCATTTCAAGAATCTCGTTATCAGTTAGTTGATCGAGGTCCTCAGGTTTGCCGGTGCTGTTGTAGATTTGGTCGAGAAAAGCACGCATCTCTCCGGCAGTCGACTGCCGGCGCAGCATGTCACCAATTCTATGGCCCAGACCCTTGGCTGCAAGCCCGAGGTGGACCTCGAGAATCTGGCCCACGTTCATCCGCGAAGGCACGCCGAGCGGGTTTAGAACGATGTCCACGGGATGACCATCGGCCATGTAAGGCATGTCCTCAACCGGTACGATGCGCGAGACCACCCCCTTGTTGCCATGCCGTCCGGCCATCTTGTCGCCAGCCTGCAATCGGCGCTTGACGGCCACGTACACCTTGACCATCTTCTGCACGCCTGGCGGCAACTCGTCACCCTGGGTGAGCTTCTTGCGCTTTTCCTCAAAGGCGATGTCGAATTCCTTGCGGGTCTGTTCGAGCCCCTCGCGCAGCGATTCGAGTTGCTGCGCGACGTCCTCATCGGCCATCCGGATATCAAACCAGTGATGCGGATCGATGCTGTCGAGGTATTCCTGGGTGACCGGCGTGCCCTTGGCCAGCCTTTTCGGTCCGCCATTCGCCGGCTTGCCGACGATCATTCGTGCGGCACGTGCGAAGGCATCGCGTTCGACAATGCGCAGTTGATCGGCAAGGTCAAGCTTGTAGCTTCGCAATTGATCGTCGATGATCGACTGTGCCCGCTTGTCGCGCTCGATACCCTCACGGGTAAACACCTGCACATCGATGACCGTCCCGGAGATACCTGATTGAACGCGTAGCGAGGTGTCTTTCACGTCAGACGCCTTCTCGCCAAAAATTGCACGCAGCAGCTTCTCTTCCGGAGTTAGCTGTGTTTCACCTTTCGGCGTCACCTTGCCAACCAGCACATCGCCTGCTTCAACCTCGGCACCAATATGGACAATTCCCGATTCGTCAAGCCGGGAAAGCTGTGACTCACCAAGAGAGGCAATGTCACGGGTAATTTCCTCGGGGCCGAGCTTGGTATCCCGCGCGACGACGGTCAGTTCCTCGATATGAATCGAGGTAAAGCGGTCTTCGGCAACCACGCGCTCCGAGATCAGAATGGAGTCCTCGAAGTTATAACCATTCCAGGGCATGAAGGCGACCAGCATGTTCTGGCCGAGCGCCAGTTCACCCTTGTCGGTCGATGCCCCGTCGGCCACCACATCGCCCCTGGCAATATGATCACCGACGCGAACCAGCGGCCGCTGGTTGATATTGGTGTTCTGGTTGGAGCGCGTGTACTTCACCAGGTTGTAAATGTCAACACCGACTTCGCCTGGTCCGGTTTCGTCGTCATTGACCCGCACCACGACACGCGAGGCATCGACATAATCGACCAACCCACCGCGCAGCGCTTGTACCGCAGTCCCCGAATCGACCGCCACCGTTCGCTCGATCCCCGTTCCCACCAAGGGCTTTTCTGGACGCAGGCAAGGAACCGCCTGACGCTGCATGTTGGCGCCCATCAGCGCACGATTGGCGTCGTCGTGCTCAAGGAAGGGGATCAGCGATGCCGCCACCGACACGATCTGGCTCGGTGCCACGTCCATATACTGAACACGCGCCGGCTCAGCGAGAATGGTTTCACCCTTCTCGCGACAAGTCACCAACTGATCGGTCAACACGCCTCCATCACCCAGATCGGAGTTGGCCTGGGCGATGATATAGGCCCCCTCTTCGATGGCTGAAAGATACTCGATCTGATCGGTGACCCGACCATCAACCACTTTACGATAGGGGGTTTCCAGGAAACCATACTCGTTGGTACGGGCATACAGCGCCAGCGAATTGATCAGCCCGATATTCGGGCCTTCCGGTGTTTCGATCGGGCAGACGCGGCCGTAATGGGTCGGATGAACGTCCCGCACTTCAAAGCCGGCTCGCTCGCGCGTCAAACCGCCCGGTCCGAGTGCTGAAACCCGACGCTTATGGGTAATTTCGGAAAGCGGGTTGGTCTGGTCCATGAACTGCGATAACTGGCTGGAGCCGAAGAACTCCCGGACTGCAGCGCTGATCGGTTTGGCGTTGATGAGATCATGCGGCATCAAATTGTCGGACTCGGCCTGTGACAAACGCTCTTTCACGGCACGCTCGACGCGCACCAGACCAGCGCGGAACTGATTTTCGGCCAGTTCGCCAACCGAACGGACCCGGCGATTACCCAGATGGTCGATGTCATCGATCTCTCCGCGACCATTGCGCAGTTCGACGAGCAGTTTGATGACTTCAACGATATCACGCGGCGACAACGTCAGCTGTTCGCGCACCTCACCAGAAGCCCCCAGCACCTTCAACTGCTCAAATAATGTCACTGCAGCTTCCCGGGTCAGGTTCTCCGCCACCGCACGCGGGCCATGGTTCAACTCGGCAACCATCTGTTCGACATTAGCGACGGAATCACCCGCCTGGTCGTTGATCAGTTTGATGATCGCATCGCGTTTGGAAGGCACATGCTTGAGCATGACCTTGTATTCGATGACCTCTTTCCGGGCAACCCGGCGGTTGAACTTCATCCGGCCAACCCCTGACAGATCGTAGCGGTCGTCTGAGTAGAACAGGCCGTTAAAAAGTATCTCGACGGCTTCTTCGGTTGGCGGTTCGCCAGGCCGCATCATTCGGTAGATGGCAATACGGGCGGCTTGCCGGGAGCTTGTTTCATCGGTGCGCAAAGTCTGCGAAATGAAGCCGCCGCGATCAAGGTCGTTGATGTACAGAGTATGCAGCGATTCGACCCCAGACTCGGAGAGTTTTGCCAACAGGCTTTCGGTGATTTCGTCATTGGCATTGGCCAGGATCTCGCCACTACTCTGGTCGATGATGTCCTCGGCAATCACCCGGCCAATCAGAAAGTCATCCGGAACAGCGACCTGCCTGATCCCCGCCTGATCGAGTTCACGAATATGTTTGGCAGTAATCCGTTTGTCCTTGCCGATGATCAACTTCCCGGAGGCGTCGTTAAAATCGAAACGCGCGACTTCCCCGCGCAAACGCTCCGGAACGAGCGCAAACTCGACGATCCGCCTGCCTAGATAAAAGGTATCAAACTCGAAAAATTCGCGCAGGATGCGCTGTGGCGTCAGACCGATCGCCTTCAACAACGTGGTGACCGGCATCTTCCGGCGACGGTCGACGCGAAAAAACAGGAGATCCTTGGGATCAAACTCGAAATCCAGCCATGAGCCGCGGTAGGGAATGACGCGTGCGGAAAAGAGCAGCTTGCCAGAACTATGCGTCTTCCCACGGTCGTGCTCGAAGAACACCCCTGGTGAGCGGTGCAGCTGCGAGACAATGACCCGTTCGGTACCATTGATGACAAAGGAGCCGGTTGTTGTCATGAGCGGAATTTCGCCCATATAGACTTCCTGCTCCTTGACTTCCTTGATGGTGTCCGGCGCTTCGCGATCGAGAATGACCAAGCGCACTTTCGCCCGCAAAGCCGACGCGAAGGTCAGGCCACGCTGCTGGCATTCCGTGACGTCGAAAGCCGGGTCGGAAAGCGTAAAGCTGACAAACTCCAGACGTGCATTGCCGCTGTGACTGACGATTGGAAAAATCGAGGAAAAGGCAGCCTGCAAACCCTGGTTTCTGCGCTGCGCCGGCGGCACTCCTGCCTGCAGGAAGGCAGAGAACGACTCCAACTGGGTGGCCAGCAAGAACGGTACGTCAAGCACGGTAGAGCGCTTGGCAAAGCTCTTGCGGATACGCTTTTTCTCGGTGTAGGAGTAGGTCATGGTCGCTCCGAACTCAGAAGGCAAATCCTCTAGCGCCCCGGCGAAGGTCGCAACACCCGCCGGTTCGCAACGGACAAACGCAATATGACAAGCTCGGCACAGAGAGGAGAGGGACTTGCCCACCCTGTCTTCGCTACTCGTACTTGCGTTTGCGCGCTGCACAGCATTACATGCGCTACCTATGTCCCTATGGGGCTACGCAAAGCTGTTTCCGGAAAAGCAGAAAAGGGCTGACAACCGCAAGGCTGTCAGCCCAGCGTGCTCGACCGATACTATTTGATCTCGACCTTCGCTCCGGCGTCCTCGAGAAGTTTCTTGAGGGCTTCGGCATCCGCTTTCGAAATCGATTCCTTGACCGCCTTCGGTGCGCTGTCAACCAGATCCTTGGCTTCCTTCAGGCCAAGACCGGTAGCTGCGCGAACGACCTTGATCACTTCAACCTTCTTCTCACCAAAACTGGCCAGTATGACGGTAAACTCGGTCTGCTCTTCGACCACTGGTGCAGCCGCACCCGGCGCAGCAACGGCCATCGACGCCGCCGAAACGCCGAATTTCTCTTCAAACGCCTTGACCAGGCTGTTCAGTTCCATGACAGTCATCGCGCCAACGGCTTCGAGGATGTCTTCGTGGGTAATAGACATAATTAAAAACTCCTAAATCTGAGTGGACAAAAACAGTACGATCAGGACACCGCCTCTTCACGTTGCTTGGCCAAAGCAGAAAGCGCACAGGCAAAGCCGGTGACCGGTGCCTGCATGACGCCAAGCAGCTGGGCAAGCAGTTCGTTGCGACTCGGAATCGACGCGAGCGCTTGTACGCCTGCCTTGTCCAGAAGCTCGCCGGCAAAACTGCCACCTCGTAAGATCAGCTTGTCATTGGTTTTTGCAAAGTCGTTGAGCACCTTCGCCGCTGCGACCGGATCCTCCGAGACGCTATAGATCAGCGGCCCGGTCATCTGCTCGGCGAGGCTGGCAAACAGGGTGCCCTGCACCGCGCGTCGTACCAGCGTGTTTTTCAGCACCCGCAGATAGACACCCGAGGCGCGCGCCTGCGCTCGCAGACGCGTCAGATGCGCCACCGGCAATCCGCTGTACTCGGCCAGCACAACCGTCTGGGCACTGGCCATCTTGGCCGAGACTTCGGCGACGACGACCTTCTTTTCATCAAGATTGAGACCCACAGGCCCTTCTCCTCCCATCAAGTCAACAAACGGCACATCCGGTTGAATGCACCGCACCCACGGCGACCTTGATCAGGGGTTGCAATGAAGGGCACGCAGCCCATCTCTGACAATCCTTTTCGGAGTACACCGTCTACGCAGGCCGCGAACACACTTAAGCCTTCGGCAAACGCCTTCAGCACCTGCGGTCTTTGACGATCCATCGGCACGGCGAATGCACGGCCGATCACCCAACAAAGCTCATGCGCGGACCCACACTGAGGCGATCCGCTGAATTTCTAAATCGTAGACGCATCCACGCGGATACCCGGCCCCATCGTGCTCGACACCGCGACCCTCCGGACATACTGACCCCTCGAGGTTGCCGGCTTGGCCTTGATCAGCGCGTCAAGCAGTGCCTTGAGGTTGATTGCCAGTCTGTCGGCTTCAAAAGACGCGCGCCCGATCGTACTGTGAATGATGCCACCCTTGTCGGTACGGTACTGGACCTGTCCGGCCTTGGCGTTCTGTACGGCAGTCACTACGTCCATGGTGACCGTGCCGACCTTCGGATTTGGCATCAGGCCACGCGGACCTAGGATCTGACCCAGTTGACCGACCACGCGCATGGCGTCCGGGGTGGCAATGACCCGATCAAAGTTGATCACGCCAGACTTGATCTCGGCGGCCAGATCTTCGAATCCAACGATATCGGCGCCAGCCGCCTTGGCAGCGGCGGCTTTTTCGCCCTGGGCGAACACGGCAATGCGAATCGTCTTGCCGGTCCCGGCCGGCAGTACGACGGAACCTCGTACGATTTGATCCGACTTGCGAGGATCGACTCCGAGACAGACGGCGACATCGATCGATTCGTCGAACTTCGCTGCTGCAAGTTCCTTGCTCAACTTAAGCGCTTCACCGACGGGATAGAGCTTGCCCGGGTCAATCTTGCCCTTGAGAGCTTTTTGACGTTTGCTCAGCGTAGCCATTTCAGACCCCCTCCACGGTGACGCCCATCGTACGGGCACTGCCAGCGATCGTTCGCACCGCCGCATCCATATCGGCGGCCGTCAGGTCGGGCATCTTCTGCGTCGCAATGGCTTCGCACTGCGCGCGTGTCAGCGTACCTACCTTGGCGGTATGGGGCTTTGGGCTACCCTTTTGAATACCGATCGCTTTCTTGATCAGGACCGTCGCCGGCGGCGTCTTCATGATGAAGGTGAAACTCTTGTCCGCGAAAGCGGTAATCACCACGGGAATGGGCAAGCCTGGCTCCAAACCTTGCGTCTGGGCGTTGAAGCTCTTGCAGAATTCCATGATGTTCAGACCACGCTGACCTAGCGCCGGGCCGATCGGAGGAGACGGATTGGCCTTCCCCGCCGGCACTTGAAGCTTGATATAGCCGATGATTTTCTTTGCCACGATGAGACTCCTTTATGCGGGTTCAAACGCGCTTTGCAATAGCGCTCCCCAAACGACAAACGCGGCCTTGTAGCCGCACTACTGCGGCACGTCGAGCAACCCTCCCGCGCCGCAACTTACGCTCGCCGGATTCAGGCCTTCTCGACTTGCCCAAACTCCAGTTCTACCGGCGTTGGACGACCAAAGATCGTCACCGAGACACGCAAACGGTTCTTCTCGTAATTGACCTGCTCGACCGCGCCATGGAAATCGGTAAATGGTCCATCCTTGACGCGAACCACCTCACCCGGCTCGAAGAGAACCTTCGGGCGCGGCTTGTCGACGCCATCCTGCATTTGCTGCATGATTTTTTCGACTTCCTTTTCGGAGATTGGCGTCGGTTTGTTGGCCGTTCCGCCAACGAAGCCAGTCACTTTCGGCGTGCTTTTCACGAGGTGCCAGGAGTCGTCGTTCATTTCCATTTCCACCAGCACATAGCCGGGGAAAAACTTCCTCTCGGAAATGCTTTTCTGGCCCATCTTGAGTTCGACCACTTCCTCCACCGGCACCAGGATACGGCCAAACGCATGCTGCATGGCCTGCCGCTGGATACGCTCGAGCAACGCCCGCTGCACACTCTTCTCGAAACCGGAATAGGCGTGCACCACATACCAGCGCATGCTCATACTTTTCTCCACCCAAGAACCATATCGTACAGGAGCCACTCCAGGCTCTTGTCGGTCAACCAGAGAAAGAGAGCCATCACCACCACGAACGCGAACACCAGCCCGGTTGTCTGCATGGTTTCTTTGCGCGAAGGCCAAACGACCTTTTTTGCCTCATTTGTGGACTCTTTGGCAAAGGCAAAGAAAAGACGACCCTGCTCCGTTTGCCAGGCGACTGCGGCAGCAAGCCCAGCCCCTCCCAAGACGGCGAGCACGCGCAGGATCATCGCTTCGTTGGCAAGCAGATAAAAGCCAGCGATGCCGGCTACAAGCAGCAATACTGCCAACGCAAACTTGAATTTATCGGCCATTGAGTCCGCTTCGGTTACATGGATGGCAGGGGCAGAGGGAATCGAACCCCCAACCTTCGGTTTTGGAGACCGACGCTCTGCCAGTTGAGCTATGCCCCTGCGGCAGAAATGCGGCAGCTCCGAAAAGCCGCCGCTGCACCTTGACTGGACTTTATTCGATGATTTTCGCGACCACCCCGGCGCCGACGGTACGACCGCCTT
>NZ_JDSS02000019.1:0-8576 GCF_000584955.1 Candidatus Accumulibacter vicinus
GCCGCGGCGCGGCGCAGCTTCGACGAGAGCCTGCAGATGCGCCGCCGGCTGGCGGCCGCGAACCCGGCGTCGGCGGAAGCGCAGCGCGACGTGGCCGCGTCGCTCTGGCGGCTCGCCACGATCGGTGGCGGCGTCACCTGGCGGCAGGTCGCCGACGCCTGGCTCGTCCTGCAGGCGCGTGGCGTTCTGTCGCCGGTCGATCAAGCGTTTGTCGAAGCCGCGCAGCGGCGCGCGGCCAGCGAGCGATGAGCGACTGCTTCGTCAGCTACAAGCGCGAAGATCGGCCGCGCGTCGAGCCCTTGGTCAGCGCCTTGCGTGGCGTGGGCGTGTCGGTGTGGTGGGACCAGGACATCGGCGGCGGCGAGCGCTGGCGCGAGACGATCGTCGAGCAGCTCGACGCCGCGCGCTGCGTTGTCGTCTGCTGGACGCACGCGTCGACCGGACCCGACGGGGCGTACGTGCGCGAGGAGGCGGAGCGCGCCAAGACGCGCGGCGTTCTGCTGCCGGTGCGCCTCGACGCAGTGGCGCCGCCCTTCGGTTTCGGCGAAGTGCAGGCGCTCGACCTGACGACGTGGGACGGCGCGACCGACGCCGTGTGCTGGCGGCATTTCGTCGATACGCTGCGCGCGATCGTCGACGGGCGGCCGCGCCCGCCGGTGCCGCCGGGGGGGCCTTATCCGCCCTGGCGCATGGCGGCGGTGCTGCTCGCTGCCGTATCGCTGGTCGGCCTGCTCATCCCCCTCGCCGGCTGGACGCCGGTGATGTGCCGCGCCGCTGCGCTGCGCGAGGCGTGTCGCGCGATCGGCGTCGGCGGCGTACCGGCGCGGGCCGACGAGGAGGCGTGGGCAGCGGCCCAGCAGGCGGTGAAGGACAGCGGCCGCGGCGACGGCTATCGCGCTTATCTGCGCGACCACCCGGCCGGGGCTTTCGCCGCTGCGGCGCAGGCGGGGCTGGCCGCGTGTCGCAACCTGGCCGACGAGCGCTGGCAGCGGAGCGACGACGCGTTGCCCTTGGTCGTCCCGCCAGCGCTGTCGCCGGCGGGAAGCGAAGCGGCGGCGCGCGAGCGCAGCGCGGCCGATGTGCAGCGTCAGGCCGACGCGCTCTGCGCGGTCTACGAGAAGAGCCCGACGCACAAGCTGCTTGGTGCGACGCCGGACGCGCGCGGCTGGCGCTGCCGGCCGGAGAATCGCGGCTGGACCTGCGCCTTCGACGGGCAGGTCGTCTGCCAGCTCGAAGTGCGCCGCACGCTCGGTCGCGAGGCGTGTACCTGACGCGCTGGCGCGCCGGTCGGCCCCCTCGTCTTGCCGCTGGCGCTGCATCGCCGTCGTCTGCCGCCACGGTCTGTTCGCTGCGGAGCAGCAATCGCTGCCGGTGGCGACGCTGCCGGGTGCGGCCCGGCAGCGCTTCTACTTCCATCGCGACGACGCTCCTGGTCCGGACGACAGCGAAGGCTGCCGGTAGCGCCAGCTGGCTTGGCGCACCTATCGCGGTCGGGGCCCGTGTCGTGCATACTGGAGTCGACTCACATAATATGGGGAATCCCGAAGATGATGTCTTACGGAAAGACCGCCCTGATTGCTTACGTTCTCGCTGTCGGGCTGGCCATTGGAATTGTCGGCCAGCAGCTTTGGTCGGGCTACGAGCAGCAAGTGCAGAGCGCACGGAATACGGCGGAGAACTTGGCGGGGATCCTGCAGCAACGTCTCAATGCGACATTGAGGCGTACTGATGCGGCGCTGGAAAGCCTGGTCGCTTCGGTGGACACCGCGGCCCTCGACCTGTCCGCGCGTGCGCGTTTCGAGCACCAGGTCACCCAATCTCTGGCCATGAGTCGCAGAAACTTTCCGGAGATTTCGGCGTTTCGCTTCATCGGCGCGGATGGTAACCTCCTTTATACCTCCGATCCGATAGCCACCTTTGCCAATCTGTCGGATCGTCCGTACTTCGTCACCCTGCGGGACGACCCGAAGGCTGGGCTGGTGTATTCCGATGTCCAGATTTCCCGCTTCACCGGACAGACGGTCATCGTCATGGGGCGAGCGATACGCGACACGTCGGGAAAATTCGTCGGCGCCGCGATCGCCGTGCTCGATCTTGCCACCTACGTTGCGCTGTTCGACTCCCTGGATATCGGTCCGCGAGGCTTGCTCGCCATCCGGCGTACCGACAGCAGATCCGTGCTCCGACGACCGCCCGACCCGGCGCTGACGAATCAGCCGATTTCGCATCCGATCCAGACCTTGATCGACCAAGGGGAAACCAAGGGCAACATCCGCTACAAGGCAGTGACCGATGGCGTCGAACGTCTGTTTGCCTTCAGCCGCGTTCCCGACTACCCGTTCTATTTCATCGTCGGCCTGGCCACCGACGACTTTCTCGCGGGATGGCGAAGGCAGGCCATTGCGTCGGTGGGGCTGTTGTCGCTGGCGCTGGTGATCTTTTCCTGGCTGCTCGCCAAGCTGGCGCGCGCCCGCGCGCAGGCGACCGAACGGGCGCAGCGCCTGGTGGAACGAGAACAAAGACTGCGTGAGGCGCTCCATGCCGCCGAAGCCGCCAACCTTGCCAAGAGCCAGTTCCTGGCAACCATGAGCCACGAGCTTCGCACGCCGATGAATGGCATTCTTGGCATGGCGCAAGTCCTGCTGCTGCCGGATCTGCTGGAAGAGAATCGACAGAAGTACGCGCGGATCATCCTCGACTCTGGCCAGACGCTGCTCGCCCTCCTCAACGACATCCTCGACATGTCGAAGATCGAAGCGGGACGAATGGAGCTGGAGTATCTGCCCGTCGCCCCGGCGCAGCTTGTCGAAGAGGTGGCCGCGCTGTTTACCGAGCAGGCGGTTGCCAAGGGGCTGACCATCGAGACCGCCTGGACTGGAAAGCGGGACGCGTGTTATCTGATCGATCCGGTCAGGTTGCGCCAGATGCTCGCCAACCTGATCAACAACGCCATCAAATTCACGAGCCAAGGGTTTGTGCGCATCGCGGGGTGTCCGATCGAATCGTCCGGGGCGGCGCTCCTGGAGTTCTCTGTCAGCGACAGCGGCATCGGCATCCCGGCGGACAAGCAGCCATTGCTCTTCCACGCTTTTTCGCAGGTCGACGCCTCGACCACACGGAAATTTGGCGGTAGCGGCCTCGGCCTTTCGATCGTGGGCAATCTGGCCCGACTCATGGGCGGCGAGGTCGGGGTCGAGAGCTCGGAAGGGAATGGCACTCGCTTCTGGTTCCGAATCCGGGCCCAGGAAGCCGGCGCCGATTCCGAACGCCCGACAGCCACCGGAGAACGGGAGGCCGGGCTGTCCTTGCGCAAACACAGACATGTTCTGGTCGTCGACGACAACGCCGTGAACCGCATGGTGATCGAGGCCACTCTCGAGGGCCGGGGTGTGCGGGTCGACAGTGTCAACGATGGTCAGGCGGCCGTCAGGTTCGTCACCTCCGGTGCCGTTCCGGACCTGGTTCTGATGGACTGCCAGATGCCCGTCATGGACGGTTTCGATGCCACGGCCTCCATCCGCCGGTGGGAGAAGGAGGGCGGCCGCAGCCGTCTGCCGATCATTGCCCTGACGGCCAGCGCTTTCCAGGAGGACCGCGATCGCTGTCTGGCAGCCGGCATGGACGACTTTCTCACCAAACCCGTCAACGCGGACGATCTGGCGGCGACGCTCGTCAAGTGGATGGGAGACGAGGTGAAACAGCAGTCGGCTTGACGATGTTCCCGATCGGTCAGCTTCTCAGCCGCTGGGCTGCTCGCCGCCCCATGGGTACAGACGCGGGATCCGGTAGGTGAGCAAGCTCAGCAGTCAGAAGAAGCCCCTGGAGGAAACGGAAGCGATTCCCCATCGGCGCCGGAGCACGAATTCGATCAGCGCGTCGCCGGGTAGGTGCGGGATGGAAATGGCCATGCGCAAAGGGCTGAAGCAAGACCAGCGGCCATTGCCGGTCGTGAGAAGACTTAACAGAAAGGAATTCCGTGATGACTGAGGATTTTCCCGAGGACAAGGATCTGCCGCTGCGCGAAGACATCCGGCTGCTCGGCCGCCTGTTGGGGGACACCCTGCGCGCACAGGAAGGCGAGGCGACCTTCGAACTGGTGGAGCGTATCCGGGTCAGCGCCATCCGCTTCCATCGCGACGAGGACAGCGGCGCCAGGCAGGAACTGGCAGCGATTCTCGACAGCCTGTCGCGCGACCAGACGCAAACCGTCGTGCGCGCCTTCAGTTACTTTTCGCATCTCGCGAACATTGCCGAGGACCAGCATCACATTCGGCGCTCGCGTGCCCACCTGATCGCGGGATCGCCACCGCATGCCGGCAGCCTGGCGCATGCGCTTGCGCGCGCCCGCGCCGCCGGCTGCGATCCGGCACAGTTGTCCGGTTTTTTCGACGACGCATCGATCGTTCCCGTACTCACCGCCCATCCGACCGAAGTCCAGCGCAAGAGCACCCTCAACGGGCAGCGTACGATCGCCCATCTGCTGCATCGGCGCGACAACAGCCGGCTGACGCCCGACGAACAGGAGTCGCTCGATGAGGAGTTGCGGCGGGCCGTGCTCGCCCTCTGGCAGACGCGCATGTTGCGCACCACGCGGCTGATGGTCCTCGATGAAGTGGTCAACGGGCTGTCGTATTACGACTACACCTTCCTGCGCGAACTGCCACGCCTCTATGGCTGGCTGGAGGATCATCTCGCCGTGGCCGATGGCGGACGCCCGGTCAGCGAACTGCCTGGTTTCCTGCACCTGGGCAGCTGGATCGGTGGCGACCGCGACGGTAATCCCTTCGTGACCGCTCCCGTCACGCGCGCGGCCCTGCGCCTGCAGTCGGTGCGTGCGCTGCGTTTCCACCTCGACGAGATTCACGCCCTGGGAGCCGAATTGTCGGTCGCCGAGGGCCTGGTCAGCGTCTCCGACGCGTTGCAGTCCCTGGCGGACCGCTCGCCCGACACGGCCGCTGCACGCAGCGACGAGCCCTATCGGCGAGCCCTCACCGGCATTTACGCGCGTCTGGCGGCTACCGCGCGCAGCCTCGACGGCCTCGAGCCGGAACGGCCTCCGGTGGGTGAGTCGGCCCCCTACGCCCACTGCGGGGAATTTTCGGCTGACCTGGATGTGATCCACCGCTCCTTGGTCGCCAACGGCTCAGAGCTGCTGGCCCGCGGCCGCCTGCGCGCCTTGCGCCGTGCGGCCCGCGTCTTTGGCTTCCACCTGGCGGCACTCGACCTGCGTCAGAACTCCGAGGTGCACGAGCGCGTGGTCGGGGAGCTCCTGGAGGCCGTCTGCCCCGGCATCCGTTACCGCGAGTGTGACGAGGCCGGACGTATCGACTTGCTGCTGCGCGAGATCAGCTCGACGCGGCCGCTGGCCTCATCCCACCTCGCCTACAGCGACGAAACGCGTGGCGAACTGGAGATCTTTCGTACCGCCGCCGACGCCCATCGCGCCTACGGCCCGGAAGCCGTGCAGAACTACATCATTTCGAAGACGGATGGTGTCTCGGATCTGCTCGAAGTTGCGCTGCTGCTCAAGGAATGCGGCCTGCTGCTGCCGCAGTCGCAAGAGCTGGCGGTGAACATCGTCCCGCTGTTTGAAACCATCCCGGACCTGCGCAACTGCCCGCGGGTCATGGACGACCTGCTGTCGTTGCCGGCCTACCGGAGACTGGTCGCCAGCCGTGGCGATCTGCAGGAGGTTATGCTCGGCTATTCGGACAGCAACAAGGATGGCGGCTTCCTGACCTCGGGCTGGGAGCTGTACCGGGCCGAGATCGCTCTGGTCGAGGTGTTCGCCCGCCACCGCGTCAGGCTACGCCTGTTCCACGGACGCGGCGGCTCGGTGGGTCGCGGTGGCGGTCCGAGCTACCAGGCGATCCTTGCCCAGCCGGGTGGCGCGGTTCAGGGCAGGCTGCGACTGACCGAGCAGGGCGAGGTGATTGCCAGCAAGTACTCGAATCCGGAGGTTGGTCGGCGCAACCTCGAGATCCTGGCATCAGCCGTGCTCGAAGCGACCTTGCTGGCGGCACCCGACCCGGCGCCGCGGCCGGAATACCTCGAGACGATGGCCATGCTCTCGCAGTCGGCTCATCGTGCCTACCGTGGCCTGGTCTATGAGACCGACGGCTTCGAGCGTTACTTCTGGGAATCCACCGTCATCGCCGAGATCGCGCATCTGAACATCGGCAGCCGGCCTGCCTCGCGCAAGAAAACCACCGCCATCGAGGATCTGCGGGCAATACCCTGGGTCTTCAGCTGGGCGCAGTGCCGTCTCATGTTGCCGGGCTGGTACGGCTTTGGCACGGCAGTGCGCGAGTTTCTCGCCGCGCATCCCGATGGGCTGGCGCTGCTGCAGCGCATGCACCACGAGTGGGGCTTCTTCCGCACACTGCTCTCCAACATGGACATGGTCCTGGCGAAGAGCGATCTGGCGATCGCCGCCCGCTACTCCGAACTGGTCACCGATCCCACGCTGCGCGCGGCGATCTTCCCGCGTGTGAAGGCCGAGTGGCAGGCGACCATCGACGCCCTGCTGGCGATCAGCGGGCAGCAGTGTCTGCTCGAGGACAACCCGCTGCTCGCCAGATCGATCCGCAACCGCTTTCCTTATCTCGACCCGTTGAATCATCTGCAGATCGAGTTGATCAGGCGGCTGCGTGCCGGCAACGCGGATGAGCGGGTCAAACGTGCGGTCCACCTGACGATCAACGGGATCGCCGCCGGTCTGCGCAATAGCGGCTGAGGCGACTGCGCAAAGGGCTCCGCCTCGCTCGCCAGTGCGGCCGCCGACGAGACAGCGCACCGGGCTGGCTCGCTGCGCACGCGGCTGTCGTCGGCTGCGCCGTGCAGCCATGTTCCCCCTGGGGCCTGGCGCTTACCTTGCCCAGGCCTCGACACGCGGCTGTTCGGCCAGTCGATTGCTCCCCTGCGGGGGCGTTGAACGCGGACCCCAAGAGGATCGAGCAACCCTTCCTCCCGCGATTACCCGCGAGGCCTCCAGGGCCGGTTTGTATGCTCTATACTGATCTGGAGAGCATTGTCAAACGGAGGCTCACCCAAGATGTCCAGGAACAGGCTTGATGACAAACAGGAAGACGTCACCGCTGCTCCTGCAGCGCTTCTTTCGCCGCAGGAGCGCCGTGCGCACGGGAGCGCGCTGCGTGAAGTGGTGCCGCGCGAGGCGCAGGGCGGATGGAAACCGCCCAAGAAGCGGCGCGACCCGATTGAAGTGCTCACGGCATCGAACGAGGGACGGATGCCCGAACTCGTGCCGATCCGCTTTGGCCGGATGCTGCAGTCGCCGTTCACCTTTTACCGCGGTTCGGCGGCGATCATGGCGGCTGACCTGGCCGCCACCCCGAACTCCGGACTCCGGGTACAGGCCTGCGGTGACGCCCATCTGTTGAACTTCGGCGGCTTTGCGACGCCCGAGCGGCAGGTCATCTTCGATGTCAATGACCTCGACGAGACGCTGCCGGCGCCCTGGGAGTGGGACCTCAAGCGTCTGACCGCGAGCATCGTCATCGCCGGGCAATACCTGCACCTGCATGAAAACGAGGCCGCTCGGGCGGCGACGGCGACGGCGCGCG
This sequence comes from Candidatus Accumulibacter vicinus, assembly GCF_000584955.1. Classification (NCBI taxonomy): domain Bacteria; kingdom Pseudomonadati; phylum Pseudomonadota; class Betaproteobacteria; genus Candidatus Accumulibacter; species Candidatus Accumulibacter vicinus. The sequence goes on from NZ_JDSS02000019.1 coordinate 7,584, forward strand.
CCTATCGCGAGCGGATGGCTGACTATTCGTCGATGCGCGCGCTCGACATCTGGTACGACACGATCTCGCTCGAGCGCGTCCAGGCCGAGATGGCCGGAACCAGCGACAAACTCAGGAAGACCTTCGCCAGGCGGGTCGAGAAAGCGCGCCAGCAAAGCGCTGTCGAAAACGTTTTCCTGAAGCTCGCCGAACATCATGGGGCGCTGCCGAAGATCAAGGACAATCCGCCTCTCGTCTTTCACCCCAGCGAGGAACGAGCCCCGGGGATGCGGACGCAGTACCGGGAAGCCCTGGCAAGTTACCGCGATTCCCTTCCCGAACACGTGCGCATGCTCTTCGACCGTTTCCACCTGTGCGACGTGGCGGTCAAGGTCGTCGGTGTCGGCAGCGTTGGCACCCGATGCCTCGTCGCCCTGTTCATGGCCGCCGACAATGACCCGCTTTTCCTACAGATAAAAGAGGCGCGGGAATCGGTGCTCGAACCGTATGCAGGCGCGAGCCTGCATACCAACCACGGCGAGCGGGTGGTTGCCGGGCAACGCCTGATGCAGGCGGCAAGCGACATGTTCCTCGGCTGGACGACCGGGAAGAATGGCCGACACTACTATTTTCGCCAGTTGCGCGATGTCAAGATCAGCGCGATCGTCGAGGGATGGGACGTTGACCGCCTGACCACCTATGGCCGGCTGTGCGCCTGGGCACTGGCGCGAGCACATGCGCGTTCGGGCGATGCGGCGCTGATCGCGGGCTACATGGGTTCAAGCGCCGTTTTCGACGACGCCATCTGCGAGTTTGCCGTTGAGTACAGCGACCAGAATCAGCGCGACTACCGCGCCTTCGTCAAGGCAGTCCGCGAAGGACGACTCGAGGCGCAGGTGGAGGAAAATCCATGAGTCCGACTGCCGAGGCGGAACAAGCGCGACCCGCGAGTGCCTTGGCGGGTGCCCCTCCGGCACGCGGCTGGCGCGCCGTCTTTCCCCCGGCGCAGTGGCT
>NZ_JDSS02000019.1:8950-21248 GCF_000584955.1 Candidatus Accumulibacter vicinus
CGGCATCCCGGTCTCGCTCGCCTACGCCTCGCTCGCCGGCCTGCCGCCGCAATACGGCATTTACTGCTATCTGGTCGGGGGTCTGTTCTATGCCCTGTTCGGCTCCTCGCGCCAACTGGCGATCGGACCTACCTCGGCGATCTCGATGCTGGTCGGAGTCACGGTTGCGGGAATGGCGGAGGGCGATCCCGCACGCTGGGCGTCGATTGCGGCGCTGACGGCGGTGGTCATCGCCGCCATGTGCATGCTGGCGTGGCTGTTCCGTTTGAGTTCGCTGGTCAACTTCATCAGCGAAACCATCCTGGTCGGCTTCAAGGCCGGTGCAGCGCTGACGATCGCCATGACTCAGTTGCCGAAGCTGTTCGGCGTCAAGGGCGGCGGGCATGGTTTCTTCGGGTCGGTCGTTGCGCTTGGCGGCCAGATTCCCGATACCAACCTCGCCGTGCTGGCTTTCGGCCTGGCCGCCTTGGCGGTACTGCTCCTGGGGGAGAGATTCCTGCCCGGCCGTCCGGTTGCACTGTTCGTCGTGGTGATCTCGATCATCGTGATGTCGGTGACGCCGCTGGCTGATCTCGGCTTCAAGGTCGTCGGCGCGCTGCCGCAGGGGTTGCCCGACTTCAAGCTGCCGGATTTGCGCGTGCGCGACGTGGACGGGGTGATCCCCCTGGCGTTCGCGTGCCTGTTGCTGGCCTATGTGGAAAGCGTTTCCGCCGCCCGTGCCCTGGCACAGGCGAACGGTTACGAGATCGATGCGCGGCAGGAACTCCTCGGTCTGGGTGCCGCGAATCTGGCAGCGGGGTTCTTCCAGGCCTACCCGGTGGCCGGTGGTCTGTCGCAGTCCTCGGTGAACGACAAGGCCGGCGCCAGGACGCCGCTCGCCCTCGTTTTCGCTTCGCTCACGATCGGTCTGTGCCTGATGTACCTGACCGGTTTGCTGAGCAACCTGCCGAACGTGGTTCTCGCGGCAATCGTGCTGGTTGCCGTCAAGGGATTGATCAACGTCGGCGAACTTCGCCATATGTGGCGGGTAAGCCGCTTCGAATTCGGTGTCTCGATGGTCGCCTTCGGCGGCGTGCTGCTGCTCGGCATCCTCAAGGGCGTGATCGTGGCCGTGCTCGTGTCGATGTTGTTGCTCATACGGCGCGCGGCGCACCCGCATGTGGCCTTCCTCGGCCACATCCCGGGAACGCGGAGTTACTCCGACATCGCGCGCAACCCGGACAACGAGGCTGTTCCGGGTGTGCTGATGTTTCGCGTCGAGGCGTCGCTGCTTTACTTCAACGTCGAGCATGTGCGTGATACGGTGTGGCAAGCAATCCGCTCGACCGCCGAGCCGCTGAGCCTCGTGGTATGCGATCTGTCGACGTCACCGATTGTCGATCTCGCCGGGGCGCGAATGCTGGCCAAGCTGCATGCGGAACTCAAGGCCGCCGGGATTGGCCTGCGCCTGGTGGCGGCGCATGCGGCAGTGCGTGACATGCTGCGCGCCGAAGGGCTGGAGGAAAACGTCGGCTACTTCGGGCGCCGGATCACGATGGCTGACATCATCGACGAGTATCGGGCGACCTGACCGCGCCGACATGGTCGAGCGACGCGCTGCCGGCGGGTTTTTCCACCGTAGTTTTTGCGCACGATCAGAGGACCGTGGCCCAGGCGCTTGCTGTGCTCACGCTTAGCCATTAGCCATTTCATTTGCCGAGCCGGCAAGGTAAACTGCGCACGGTGGAAAAAAGTGGCAGAGGCAGTCTGGCGCTTTTTCAGGCGCACGCTCGACCTGCCGGCGGCCGAGGTCTGGTACCGTGCTAGGGCGCTGAGGATCCAGCACGCACCCACTTTATTGAAAGACTCCAGCATGAAATACCTGCCTGAACTGTTTGTCGCCAATGCCCGCTGGGCTGAAGACATGCAAACGTCCGACCCCGGCTTTTTTTCCAAACTGGCCGGTTTGCAGGATCCAGCCTACTTGTGGATAGGGTGTTCGGATAGTCGGGTGCCGGCAAACCAGATCACCGGCCTGAAGCCGGGTGAAGTGTTCGTGCATCGAAATATTGCCAACGTCGTGGTTCATACGGATCTCAACTGCTTGTCGGTGATGCAGTACGCCATCGATGTGCTCAAGGTCCGCCACATCATCGTTTGCGGTCACTACGGCTGCGGCGGTGTCCGGGCGGCTCTGGAAGGTTCGTCCCTGGGATTGATCGACAACTGGTTGCGCCACATTCAGGATGTGCGCGATCGGCACATCGATTTCCTGGCGGCGCTACCGGACAACACGACTCGCTGGCGCGCCTTGTGCGAACTGAACGTAATCGAGCAGGTACGCAATGTCGCCCGCACCACACTCGTCGGCGACGCATGGAAGCGCCGCCAGCCACTGATGTTGCACGCCTGGATCTATGGGTTGGAAGACGGTCTTCTGCAAGACATGCAAGGTTCGTTCTGCGAGGAGGACGAAGTTGATCCGGTCATCGCCCAGGCGGTGGCAACGATCCGTTCGCGTTACCCGACGCATGGACACCCTGGAATTGAGAGGGTACGGAAGTGAGCGAACTCCTGCCTCAGGCGACCGTGCATCCTGCTCGGTGCGGTCGTCGTCGTCCTGACAGGGGCGGCGCTCATGGCGTGGCGTAAACCCATCCGAATTCACGAGCGCCGGTGGTGACGCCACGCGCAGAGCGCTGGACGGGTAACCTACCCGGAGAAAACGAATACTGGACAACTTGAATGCCGACCAGAATCTACCTGGTGCGCCACGGAGCCACCGATCTCACCGCCGAAGACCGGTTCGCTGGTTCCTCTGATGTGCCCCTCTCCGACGCAGGCCGCAAACAGGTGGCATACCTGGCGGAGCGGCTGAAACGAAAGAAGCTGGATGCCGTCTACGCCAGTCCACTACAGCGCACCATGGAAACCGCCCGCACTCTGGCGCTTCCCCACGGTCTGGAGCCGATCGCCGAGCCCGGGCTACGCGAAATCGATTATGGCCACTGGGAGGGGCTATGTCGAGCGGAGGTCGAGAGCACGTTTCAGGCCGAATACGCCATCTGGCAGGAGGATCCTTTCGCCATCGCTCCCCTGGGCGGAGAATCCGGTGTCAATGTACTCAACCGTGCGTTGCCCACCATTCGCGCCATCATCGAGCGGCATCGCCACCGCACGGTCCTGTTGGTATCCCACAAGGGAACCAACCGCCTGCTGATCAGTAGCCTGCTTGGCTTCGACATGCGCGGCTATCGCGACCGCCTTGAGCAAAGTCCCGCAGCACTGAGCATTCTCGACTTCACGAGCGAGGTACGCGCCCGCTTGTGTTTGTTCAACGACGTCTCGCATTACGATGACGACTCCGGACAGATCCTGACAGCGTGCTAATCGCGCCGGTGGGGAATCTCGCAAGAGACAGGCCACAATTATTCCGCCAATGCCCGGGCAATGGGAGCCGCTGTGGCAAACTGGCTGTTAGGCCAGATTTTGGCCTCCTTGATGCAGTACCTGATCAAGGCGCAGCAGCAACGGCAAGATCATCGGGATTAAGTGGCGGACGACGCTGCGGGACAAGAACGCGTCCGGTATACTCGGTTCGACGGGAAGTCTCGACTTCGATCGATGTCCGTCACCTGACCAACAGAAAAGGAGTTACCGTGAAGATAAGAATTGCTGCCTGCTGTTTGCTCGCCTTCTGCGCCTCGTCGACGGTCTTCGCTGCCGAGAGCAAAAAACCCCAGGGAATCCCCTTTGAAACCACCACCTGCGGCAACCTGCTGGACGTCTTCGCAGCGGCCGATCCGAAATTGAACAAGGACACGAAGATGCTCAAGGGGGCGCAGGATCGGGCATTTGCTTTCGTCGCCTGGACGCATGGCTACCTGAACGGCCGTGACGGCATTGACGCCAAGAGGTATCCGTTCAATCAGACGGGCGTCACGCAGCTGGTCGGCGAGATCTACAAGGCCTGCAAAGGAAATGATCCCAAGCTTTTCCTTGAGATCGTCAAGGAGATCCATTGAACCCCACCACCGATCAAGGAAAGAAGATGATGAAATCGGAACTCTCAAGACCGCTTCCCTGCATGGGAGTGATTTTGGCCTTGCTCGGCACCGGGGCGTTGGGCTCTGCCGAGGTCCTGGCCGGAGACCACTGGCGGCACGACGGCAAGAGAATCGAGCGCCGAGAAATGGTGCGGGATCTCGATCGGCATGAACGCGATCGGCGCGCCTTTGTTGCCGGCGCCGTGGTTCAGCAGCACCGTGAATACCAGCGCGACCGCTATGATTACCGCAGGGAAGGTTACGCCGGTCGCTATCGCGAGTACTACGGTGACGACGATCGCCACGACGGCAGCAACGTCGGTAGCGTTCTCGTCGGCGCGGCCGTGGGCGCCGTGGTCACCGGCGTGATCATGAACAACATGAACAAGGACAGCGGCCGGACCACTACGCAGCCATAGCAGCTGTCAGGGCCGGTCAGAGCTCAGAGCCCGAAACACTTGCGGAGGTGGTGTTGGATCTCCCATTCTTCCTGGCCTTGTTTACGAAGGCCTGGGTGCCAATGCGGAAATCCTCCGTGGAAGCCACCAGCCCGAAGAAGTCGGCACCGAGCAAGGCGGATTCCTCCAGCGTCATGTTCAGTCCGCGGTGCAGGGCCTCCCAGGTGAGCTGCACCGCACTGGGCGACTTGGCGAGGATGTCGTCGACGATCGCTTCCGTCTCCGCCATCAGGCGGTCATCGTCGACCACGAACTGCACGAGGCCGATCTGCAGCGCCTCGTCGGCCGTCACGTTGCGGCCACGCAACAGCATCTCGGCGGCCCGGCCGCGCCCCACGAGGCGCGCCAGACGTGTCGTCCCGCCAAAGCCGGCCACTGCGCCGATGCTCACCTCCGGGTGTCCCAGCCGGCCGGACCTCACGGTGACCCGGATCATGCAGGCTTCGGCAATCTCGAGACCGCCGCCAAACGTGTAACCGTTCAGCGCGGCGACCACCACCTTGCCCAGATTTTCGATCTGGTTCGTCACCGTCACGGCAAGCTGGGAGAACTCGCGCACCTTCATCGGCGTCGACTGGCTGAGGTACTTGATGTCGGCGCCGGCGGAAAAGGCCTTGCTGCCGGCGCCGGTGATGATCACCGCCCGAATCGCGTCATCCTTCCTGATTTCCTCCAGAAGCCCGGAAAGGCGGGTCAGCACCTCCAGACTGAGCGCATTCAGCGCATCGGGACGGTTGAGGGTCAGGTACGCGACCTGATTGCGTTTTTCGTACGTTACGACGGAATTGCTGCTCATCGATGATTCCTCCATCCACAAGATGTTCATTCGGTTGCTGCCGGACACAGCTTATTCAGTGGTCCATCGCGGGCGATGAAAGATTTGCAAGGACGCATGAGGGATGTTCACTGGGACCACACGGCGCCGGCCAGTCCGTAGACCGTGCCGTTCGCGAAAGTGTCCGTTTGGTATGTTTGGTATGGCGAGATTGACGTCGGTTGAGGGGGGCTCGTATACTTTTGATGGCAGAGTTGCATTTCCTATCCTTTCTGAACGAGGCGTCCATGCCAATACCATTCCCAGCGCCAGGGCTCAATGTCGTGAAAGCCCTGGGTGAGGAACCCGCTTTCAAGGCGGGTGACAGTGTCCGAATCTCGGTTCGCTATCCCGTCGGGCATTATCGCGTGCCGGCTTACATTCGGGGCAAGCTTGCCACCGTGGACGCGGTGATGGAGCCGCCCGCGGTCAACAACGAGGAGGAAGGTTTTGGGCGCAATGCGGGCTGCAAAGGCCATTATTTTCGCGTGGCCATCCCGCTGACCGCTTTGTGGCCTGGCTATGCCGGATCCCTGCTGGACAGTCTGCGCATCGAAGTCTTTGAAACATGGCTGGAAAGGGTCTGAATATGGACGACCACGATCATTCCCATCCGCATCCTGCGGCGGCTGACGAGGCGCCTCCCGGGTATTACGAAATCATGGAGACTGCCATTCGGGAGCTGCTCATCGAAAAGAAACTGATCGCTCCCGGCGAGATTCGTCGACAGATCGAAGTGCTTGACTCCCGCACGCCTGCGTTGGGTGCCAAAGTCGTCGCGCGGGCCTGGGTGGATCCTGGGTTTCGGGCTCGTCTGCTCACCAACGGCCGTGCAGCCTGCGAAGAGTTGGGCATCAGCTTCTACGACGACACTCAGCTCATCGTACTGGAGAACACCGACAAGGTTCACAATCTCATCGTTTGCACGCTCTGTTCCTGTTACCCGCGCCCGGTGCTCGGCCTCCCGCCCGACTGGTATAAAGCCAGGCCATACCGCGCCCGCGCCGTCAGGGAACCGCGGAAAGTCTTGTCCGAGTTCGGGACCGAGATTCCTGAAGATGTCGAGATTCGTGTCAGCGACTCGACGGCGATCCAGCGTTATCTGGTATTGCCGCAGCGTCCGGCAGGCACCGAGGATTTTACCGAGGAACAACTCGCCGCCATGGTCACCCGTGACGCGATGATTGGCGTTGTCAAAGTCAACCTTGAACACCGGATCGATTCATGAGCCAAACCGAACACCTCCTGAAAACACTGCCGAATGACATTGGCGGCTTGCCGGCGGATCGCATCGAACGCATTGACCACGAACTTGAGCCTTGGGAGAAGCGTTGCCACGCACTGGCGGATGTCCTCGATTTCCATAAGATTATCAGCACGGAGGAAAAACGCCGAGGCGTTGAGTCGCTCGGCGCGGAACTGATCGGCAAGCTTACCTATTACGAACGCTGGGTCGTCGCTTTCGCAAACATTCTCTTTCAGAAGGGAATTCTCACTCCCGAGGAACTGGCCAAGAAGATGGACGAAGTCGAGAGACGGCAGGCTGAATGACGCATCAGGTCTATGCCCACTCGCTCCCCCGCACCAGCGCCAGCATATCCGCGTAGCTCAGCCTGCCGCCGTCTTCGGTGCCGGCGAGCAGCCCGTCGGCCAAGTCGCGCTTGCCGGCGTGCAGTTGCAGGATGCGCTCTTCGATGGTGTCCTGGGCGACCAGGCGATAGATCGTGACCGGGCGCTCCTGGCCGATGCGGTGGGCGCGGTCGGAGGCCTGGTCTTCGACGGCGGGGTTCCACCAGGGGTCCATGTGGATGACGTAGTCGGCAGCGGTCAGGTTGAGCCCGGCGCCGCCGGCGCGCAGACTGATCAGGAACAGTTCTCCCTCACCGGCCTGGAAGGCGGCGACCGCGGCGCTGCGCTGTGCCTCGGGGGTCGAGCCGTCGAGATACTGGTAGCGGATGCCACGGGCATCGAGGTGGTTGCGGATGAGCTTGAGGTGATCGACAAACTGACTGAAGACCAGTGCCTTGTGACGGTTGTCGAGCAGTTCGTCGACGATTTCGGCGAAGGCCTCGAGCTTGGCGCTCGGCAGGTCGCTGTCGGGTAGCGCGAGCCGCGGATGACAGCAGGCGCGACGCAGACGCATGATCTCGGCGAGGAGCTGCATGCGCTGCTGGCCGGGGTGAACCTCCGAGGCCTCTGCGAGGCGTTCGATGGCCTGCTGGCGCAAAGCCTCGTAGAGCGCCCTCTCGCCGCTGCTGAGCTCGATCTGCAGGGTGATCTCGGTGCGCGCGGGCAGCTCGCTCAAGACCTCGCTCTTCAGGCGGCGCAGAATGAAGGGGCGCAGCAATTGGCGCAGCCGCTGCCGGGCGCTCGCGTCCCTGGCCTGCTCGATGGGAATCGCGAAGCGCCGGTTGAAGGTCTCCAGCGAGCCGAGCAGGCCGGGATTGATGAAGCGGAAGAGGTTCCACAGCTCGCCGAGATGGTTCTCGATCGGCGTGCCGGTGGTGATCATGCGAAATGCGCCACGCAGGCGCATCATCGCCTGCGAGCGTTTGGTGAGCGCGTTCTTGAACGCCTGCGCTTCGTCGGCGACGATGGTCTGCCACGGCACCTCGGCGAGGCGTTCGCCCTCGCTCTGCAGAAGGCCGTAGCTGCAGACGATGAGGTCGAAGGGGCCGGCCTGTTCGAGCAGCGCGGCGCGGTCGGCGCCGCCGAAGCGCAGCGGCTTGAGCGTCGGGGCGAAGCGCTGCGCTTCGTCGATCCAGTTGCCGCAGACCGACATCGGCGCCAGCACCAGCGTCGGACCGGCCGCGGCCCGCGACACGATCAGTGCCAGCGCCTCGACCGTCTTGCCAAGCCCCATGTCGTCGGCGAGACAGGCGCCGGCGCCCCAGTGGGCGAGGCGGGCGAGCCAGCGGTAGCCCTCGGCCTGGTAGTCGCGCAGCTCGGCCTGCAGCGTCGAGGGGAGTGGCGGTTCGAGGGCCTGCAACGCAGCCAGCCGGTCGAGCAGCGTCCGCCACGCCGGATCGGCCTCGACTGCCATGCCATCGATGATCTCGTCGATGGCCGGCGCCGCGAAGGGGTGGAAGCAGCCGTCGTCGGCCACCAGTCCGCGCAGCTTGTCGAGGCGCCGGCGGAGGGCCTGGCTGAGGATCAGATAATCGTTTTCGCCGAGGCGGACAAAGCGGCCCTGGGCGGCCGCCGCGCGGTCGAGCAGCTCGCGCATCGCCAGCACGCGCCCGTCGTCGAGGGTCAGCTCGCCATCGATCGCCAGCCAGTCGGCCTGCTGCCGGAGGGTGACGCGCATCTGACTGAGCTGGGTTTCCTTGCCAAGGCCGATGCGCTTGCCCTGCGGCCAGTCGAGCACGACCGCATCGCCGAGGCGATGAAGTTCTTCGAGTGCGCTCAGGGCCTGCTCGAGGTCGTCAAGGTGCCAGCTCCAGCCGTCGTTGCCGGCGAGCGTCGGGCATTGGCGGATCACCGCGCGGGCCGCAGCCAGCTCGCTTCGGAGGTCGCGGGGGCAGCACAGGGTGCGGCCGTCGCGCTCGCTGAACAGGGTCGCACCCCCCTGCCCCGGTCGGAACTGCGGGCCGGCGTCACCACCGGGGTGCACATAGCACTCGAGGCCGAGGCCGCCCTCGAAAGCGTTCAGGTGCAGGTGCGGGCGCGGGTCGGCGACGATCGTCTCGGCGACGCCGGTGCCACCGCCGATGTCGGAATGGACGGTCAGCAGCGGCGCGACCGCCGTGAGCCCTGCGAGCAAGCGCGGCTCGGCGCCCTTGGGGACGCTGAGGCCCTTCGGGCCGAGAATGCGGGCGATTTCCCGGTGCCGGACATCGAACTGGACCAGCCGGATGCGCTGCGGGGTCTCCTCGACCGGCAACAGCGACCGGTCCTCGGCCGGGAAGGGCTCGATGCTGACCAGAAAGTCCTTGCTGCGCCGCACTGCCGCCAGCGTCGGCAGCGCCCGCACCAGTTCGACCGGGGTATCTGTGGTCGCGTCGCGGACGACCAGGGGGTGACCGACGGCGGCCAGCAGGGCGCGCTCGGTGTCGATCCGATAAACGGTCCGCGCGTAGCCACCGCGCCAGCTCGCTTCCTGCTCACGGACGATGCAGGCGCAGATCTCGCGGTCCTGGGGCGTCAGGTAGGGAAAATCTTCGGGGGTCTCGGCGAGCCGCTGCAGCGCCACCGGCCGGCCCTGGCTCCAGCCGCCGCGCTTGCTGCGCTTCTGCTCGCGGGGTTCGAGCAGGGCGTCGTTCTGGTGCAGTTCGAATACCCAGACCATGCGCAGATCGGCGGTCCCGGGCGCACCGCTGCCGGGATCGGCGGCCTGGCTGCCGAGCCCCTTGAGCGCATCGAGGGCGATCTCCCAGGCCGCCCTGGGGGCCAGCAGATCGGTCATCAGGACCACGCCGGGGGGCGGATCGCCAAACGCCGCAAGGGTCGGGGTCGCGCCCTCGAAGCCGAAGGCCACCAGCAGGGCAACGGCCTCGTGTGCATACCAGTCGATCCCGGCCTGCGCCGCCTGCTCGGCACAGGTCGCCAGGACTTGCAGCGCGTCCGCTGCCGGGCGCTCGCCAAGCCAGTGCAGTGCCAGGAAGCGGAGTAGTTTTGGAAATGCGCCGCGCACGCTCAGGCTGGACTGCAGCCAGACGGCGTCGTCCAATGGGCGTTGGCCGGCCAGCACCGCGGCCAGGTCGCCGAGCACCCGGAACCCTTGCTCGATGGGGTCGGTCACGCTGGCCCGCAGACAGAGGCTCACCTGCCGCTGCACCCGTTCGTAATCGGCCTTGCCGCCGCGGTGCAGCAGGGCGATGAGATAGAGGGCACCGGCGATGCGCGGCGTATAGACGTTGCGCTTGCCGCTCCGCTTGCGCGCCGACAGCTCGGCGGCCTCGATCCTCTCAATGGTCTGTGCGTAATCGCCCTGAAGAAAGTGCAGCCAGCCTTGCAGGGCCAGCGCCTCGGGGTCGCTCCGGCCAGCCAGCAGCCCCTGCACTGCATCCAGACGGCCGCGCAGCAGGTACTGCTCGGCCAGGGCGTCGGCAACGTCCGGGCGGGTTGCGGCCAAGGGAGTCAGCAGACGTTCCATCAGCACGTAGTGATCCGGCTGTGGAACCAGATCCAGGGCCGCCTGGTGCAACAGCGGGGCGAGGGCCAGGATCTGGAGACGGGGATCCAGGCCGGCGATCCATTCCGGGTCCGGCTGGGACAGGCAGACCTCGGCCAATTGTCGAAGCTGGTGATAGGGGATCCGGGCCAGCGATGCGGCAGGGCCAATCCCGAGCTGTTGCAAGACCTCGTCTGCGCGCCCGCCATAGAGCGCGTTGCGCAACACCCGCAAGCGGCGCAATTCGGTCTGCTCCCAGGAGTTGCGTATCGGCGTCGGCAAGCAGCGCTCTGCAGCTTCGACGATCGCCGCGAAGGTTCCGTCGGTGACGGTCTCGCGGGTCAGTGTTTCGCGCAGGTCGGGACGACAGAACAGAGCGCCCTTCGGTAGATCGATCAAGCCGTCGCTGAGCAGCTGCTCGCGCAGGGTCTTGTTCAGCAGGCGACTCAGTGGGGCGCCCGCCCGGTCATGCCAGGCGAGGGCGTCGAGGATCTGCTGCAGCACGGTCTGCCCGACCGATTCGCAGACCACCGACAACACCCGCAGGATGCGTTGCTCGTCGGGGCTCAGGCGCTCGTAGCGCGCGTGCAGCTCAGCCAATGGGAGTCTCGGGCAGCACCAGGCCGAGCCTGACGAGTCCCTTGCGGAAGGCCGCGAGCTTCGGATCGGGAACACAGACCAGGCGGTCACCGGCACGCATGCAGTGCGGCGCGGTGCCTGGGTCGGAGGCGAGCAGCGCGGCAATGGCGGCGTCCTTGCAGCGGATCAGACGCGCCGATCCGGCGTCGGCGAGAGCGGTGGCGCGTTCGCCGACGCTCTCCAGCAATTGGCGAAACTCCGCCGGCAGCTCGCCAACGGTCGCAGCATCGAGGAAGTCGCGGATGCGCCCGCGCTCGTCGGCATCGGCACTCTCTCGTAGCAGGGCATCCGGGTCGAGTCGCCAGCGATCGACAGACAAGGGCTGGGCGATTCGCTCGAGGAGCAGCCGCTCCGCAGGCTCCGGATCGCGCAGCAGGGTCAGACCGAGGTCGGCCCCGGTGGCCAGTAGCGGCGGCTTCTTCTCGATGGTCGGTCGGTAGTCCGGGGTCAATCCGAGGCAAAAAGCGCCGAGGGCATTGAGGCGAACGTAGCGCAGGCCATCGTAACGGCTCAGGAAAAGGAAGTCGTCGGTTCCCCAGGCCTCGCTGTAGTCGGGTCTGGCGTGGTAGGGGCTGGTGTAGGCGATGTCGAGCAGGCCGAGCGTGGCCAGATACTCGAAGAGATAGGCAAGGATATAGCGCGCCTGCAGGATCTCGAAACTCCCGAAGCCCTCGTGGCCCAGGCTGCCGTAGTTCGGATCGGAAAAGTACAGGGCCCAGGCGTTGTAAGTGACCTCGAAATCGTGGTTGCGAAATCGCATCTGGCGGAAGAACTCGTCGAGGGAGATCCAGCGGCCGACGGGACAGCAATCCTTGAGGGCCTCAGCGATCACCGTACGGCGATCGGCAAGGGCACTGAGCTGTGCCGATCGGCTGGTCTGGCCCTTGATCAGGTCCACGCGGCGCAGTTCGTCCGGCGCCCCTTTCGCCTGCCAGCGCTCGAACAGATGCGAGACGACCGTTTCGAGCGGCTGCGACAGAGCTTTGCTGCCGCGGGCGGTCAGTGCCAGCTTGCTGCCGTCCAGCTTGGCCAGGCCCGCGACCTGCAGCAGCAGCGGCCAGGCAAAGGGGCGAATCGGACGGATCGCCCCGCCCGCCCAGCGCTGGCTACCCAGGTCGTCTTCCGGCCGGTACCAGTCGCCGCCGAGCAGGATCGATTCGAGTTTCGCCACTGCGGCACTGCTCGGCAGGCCGGTTTTCGGGCCGACCGCGATGCCGCCCTGCCCGATCAGCCGCAGCACCGCCGGCAG
>NZ_JDSS02000019.1:21586-61627 GCF_000584955.1 Candidatus Accumulibacter vicinus
TGTCGCCCCAGCGCCTCGGTGGCGACGAGGCGCAGCGGCTCGGATGCGCCGGCCGCCGCATGCGACGCAACGGTGGTCGGTAGCTCATCGTCGCTCAGGGTGGTGATCGCCAGCTCGGCCGGCCGCGGCGCCAGCCCGGCCAGACGCGGCAGCAGGTCCTCGGGGATCTCGCCATGGTAGAAGAAGAGCTTGAGGACGCTGGGTTGTTCGACCTTTGGCCTGCCCCAGGAAATATAGCTGCGCCGCACGAAGTACTCGGGGATCTTGCCGTACCTGAGCCGGAAGCGCACCGGGTCGAAGCGCCCTCCCCAGTGGTGGACCGCCTCGGCGATGGCGTCGATGTCCAGTGCGGAGAGGCGCTGCCAGACGCTGCCCAGATCCCCGGCCAGAAGATACTGGGCGAGCGCCTCGATGATCTCCGCCTTGCGCGTCGAGCGGTCGCCGCTGGGTGTCAGGTCGCGTCTCTGCTTCAGCTCGTCTACCGTCAGAAGATTCAATTGCTCGTGTAGTTTCATGGTCGTTTTCGCTGGGTGGATGCCTCTCTACGCCTGTAGCGCGGCTGGCGATGCAGATGGAGCGTGCTGGGAGGCGTATTTTACATGGATCGCTTCTGGGGCCGTGATGGCCACGGCCAGCAGTTCTCAAAGGGTGGTCTCCACGTCAGCGATCAAAAACCACACCGGGGGCTCAACGGTGACGTTCTCCACCCATTCCGGCATAGCACCGGGCATTCAGCCAAAATGAGAATTGCCGAGATCACGTTTGGTTACAAATCAAGAGCATTCAGAGGCGATATAATCGCGCATTCTGTATTGGACTGTACTATGTCTGGAATCGGACTCAAACTGCACCGGATGGGCCTGCTTGCCGTCAGCGCACTGGCCTTTCTGCAGCCTCCTGCACACGCCCAACTGACCATCGAGATCACGGGTGCCGGCGCCAACCGTATCCCGGTGGCCATCGCCGATTTTGGCGGCGAGGCGAACGCCTCGCGAGTGGTGACTTCGGTGGTGCGTGGCGACCTCGAACGGAGCGGCGTGTTCAAGATGATTGACACCGGGGGGGTGGCCATGACCGAGACGTCCAACCCGGCTTACCCGGAATGGAAAAGCCGTGGTGCCGACGCATTGGCTGCCGGCAGTATCGGCAGCAGTGACGATGGCCGACAGGAAGCACGGTTCCGCCTTTACGACGTCAACAAGCAGGCCGTTCTCGGCGGCTCCGCTTTTGTGACCTCAAAGGCCATGCTGCGTGCTGCCGGTCATCGCATCGCCGACATGATCTACGAAAAACTGACCGGAGAGCCTGGCGTTTTCTCCACGCGTGTCGCTTATGTGCTCAGGGTCAGCGCCGTACGCTACGAGCTGCATATCGCCGATGCGGATGGCCAGAATGCGCAAGTGGCGCTGATCTCCAAGGAACCGATCATCTCGCCTTCCTGGTCGCCAGACGGGGGCCGTCTGGCCTATGTTTCCTTTGAAAACAAGAAGCCGGTGGTCTACGTTCATTCGCTGGCTTCAGGCAAGCGGGTCGTCGTCGCCAACTTCAAGGGTTCCAACTCGGCGCCGGCGTGGTCGCCTGATGGCCGCAAGCTGGCGGTGGTGCTGAGCAAGGACGGCGGCTCGCAGATCTTTACCGTCAACGCCGATGGCTCTGGTGCACAGCGTCTGACGAACAGCAACGCGATCGATACCGAGCCCAATTTCTCGCCTGACGGGCAATTTGTCTATTTCACCTCGGATCGTGGTGGCAGCCCGCAGATTTACCGGATTGGTGTCGGCGGTGGCGAAGCCCAGAGAGTGAGCTTCGAAGGCAGTTACAATGTGACGCCGCGTCTTTCCCCTGACGGCAAGTCGATGGCGTTCATCAGTCGGCGTGAGGGGGGGTTCCGTCTTTCGGTGATGGACCTTGCCAGCCGGCAGGTGCAGATCCTGACCGACTCGCACAAGGATGAATCACCGACTTTTTCCCCGAACGGCCGGATGATCCTGATTGCCACCGAGATGGGCGGTCGCGGAGTGCTCTCGGCAGTTTCGATCGATGGCCGTATCAAGCAACGTCTTTCCATTACGGCGGGTGATGTTCGCGAACCGGCGTGGGGTCCCTTCAACAAATGAATCACGATTTTCACTTTAGCCTCTTGTGCAGGAGTAACCCCATGAAACCAATCGTCATCCCGGCCGTTCTGGCCCTCCTGATAGCCGCCTGCAGTTCGACTCCCGAGAGTGGTGAGCAGGCTGCCGGGGCGCCCGTCGAGACACGCGGAGGCGGACCAGGCGTGACAACGGTGACGACCGGCGGTGTCGATAGCCGTGGCTTGCCGGCGGTCCTCACCGATCCGAAGAGCATTCTGTCGAAGCGTAGCGTGTACTTTGACTACGACAGCTACGAAGTCAAGACCGAGTACAAGGATCTGGTGACCGCACACGCCAAGTTTCTGACCGAAAACCGCCAGTTCAAGATGCTGATCCAGGGAAATACCGACGAGCGAGGCAGTCGCGAGTACAACTTGGCGCTAGGTCAGAAACGCGCCGACGCGATCAGGAAGATGATGGCCTTGCTCGGCGCCCGCGAGGAGCAACTCGAATCGGTCAGCCTGGGCGAAGAGAAGCCGAAGAACGAGGGTCATCACGAGAGTGCCTGGGCCGAGAACCGGCGCGGCGACATGCTCTACAACGGCGAGTTCTAGCATGTCGGGAATGTCGATGCGGCGATGCTCCGGTCGAACCCACGTTCTGATGCTGACCCTGTTGTTTGGCGTGCCATGCGTATTCGGAGCGCGCTATGCGCATGCCGGGCTCTTCGATGATGAAGAAGCACGTCGTCAGATCAAGGACATCTCGATCAAGACCAACGAGCGCCTCGATACTTTCGCCAAGGGACAGATCGAGCTGGCCAATCAGATCCAGGCCTTGCGCGAAGAGAACTCGCGTCTGCGTGGCCAGGTCGAGACGCTGACCTATGAACTCGATTCGGCCAGAAAGCGGCAACAGGACTTCTACGTCGACCTCGACGGTCGCCTGCGCAAGCTCGAACCACAGGTCGCACAAAGTGCCGAGGCAAGATCTGCGGACGATGGCAAGCCGCCGGTTGACCCCCCCAGAAAAGCAGTCAGCGATCCGGCTGCCGAGACGCGCGAATACGAGGCGGCTCTCAACCTGTTTCGGGCCAACAAGGTCAAGGAAGCCGCCGCCGCCTTCGAATCTTTTGCCAAGGCACATCCGGACAGTACGCTGACCCCTAGCGCCCAGTACTGGCTTGGCAATGCCCATTACTCGCTGCGTGACTGCAAGAAGGCGATTGATGCGCACCGGCTAGTGGCCAGTAAATGGCCTGCTCATCCCAAGGCGCCGGACGCGCTGCTCAACGTGGCGACCTGCCAGCAGGAACTTGCCGACGCCAAGGCTGCAAAGATGACGCTCGACACGCTGGTCGCCAAGTATCCAGACAGCACCGCCGCCACTACCGCCAGGCAACGCCTGAAGAAGTAGGCTGGTGAAGGCCTCTGCCCGACCGTTTGCGCTGAAGATCAGCGAAATCTTTCTGTCCCTGCAAGGTGAAAGTTCGCGTGTTGGGTTGCCGTCGGTTTTTATCCGCCTGACCGGTTGCCCGTTACGTTGTGTCTGGTGCGATACTCCCTACGCCTTCAGCGGTGGCCAGACCATGTCCCTGCCGGAAATTCTTGCCGAGGTGGCGCATCACGCGGTACCCCACGTTTGCGTGACCGGCGGTGAGCCGCTCGCACAGCCAGCGTGTCTGCCGCTGTTGAGCGAGTTGAGCGATGCCGGCCATACGGTGTCGCTGGAAACGTCCGGTGCGCTCGACATCGGTGGCGTCGATCGACGGGTTTCACGAATCGTTGATCTCAAGGCGCCGGGTTCCGGGGAATGTCACCGCAATCGCTGGCAGAACCTGGCGCTGCTGACCGCCAACGACGAACTCAAGCTGGTTCTCAAGGACCGTGCCGATTACGAGTGGGCACGCCAGTTGATCGTCGACCGCCAGCTTGCTGCGCTCTGTCCGGTCCTCCTTTCACCTGTCGAAGGGGAACTCGCGGCGACGACGCTGGCGGACTGGATACTCACCGATCGGCTACCGGTGCGTTTTCAGTTGCAACTCCACAAAGTGCTTTGGGGTAAGATGCGAGGCAGGTAACTTGAGAGAGGCCCGTGCCGTGAGCGAAGAACGCCGCCAGTATTCCCGAATCTCCTTTGCATCACCCGCGCAACTGCTGCTGGGCAAGCGGGCGTTTGAGGTGCAGGTGCTGGACCTTTCCTTGAAGGGCGCGCTGCTGCATCTGCCGGATGCGGCCGATCTGGCGATGGGAGAGGCTGCCGACCTGGACCTGCCCCTCGATGAAATGGGCAATCGGATTCGCATGCAGACCACCGTCGCTCATCTCGAAGGCAGACAGGCCGGCTTGGTGTGCCAGATCATCGACATCGATAGCGTTACCCACCTGCGTCGCCTGGTCGAACTCAACCTTGGCAATGCCGACCTGCTGCAGCGGGAGCTGGCGGTGCTGCTTGCCGGGTAGACCTGGACCTGCGTCGTATTGACCAGGCCATGAACAGACCACTCCCAGTTCCCGGCAAGCGGGCAGTCGTTCTCCTCTCTGGCGGACTCGATTCGGCGACCACGCTGGCGATCGCCCGTGCGAGCGGTTTCGCGTGCTATTGCCTGTCGGTTGACTATGGTCAGCGTCATCGTGTCGAGCTGCGGGCGGCAGCGGCGGTTGCCGGCGCACTCGGGGCTTGTGAGCATCGGGTATTGCGCCTTCGGCTGGAAGACTTCGGGGGGTCGGCGCTGACCGACGCCAGCATCGCTGTTCCCGTCGCTGGCCTGCAGCCGGGAATTCCTGTCACTTACGTACCGGCACGCAACACCGTCATGCTTTCGCTGGCCCTGGCCTGGGCCGAGGTGCTGGGTAGCCGCGATATTTTCATCGGCGTCAACGCGGTCGACTACTCGGGTTACCCCGATTGCCGGCCGGAGTACATTGCAGCTTTCGAAAGCATGGCCAATCTCGCCACCAAGGCTGCCGTCGAAGGTGCAACACTGCGCATGCACGCGCCGCTGCTGAATTTTGGCAAGGCCGAGATCATTGCTCGGGGCAACGAACTGGGTGTTGACTATGGCCTGACGGTTTCATGTTACCAGGCCGACCAGGACGGACGTGCCTGCGGCGTTTGCGATTCTTGCCGATTGCGACGAGCTGGTTTTGCTGCAGCCGGGGTTGACGACCCGACGGCTTATTTTGTTTCATGACAGCAGCCGGAGCAATCATTCGCTGGCATTGACCGTCGCCTCGCTGACGCACCGCCTGCGCGCAACCAGCACCTTGTCCACTCGATTGCGATCCATATCGACTACTTCGAAATGCCATTCGGCCCATTCGAAGTGATCCGCTGCCACCGGAATGCGACCGAGCACATACATGATGAAGCCACCCAGTGTGTTGAAGGCGTTCTCCTCTTCGCCTGGCAGCTCGGCATTGATCTGGAGAATCGTTTTCAAGCGTTCGACGGTGACGCTGCCGTCAGCCAGCCATGAACCATCGGTGCGGGTGACGATCTCCTGTTCCTCGGTAGTATCCCAACTCGGGAGATCGCCGACGATCGAAGCCAGTACGTCGCTGAGGGTGACCAGACCCTGCAGGTCGCCGTATTCGTCGATCATCAGCGCGCACTGCTGGCGCGCGCGGCGGAAGGTTTCGAGCAGTTGGGTGGTCGTGACGCTGGCGGGCACATACAGCGCCGGCCGGACAAATGGCTCAACCGCGAGTGGCTCGCCAAAGAGGGCGCCCTTGAGGAGGTCGTTGGTGCGCAGAATGCCAATCACATTCTCCAGACCGTCGCGGCAGGCGACAATCCGCTTGTAGGGGCTGTCGGCGAGTCGCTGGCGAATTTCCGCTTCGCTCGCGTTCAGGTCGAGCAGGTAGATATCCTTGCGCGGGGTCATGATCGCGCCGATGTGCTGTTCGTCGAGTCGCAACACATTGGCGACGATGGCTTGTTCGCTTGCGTGGAAGACGCCGGCCTTGGCGCCCTGGCTCATCAGGACCTTGATCTCGTCGTTGCTCACCGAGGACTCCTGCGTGTGGCGCGCTCCTAGCAGACGCAGGAGCAGGTTGGATGACGAAGCGAGCAGCCAGACCAGCGGACGCGCCAGTCGCGAGAGCAGGTTCATTGGTGGCGCAATCAGCGCAGCGATACGCTCCGGGGCCAACAGGCCGAGGCGTTTGGGAACCAGTTCGCCGACCACGACCGAGAAATAGGTCAGCACGGTGACGACCAGCGTCAGAGCGATCGTGCTGGCGTGGTCCGCGAGGACTGGCCATGTTTCCAGCCATGCGGCGAGCGGAATGGCCAAGGTGGCCTCGCCGATGGCGCCACTGAGAATACCCACCGTGGTGATGCCGACCTGAACGGTGGAGAGAAAAATCGAGGGCTCGTGATGCAATGAGAGGGCTGAGCGCGCGCCCATATTACCGTCGTCAGCCAGCTTCAGCAGGCGTGACTGGCGCGCAGAGACGACCGCGATTTCCGACATCGCCAGGATGCCGTTGAGCAGGATCAGAAAGAGTAATAGGGCAATGTCCACGAGGGCTCGGTGATCGGGAAATTTCCGTGCATGGCAACGTTGGCAGCGCTTCTGAACGGCATTATAAGGTTCTCTGGTGATCCCGGGACAGGTCGTCAAGGTTTATGTCCACGGCATCCGAATGGCATTGTTAGCGTTGCTGGAACGAGTGTTACCCGTGTGCAGTTTCAAAGCCGGTTGACAAAATTCATACTTATCAATAGACTGCGTTTTCCGCAGTAGAAAATGAACGCATTGCAGCTAGACAGCTGCATCCTCGCCGCTCTGTCCGCCGTCCATCAAAGCGCACAGAGTTCCGGCCTCAGGGGAAGTGTCCCCCAGTATTCGAGGCTTTGCACCCGCCTGTAACCGTCCGTCGTCGAGC
This sequence comes from Candidatus Accumulibacter vicinus, assembly GCF_000584955.1. NCBI lineage: Bacteria > Pseudomonadati > Pseudomonadota > Betaproteobacteria > Candidatus Accumulibacter > Candidatus Accumulibacter vicinus. The sequence goes on from NZ_JDSS02000019.1 coordinate 28,554, forward strand.
TGTTTCTTGGCGCGACGAACTCAGTGAAGGAGAGAGCATGTCCGCAACAATCGCACTTGGAAATATCAAGGGGCGTCGTATCGACGCCACTTTGAGTTTGATTCAGCATAGTCTGATCATCGTTGGGCTGATGGTCGCATTGGGCACCTTCAAGCCTTCGGTTGCCGACAACGCCGTCGCAGACAGCCAGTACGCTGCCGAGTCTGCGAACACCGTCGAAGTACCCGAAACGGAAGAAGCCCTCAAGCCCGCGGCAGAAGAGTTGCCGCTGTACCTGCAACGCGTTCTGGATTTCGTTTCGCGACGCTACCGGGTGGCGCCGGAAGCGCTGGTCCCGATCTTCGAGGCGGCGCAGGCGGTTGGCCGGGAACGTCGCCTTGATCCTCTGCTGATCATTGCCATCATTGGTATCGAGTCGCGCTTCAACCCCTTTGCCGAAAGCGCGAGTGGTGCCAAAGGCCTGATGCAGGTGATCCCGGGTTATCACCTTGACAAGATACCGCAAGGCGCTGGGCTGCAGCCGTTTCTCGATCCGGTGACCAATATCCAGGTCGGCGTGCATGTTCTGGAGGAGGCGATCCGTTGGCGTGGCGGCCTGACTGCCGGCCTGCAGCACTATGGTGGCGCGCCCGAAGATCCTGACACGGGCTATGCCAACAAGGTTCTTGCCGAGAAGGAACGCCTTGCGCAGGCAGCCAGGCGAGGTTATGGCGCGCGTGGCTGAGGATCGTGTTGCGCCGATGTGCAGGAGGTCGCGAACGGCATGCGCGGCGCATCAACTGGCCACGCCAGCACCAGCAATGCGCCGGATGGCTTGCCGGGCCTCGACCGAGAGGACGAGTTCGGAATGGGCCAGGGGCGTCATCAGTCGCTCATCAAAATGTAGCAGTCCGTGGTCATCCTCGCGCAGGAATTCCGCTTCGATCAGGTTGGCTATGAAGGCAGAGAAGGTCGCCTTTTCAGGAAACTCCGGGGTATTGAACTGATAGAGCAGGGAGAGCCGTTGCGCCAGCAGATGGCAGTGATTTTCGAGTGCCTGGCGGGTCAATTGACCCGTCCCGTGTCGCTGCAGCAGCGACAGCGTAAGGAAGTGACGTTCCAGCAATGGGCGGATGGTTTCGCCGAGCAGGTGTAGTTCGGCAAATTCCTGACTGATGGGCTCCGGTGCGACAAGCCTTCCCGACACGTCCGAGCGACCCAGAAGACCGCGCCTGACGAGCACGCCAATGACCTCTTCGGTAGCTCTCGCCAGTTTGTCGAGAGGCCAGCGAAGAAACAGTTCTGCTCGCATCAGGGCGCAAATGCCGGTCACTGCCTTTGCCACGCGAGCACTATCGAGGCGGCGGTTGTGGCTCAGCAGGCAGGCGAGCACTGCCGGCAAGGCAAACAGGTGCAGGACATTGTTGCGAAAATAGGCGAGCAGGGGGGCCTGTTCTTTGCATACCCGGATCAGATCTCCCAGCGGATCAGCGAAACGTTCGACGACGGCCAGTCGCTCGGCGTAGGCCACGATTGGTTGCGCCGCCAGTCCGCAGGCAATGGTCGTCGGCGCGTACGGGGCCTCTCTGGCGAGCGCCTGGTAGTGCTCGATCATCCGCTGCAAGGCGTGCTCGTCGGCGGTATGTTTGGGTGTCGCCAGCAGTGCGAGGGCGATCAGGTTGATCGGATTGAGCACGGCCGCCTCGTTGATCCGTTTGGCGAGTTCGGCTGCCGCGTTGCGCGTGGCGGCGCGCGCCCATAATGATTGACTGGCGGCGCCTTCCTCGCTCCAGCCCGGGTGGTGGGCATCAAGAAAACCAGCCAGAGGCAGCGGTTCACCAATGTTTACATGCACCTGGCCAAATACCCGCTGGATGCTGCGCACACTTTTCAGGATGCCAAGCAATGTTTCACGTTGCTTGGGTTTGCCCGCCAGTTCTCCGAGGTAGGTCCGACCCTCCATCAGTTTTTCGTAACCGATGTATACCGGAACGAATACCAACGGTCGTGCGTGTTCCCGGATGAAGCTTTGCACGGTCATGCCAAGGATGCCTGCCTTGGGTGTCAACATCCTGCCACTGCGGCTGCGCCCGCCTTCGATGAAGTACTCGATCGGGAAGCCTCGTGCCAGCATCAGGTGCAGGTATTCGTGGAATACCGCAGCATACAGTGGTTCACCTTTGAAGCTGCGGCGCAGGAAGAAGGCGCCGCCGCGGCGTAGCAGCGATCCGACGATCGGCAGATTCAGGTTGGCACCGGCGGCGATATGCGGCGGCGTCAACCCCTGGCGGACGATGATGTAGGACAGAAGCAGGTAATCGATGTGGCTGCGGTGGCAGGGGACGTATACGATTTCGTGCCCGGAGGCGATGCGGGTGACGACGTCAAAGTGATGCAGCTGAATGCCGTCGTAAAGGCGGGTCCACAGCCAGGACAGAAAGAGTTCCAGGGCGCGCAGAACTCCATAGGAGTAGTCGGAGGCGATCTCCAGCGCGAAGTTGACGGCCCTTGCTTTGGCCTCGACGAGCGGGATTCCCTGTGTTTCGGCTTCGCTCATGATCGCCGCGCGGACCTGCTCGCCGGCAAGCACCGCATCCACCTGGGTGTTGCGATGCGAGAGGTCGGGCCCGATGGCCATCTGGCGCTGGCGGCGAAAGTGCACCCGCAAGATGCGCGACAGCTTGCGTAGTGCCTGCTCCTCATCCAGTCCCCCCTGCAGGAGATTGCGCAGCAAAATGGGTGTGTTATAGCGCACCAGGACATTGCGACCGTGCAGCAGAATCGCCAGCAATTGCCGCCATGCGCCAGGCGGACGCCAGGTTTCCGAGAACAGCGCCTTGAGGACCGAATCCTGTGTGTCAGGACTGCGTCCCCAGAGGATGAGTACCGGCACCAACTGAACGTCGAGCGTCTGGTCGGCGACCGTTTGGCGTATCAGGCTGGCCAGCAAGGCGGAGTAATTGGCGCCGTCGCGTGCTCTGCCGGCCAGGCTGCGGTCACGGTTGAGGAAGAAGAATGAGCGAAGCAGCCGTTGCCCGCCCAGCACCATCGGTACATCGGCGCGCGGCAAACCGGCTCGTCGCGATTCCTCGACAAGGACCAGCAGGTTCGAGAGATGCCTGTCCTGAAGGACGTAACAGACCGGTATCGCCGGGTCAAGGCCCAAAGCCTGCAGATTCTCAGGAAAAACCGAGGTCCGTACCCAGGCGTAGAGCAGGCGTCGCGCTAGAGGAATGAACCAGTTGGAGATCTTGAAGACCTTCCCCACGACGACGCTGTCCGTCCTGGTCGTCGCGCTTATTCCTCCTCGACCACCTTGTGCTGTGCCGCCAGATGTTGCTGTGTTGCCGGCGGTACCTGTGCGTAGTGCGAGAAGGCGATGCTGTACGAACCCTGTCCGCCGGTCAGTGACTTGAGACGCGACTGGTAGCCTTCAAGTTCGGCCAACGGTGCCTGACCGGTAATCGCCATGATCCCTGGGCCCCGCGGTTGAGTGCCGGTGAGGTGACCGCGTTTGCTGGAGAGGTCGCCGGTCACGTCACCGGTGAGCGCCTCCGGCGCCAGGATTTCGATGTCGACGACCGGTTCGAGGATGATCGGCTTGGCGGCACGAATTGCCTCGACGGTCGCTTTCTTGGCGGCCATGAAAAAGGCGATGTCCTTGCCGTCGACCGGATGTGACTTGCCATCATGCACGGTAACGCGCAGATCCTCCACCGGGAAGCCGGCAACGACGCCGTCAGCCAGTGCCTGACGAACACCTTTCTCGACTGCCGCCATGAAGACCCCGGGAATCACGCCGCCTTTGACGATATCGACGAACTCGAAGCCGGCGCCCCGTTCGAGCGGCTCGACCCGTAACATCACTTCGCCGAATTGGCCCGCGCCCCCACTCTGCTTCTTGTGCCGGCAGTGCCCTTCAGCCGACCCGGTAACGGCTTCACGATAGGCAATCTGTGGCGGTTTGGTGTCGAGTTCCAGCTTGTACTGCTGAGCCAGGCGCGTCAGCTTGGCGCGCAGATGCATTTCACCGAGACCGCGAATCACCGTCTCGTTGGTCGTTGGATGACGTTCTATCCTGAAGCAGGGGTCCTCGACCTCGAGTTTGTGCAGGATCTCGAACAGCCGCTGCTCGTCGGCCTTGCGCCGTGCATGAACGGCCAGGCCGTGCATCGGTAGCGGGAACTCGAGTGGCCGCAGATGAATATGGTCTTCGTCGTGTGAGTCATGCAATACGCAGTCGAATTCGAGTTCCTCGACCTTGGCAATTGCACCCAGGTCACCAGGTACCAGCGTTTCGACCTCGACATAATCCTTCCCCTGCAGGCGATAGATGTGGCCGACCTTGAACGGACGCTTGCCGTCGCCGACAAAGAGCTGTGAATCCTTCCGGATCGTCCCCTGATGGACGCGGATCACCCCGACCTTGCCGATGAACGGGTCGCTGACAACCTTGAAGACGTGCGCCAGTACATGCTTCTGCGGATCGGGATCGGCCGCGAAGGGCTCGGCTGATCCGCCGGGCTCGCCGCGATAAAAAGGCGGTGGGTTACCCTCTGCCGGATTAGGCGCGAGTCTGGCGAGAACGTCGAGCAATTGCGGGATTCCGGCTCCAGTCTTTGCCGAAACAAAGAGAATCGGAATCAGGTGGCCTGCGCGCAGTGCCTTCTCAAAGGGCAGGTGCAATTCATCCGGAGTCGGATCGACCCCTTCGTCCAGGTATTTTGCCAGCAGATCCTCGTCTTCCTCGACGATCTGGTCGATCAGCGCACGGTGTGCTGCTGCCACCGATTCGAAATCGCTTTCGCCATCGTCATGGCCGAGCAGTTCGACGACTTCACTCCCCTGTTTCGCCGGCAGGTCAAGCAACATGCATTCACGACCGAAGCGATCACGGATTTCGCCGACCAGCGCCGGAAGGTTGATGTTCTCCGCGTCGATTTTGTTGATCACGATCATCCGGCAAACACCGCGAGCTGCGGCCAGCTTCATCATGCGTTCGCTTGAGAGTTCGATGCCGTTTTGCGCACTGATGACCACCAGGGCCGTGTCCACGGCAGCGAGCGCGGCAATCGCCTGTCCAGCGAAGTCGGGAAATCCCGGCGTATCGAGCAAATGAACCAGGACGCCTTGCCAAGTAAAACTCGCCAGCGCTGAATTCAGCGAGTAGCCAAACTCTTTTTCTTGCGCATCAAAATCGCAAACCGTGCTGCCTTTTTCAACGGCGCCCCGGCTGCTGATTGCGCCGGCTGCGGCGAGCAGGCTTTCGGCAAGCGTTGTCTTGCCGGCGGCACCGTGGCCGACGAGAGCAACGGTGCGAAGGTTACTGGTGGCGGTTTGGCCCATTCATCATCTCCCATTCAAGTCAAACGCAAGCCGCAGCTGCAGAAATAACCCCATGGTAAGTTGGCTGCGCGTGCGTCCATCATTTTACCCCGGCGACAGCCGCTGCGCTTGCACGTCGTGTTGTCGCTGGCGAACACTGGCATGCAAAACCGGTCGGCATCGCCATTGCAAATCACATCAGTTTTGTGTAAATCGAATGAGTCGGCTAAAGTAATGCGCTTTTACGTCGACGAACGCTGCGTCAGGAGGCAACATGGAAAATGATCCCCGTCAGGCTGGTCTTTGCGAGGCCGCCCTTGAATATCACCGTTACCCGACTCCGGGCAAGATCGCTGTACAGCCCACCAAGGGCTTGAGTAATCAGCTCGATCTGGCTCTCGCCTATTCTCCAGGAGTTGCTTATGCTTGCCATGCCATCGTTGATGACCCGGCGGCGGTCAGTTTGTACACTTCGCGAGCCAACCTGGTGGGCGTCATTACCAACGGTACTGCCGTGCTCGGCCTGGGTAATATCGGCCCTCTGGCAGCCAAACCGGTCATGGAAGGCAAGGGCTGTCTGTTCAAGAAGTTCGCCGGAATTGACGTTTTTGACATTGAACTCAGCGAGAGCGACCCGGACAAGCTGATCGACTTGATTGCTGCAATGGAGCCAACGCTGGGCGGCATCAATCTCGAAGACATCAAGGCTCCAGAGTGCTTCTACATCGAGGCCAAGCTCAAGGAAAGGATGTCGATCCCGGTCTTTCATGACGATCAGCACGGTACGGCAATCATTTCATCGGCTGCGATCATGAATGCACTCAAGGTGGCCGGCAAGGCGATTGACGAAGTGAAAGTCGTTTGCTCCGGCGCGGGCGCTGCCGCGATCTCCTGTCTCAATCTCTGGTGTGAACTGGGTGTTCGTCGTGAGAACGTCACCGTATGCGACTCGAAAGGAGTGATCTACGCCGGACGTGACGCAAACATGGAACCGACGAAAGCGGCGTATGCACGCACCACCGAGGCGCGCACACTCTACGAGGCAATTGATGGTGCAGATGTCTTCCTTGGACTTTCTGCTGCGGGCGCGCTCGAACCGGAGATGCTCACCCGCATGGCCAAGCAGCCGATCGTTTTCGCCCTTGCCAACCCAATCCCGGAAATCATGCCCGAACTGGCCCGCGAGGTCCGTCCCGACGTGATCATTGCAACCGGTCGTTCGGACTACGCCAACCAGGTCAACAATGTGCTGTGTTTTCCGTTCATTTTTCGCGGCGCACTCGATGTCGGCGCAACATGCATCAACGAACACATGAAGATGGCCTGTGTCAAGGCACTGGCGGCGATGGCCGAGGAAGAGGTGAGTGCCGAAGTGGCAATGGCCTATCCTGGCGAGGAACTGGCGTTTGGCCCGGATTATCTGATCCCAAAGCCCTTCGATCCGCGCCTGATCACCATCATTGCGCCGGCTGTGGCGCAGGCAGCGATGGATTCCGGTGTGGCGACCAGGCCAATTGCCGATATGCCTGCTTACCGGGAAAAGCTCAAGGAATTCGTTTACCAGACGGGGGTAGGCATGCGCGCGGTGTTCTCGGCCGCCAAGCGGGGGCGAAGGACCCGCATTGTCTATCCCGATGGCGAAGATGAGCGCCTGTTGCGCGCTGTGCAGATCATTCTTGATGAAGGGCTGACCCGCCCCATATTGATTGGGCGCCCGAGCGTGATTGTGACGCGACTGGAAAGGATTGGCTCGAAATTGCGTGTCGGTACGGATTTCGATGTCGTCGATCCGAACAGTGACCATCGCTATAAAGAATGCTGGACGGCCTATCATCAGCTCAGGAAGCGCCAAGGCGTGACGATCGACATTGCCAAGACACGCTTGCGCAGCGATAACACGATCATCGGCGCCATGCTGCTCAGGCTTGGTTACGCCGATGGAATGATCTGCGGCCTGACTGGCCGTTTCTTGCATCACCTGCGACATGTTGACGAGATCATCGGCAAAGCGCCGGGTTGCAAGACGATGGCAGCAATGGCGCATCTCTTGCTTCCTGGTCGCGCCATGTTCATCTGCGACACCCATGTCAACGAGAATCCCGACGCCGAACAACTGGCTGAAATTGCCTTCATGGCTGTGGAAGAAGTTCGCCGCTTCAAGATCCGTCCCAAGCTGGCGATGCTGTCGCATTCCAACTTTGGCTCGTCGCAGACTGTTTCAGCCCGTAAGGTGGCCGAGGCAGTCGCGATTGTGCGTGCCAAGGCGCCGGATCTGGAAGTCGACGGGGAAATGCGTGGCGACAGTGCACTTTCAGCGGAGATACGCAAGCAGTTTGATCCCCAATCGCCGCTGACCGGAGAGGCCAATGTGCTGGTGATGCCAAACCTGGACGCAGCCAACATCTCTTTCAACCTGCTCAAGATGATCGGCAGTGATGGTATGGCGGTCGGCCCGATCCTGCTCGGTGCCGCGCGTCCGGTGCATGTACTTGGGCCCACGTCAACCGTTCGCCGGATAGTGAACATGACCGCCTTGGTCGTGGTGGACGCAGCCAACAAGTAAGGACTCGGAACGCTTCTTTACAAACACGCGCCGCCAATGCATTATCAGGTTGGGCCAGTTCGGTATAACCGGGATCTGACAGTTTAACAAGCCTTGTAAAGTCCTATCGCGAATAATGGCAGCCAATCCGCAACAATCCCAGCTGAGCGGGCTTGCCCGTGCGCTTGTACAAGCTGGCCGACTCAAGGAAGTAGAGGCAGAGTCTCTGCTTGAGCAAGCCATTGCCAAGAAGACTTCGCTGATCGAACAACTGGTGGCCGCGAAGAAGGCAAGCTTCCTTGAATTGGCACGTTTTTCGTCAGACAAGTTTGGTTTTCCGCTGCTCGACCTGGCTGCCTTTGACGACTCGAACATCCAGAAAAATGCGATTGACCGAAAGCTGATCACGGCTCACCAAGTCGTGCCACTGCACAAGCGCGGCAATCGCCTGGCAGTTGCGATCGCTGATCCAACCAATCTGCGTGCGCTTGACGAGATACGCTTTCAGACCGGGTTAACGGTCGACCCGGTCATCGTTGAGGAAAACAAGCTCATTCCGCTGGTCGCGAGGATATCCGAATCGACCGAAGATGCCTTGAAGGGTTTTAGTAACGATGACCTCAATCTCGAGTTCACCGACGAGCAAAGCCAGGAAAAGGAAGAGGTTGCAAATCTTGAAGTTGATGATGCTCCGGTCGTCAGGTTCATACAAAAAATGATGCTCGACGCGATCAACGATGGCGCCTCGGACATTCACTTCGAACCCTACGAGAAAAACTACCGCATCCGCTTTCGCACTGACGGCATCTTGCGGGAAGTTGCCGCTCCGCCTCTGGTCATCAAGGACAAGATTGCCTCCCGTATCAAGGTGATTTCACGCCTGAACATTGCCGAGAAGCGTGTTCCCCAGGACGGCCGCATGCGGTTGGTGCTTTCGAAGCATCGATCGATCGACTTCCGGGTCAGTACCTTGCCGACGATGTACGGCGAGAAGATCGTCTTGCGGATTCTGGACCCGGCCAGTGCCAGCATGGGAATTGATGCCCTGGGGTATGAGCCCGAGCAGAGAGCGATATTGCTTGACGCCATCCATCGCCCTTACGGCATGATTCTGGTGACCGGGCCCACGGGTTCAGGGAAAACGGTCTCGCTGTACACCTGTCTCAATATTCTCAACAGACCAGGGGTCAACATCTCGACAGCCGAGGACCCTGCTGAAATCCCTTTGCCGGGAATCAATCAGGTGAACGTCGACGACAAGGCCGGGTTGAGCTTTCCGGTAGCCCTCAAGGCTTTTCTCCGTCAGGACCCGGACATCATCATGGTGGGCGAAATTCGTGACATCGAAACTGCAGAGATTGCGATCAAGGCAGCGCAAACCGGGCATATGGTTCTGTCGACCCTGCACACCAATGATGCTCCGGCAACCCTGACCCGTCTGATGAACATGGGCATTCCGACTTTCAATCTGGCCGCAAGCATTCTGCTGATCACTGCGCAGCGGCTGGTTCGTCGGCTTTGTACCTGCAAGCGACCTCTCGATACGCCGATCGAGACACTACTCAATGCCGGATTTCTGGAAAGCGATATTGATGGAAGCTGGACCTTGTACGGCCCGGGGGAATGCGAACTCTGCAAGGGCAGCGGTTACAAGGGACGCGTCGGCCTCTACGAAGTCATGCCGGTGACGGAAGCGATTCAGCGCATCATCATGGCTAATGGAACCGAGCTGGATATTGCGATCCAGGCCCGCAAGGAAGGCGTCAATGATCTGCGTCGTTCCGGTTTGCTGAAGGTCATGCAAGGGCTGACTTCCCTTGATGAGGTTCTCGGCAGTACCAACGTTTGAAAAAGAGGTAGCCATGGCGACCGCAGCAAAACCCACCAGGAAGATCACGACGGAGGTCAAGGAACATGTATTTCTCTGGGAGGGGAAAAACAGGCTCGGCAAAGTCGTCCGTGGCGAACAACGTGCTTCCAGCCAGACTGTGGTTCAGGCGACTCTGCGGCGGCAGGGGATTCTGGTCAGCAAGATATCTCGGCAACGCTTCAGGGGCGGACAGAAGATCTCCGAGAAGGATATCGCGTTGTTTACCCGCCAGCTGGCGACGATGATGAGAGCCGGGGTGCCGCTGCTCCAGACTTTCGATATCGTCGGTCGGGGCCACGACAATCCGGCCGTCGGCAAGCTGCTGCTGGATATCAAGTCGGATGTCGAAACAGGTAGTTCGCTCTCGCAAGCCTTCCGGAAATATCCCCTGCAATTTGATCCCTTGTACTGCAACCTGGTAGCTGCTGGAGAGCAGGCGGGTATTCTCGAAACCTTGCTTGATCGACTCGCCACCTACAAGGAAAAAATGCTCGCCATCAAGGCAAAAATCAAGTCCGCCCTGTTTTATCCGGTGGCCATCATCTTCGTCGCCTTCATTATTACCGTCGTGATCATGATTTTCGTGATTCCCGCATTCAAGGAGGTCTTCAAGAGTTTCGGTGCCGACCTCCCGGCGCCCACGCTGATGGTAATCGCCATGTCGGATTTTGTCATTGCTTGGTGGTGGGCGATCTTCGGAGGCATCGGCGGCTCGATCTTTGCCTTTTTCTACACATTGAAGCGATCGGAAATGATGCAGATCGCCTTCGACCGCATGTTCCTGCGCATCCCTGTTTTTGGTGACATCATTCGCAAGTCGGTCATCGCCCGCTGGACGCGCACGCTGGCAACCATGTTCGCGGCGGGCGTCCCGCTGGTCGAATCGCTCGACTCGGTTGGCGGTGCTGCCGGCAACTATGTCTACAAGGTGGCGACCCGGAAGATCCAGAGCGAGGTGAGTATCGGCACCAGTCTCACCTCAGCAATGCAGAGCAGCGAACTCTTTCCGAACATGGTGAACCAGATGGTGGCAATTGGCGAGGAGTCCGGCGCACTCGATTCAATGCTCGGTAAAGTCGCCGATTTCTTTGAAGCAGAGGTGGACGACGCGGTCGAAGCGCTATCCAGCCTCATGGAACCGATGATCATGGTCGTTCTCGGGGTATTGATCGGCGGGATGGTGATCGCCATGTATCTGCCAATCTTCAAACTCGGGGCTGTCGTCGGATAATGCTTTCTGCATTGACTGCCGAACTGGAACCGACACTGTTCATTTTCATCTGTGGCATCCTTGGATTGCTGGTTGGCAGCTTTCTCAATGTCGTCATTCTTCGTTTGCCCAAAATGATGGAGTGCGAATGGCGCATCCATTGCGCAGAACTCAGGGGCGAAAAGCCTGCAGACATTGAAATGCTCTCGCTGGTCAAGCCAGGCTCGCGTTGCCCGGCCTGTGGGCATGCGATAACTGCCCTTGAGAATGTGCCGATCTTGAGCTGGCTGTTCCTGCGTGGTCGCTGTTCGGCTTGTCATGCGCCGATATCCTTGCGTTACCCGCTGGTCGAGATGGCCAGCAGCCTGTTATGTGCTTTTGCCGCATTTCATTTTGGCTATGGTTGGGCTGCGGCTGGTGCGATGCTGCTGATTTGGAGCCTGCTCGCGCTGACCGGTATCGATATGGATAGCCAGTTATTGCCGGACTCGATTACTTTGCCCTTGCTCTGGACTGGTTTGCTGTTCAATCTGTTCGGTACCTTCGTCGACCTGTCATCGGCAGTGATCGGTGCGGTCGCTGGTTATCTCTCACTGTGGTTGGTTTACTGGACGTTCAAGCTGACAACCAGCAAGGAAGGCATGGGCTACGGTGATTTCAAGCTACTTGCAGCCCTGGGTGCCTGGCTCGGATGGCAGATGCTGCCGTTGACCATTTTGCTCTCTTCACTGCTCGGTGCCGTGGTCGGCATCACCCTGATCGTGGTAACCAAACGTGGCCGAAGCGTACCGATTCCCTTCGGCCCTTATCTGGCAATAGCGGGGATGCTGGCACTGTTTTTCGGGAAACCTCTGACTCGGGCCTACATTGGTTTCTTGTAGCTGTCCAAAAGACCTTCTCCATTTGGCATGAAAGATTCCGCCACAAGTGGGCGAACTCATATGGCGCTTATCAACGCCAGAATTGCAGTGGTGATACCCTGTTACAGGGTAGTGAACAATATACTTGGCGTAATCAGCGCAATTGGTCCGGAAGTCAGCCGAATCTATGTGGTCGATGATTGCTGTCCTGATGGATCCGGTGATTTCGTAGAAAAGAACTGCAATGACGATCGTGTTTTAGTCATTCATCACCATGAAAATCAAGGTGTGGGTGGCGCAGTGATCACAGGTTACCTGGCGGCAATCGATGATGGCATGGAAGTGATAGTCAAGCTGGATGGTGATGGCCAGATGGACCCACGGCTGATGCCCGGTTTTATTTCTCCGATCCTGGAGGGCGAAGCCGATTACACCAAGGGAAATCGATTTTATTATCTTGAAGCACTTGGGGCCATGCCAAAGATGCGCCTGCTTGGTAACGCAGCCCTGTCCTTCCTGACCAAAATTTCGTCCGGGTATTGGGATTTGTTTGATCCAACCAATGGTTATACGGCGATCCATCGGGAGGTCGCTCGACAATTGCCATTGGATAAAATAAGCCGCCGTTATTTTTTTGAAAGCGACATGCTGTTCCGGCTCAATACACTGCGTGCCGTGGTGATGGATATACCGATGAATGCAAAATATGGGGATGAAGTGAGCAATCTCAAGATCTCCAGAGTCATTGGCGAGTTTCTCGTGAAGCATTTCATAAATTTGATGAAAAGAATTTTCTATTGCTATTATCTAAGAGGCATGTCGATTGCCTCGATTGAGCTTCCACTTGGGGTAGTCATGTTTCTGTTTGGAGGTTTGTTTGGCGCTTTTCAATGGATGTCCTCCATAAACTCGGGTCTGGCTGCGTCCGCAGGGACCGTAATGCTTTCAGCCTTGCCGGTAATCGTCGGTTTGCAATTGATCCTGGCCTTCTTGAGTCACGACATCAGATCGGTCCCGAGCAAGCCAATTCATCTAAGAAGAAGAAATTTTCATTTTCGAGCCAATGAAAATGGATACAAAGATGCCGTGTGAAGATAAGGAATGGATTGAATACCGGGAAAGATTCTCAACAGTCTATGACGATGCAAACTATTCGAGCCCACTTCAGTCTTCAGTCATGCGAGCTAGTCACAGACTCGTAGAAAAGGCATTTGACGAGCAGACATATTTTGGTCGCATTCTCGAGGTGGGTGCAGGGACTGGCGAACACCTTCACTTCGTTCGCCACAGATTTGATGAGTACATCCTTTCTGATCAGGATCACAAGACCCTGGAAGTAGCCATGAATAAAATTTCCGGAATGCATGCAGGAAAATTGCGCTACGCAATGCAGACAGGCAGCCATCTGGATTATTCAGATAATACTTTTGACAGGCTACTGGCCACACATGTCCTGGAACACATTTACCAGCCACACCTCGCGCTGAAAGAGTGGGTCAGGGTTCTCAAGCCTGGCGGTGTCCTGTCGATCCTGATTCCCACCGATCCCGGACTGGCATGGCGATTGGGAAGGCATTTGGGGCCGCGCAAGCAAGCGATGGCAAAGGGGATCCCATACGACTATATCATGGCCAGAGAGCATGTAAACTCCTGCCACAACCTGGTTGCGCTTTTACGTCATTATTTTAATGATGCCAAGGAAGCGTGGTGGCCATTTCCGGTTCCATCGATCGATCTGAATTTATTCTTCGCATTTCATGCAATCGTCAACAAGCGGGCATGCGGGTAATGACGGTATATGTGATTGCGCTCCTCTGCGTCGTAGGCCTTGCGATTGGACAAATCTTATTCAAGGTGAGCGCTGCTGAAATAACGGCCAGTGGCTCCATTTTTTCACCGAAAGCGGCCATCGCACTGCTTGCTGCCCTGTGTATCTATGGAGTTACATCTATCGTTTGGGTCTGGATTTTACAGAAAGTAGAACTCGGGAGAGTCTATCCGCTGATGGCGCTCGCCTTCATTCTGGTTCCGATCGGCAGCCACTTTGTTTTTGGCGAGCACTTTCAGGCTCAATATTTCATTGGGGTTGCTCTGATCATGATCGGAATCATTGTTGCGGTCAGGGCATGAGAATCATAAACAATGGCATGTTCAATTTCTCTACACATGCCGGATGGCCACTGTTTCCAGTCCTTGTATTTCTGGCATGTTTTTTATTATCCGCGATCATCCCGCCATTTCAGTCGCCGGACGAGTTTGATCATGTCAAACGCGCTTATTTTCTGACGAGAGGCCGGGTCATTCTCGACACGCCCACAGGAAAATCATCGGGCGGCATGATTGATACAGGTCTGGCAGCCTACATGAACGCGTATGGCCGTCTGCCGTTTGATCCGGATAGAAAGCTTTCTGCCGCCGAACTCGATGAAGCAAATAACATCCGCTGGACGGGGGCCCAGGAGTTCAGTCCTGCTCCGGGTACCGGATATTATTTCCCACTGATTTATGCCCCGCAGGCCATGGGTTTGATCATCGGAGAGATGCTGGGCCTTTCGGTTAATGGATCCTATCGACTGGCGCGATTTGCCGTTCTGGCGTCCGCCTCCTTGATCCTGACCATTGCTTTCATGATTCATCGCCCGTCTCCTCTGGCGGCCGCACTTCTCGTCCTGCCGATGAGTTTTTTTCAGTTTTCTTCGGCCAGTTTGGATGGCATATCCACTGCTGGAGCGATCTTGGTCATTTCCGTATTCATGCGGATGGCGATTGATAAGGAGTTAACAAAACCATGGTTATTGTACGTTTTGACCGCCAGCGTGATCGTCGTCGTGTCATGCAGAATACATTTGTTGCCATTGGTGATTCTGATTTTTGGTACTGTTTTTTTTACCGGAAGGAAAAGTGGCCTTATTGCTGGAAGCATAGCCTCGATCGCCATTGTTCTGTGGCTGGCTGTCGCTTTTAAGACCACGGTTGATATCAGAGTCGTTACAGGCTTCCCTGTTTCAGGAATAATTCAGCATTACCTGCTGAACCCCCTGTCTTTTTTCAAGGTGTTGCTGGCAACGCTCGCCGATGAGGAACTGTTGAGATTCTATGGGAAATCCTTCCTGGGTATTCTCGGGTGGCTGGATGCTCCTTTTCCGGAGGATGTTTACACTGGCCTCTATGCCCTTGTTTTCCTGACAGCCATCTTTTCTACCTCATTCAAATACATTGATGAGGAATGGTTGGCAAGATTGCTGCTGGTATGTTGTGCGTTCGGCGCATCTTTACTGATTTTCTTTGCGTTACTTGTGTCCTGGAGTGTGCACCCGGCAAGCATTATTAAAGGAGTTCAAGGTCGTTATTTCATGGTTCCTGCCCTGCTCGTTGCTTATGCTCTTGAGGGTGGTAGAAGAGCCGAATCGCGTCGTTTTGTCGGCCCGCTTCTGCTGGCCGCCTTGTTTTTGTTTTCTGCATTTAACACCACCAGCTTGTTGCTGATGAGATATTATCTTTCTGCCGAACAGCCCGAGATGGCGAAGTTTGAGATGCGAGCCAGTTTGCCTGCGACAAACGGTGGATCATTGGCGTTGAGCCTCGATCAGAGACAAAAAAATGGGCCATCTGCGCTGAAACGCATCGGTATTATGTTCGGTACCTATAGGCGAAAGAATCCGGGTCTGGCCGAGTTGAGACTGAGCACGGGCGAGGGCGAGGTCCTGGTGATTCCCTTTGACTTATCCGATCTTGTTGACAATCAGTACAAGTGGTTTGATCTTGATCATCGGTCATATATTGCGGGCGAAATTGTCTTTCTGTCCGGTGGTGGTATCAGCATTTGGCAGGTTCATCACGAGGGGGGGCCTGTGACTTCCTGCTTAATCTACGAAGCCAGCAATGGGGGCAAACGATACACGAGGGGTTGCCCCCGCTTAAGCGCTTCCGGATAGCCCGAGTTCGACACTTTTCGCGTGCCAAACGCATAAACCCCCCGAGTTCGACGGATAGCAGATAAGTTATTGAAATTTAAGGCTTTAAATTTGCCACTACAGAACACTTTAACCTATGATAATCAATCACTTAGGTGAAAAAGTGTCGAACTCTGGTGTCCTAGTCGTCACGCGGCCGGTAGGGAATCCTCAAGATCCGCTCGAAGAGATCCGCCTGTGCAGGCTTGGGCAACGGGGACGACTTGTGGATCGCGCGTTCAACGGCTGCATCAAGCGCAGGATTGCCACTCGAACGGCGCACCTTGACATCAAGAACTTCACCGGAGGGAAGCTGTGTGACCTCGAACACTGCTTCCGGATTGCCCTGTATGCCGGGTGGCAAGGAAATATTGCCGCGGATCTTGGCGCGCACTTTGTCGATGTATTCGTTCAGCCCACGCCGATGTTCTGCCGCCGCCAGCTCAGCCTGTTGCTTGAGCTGGCGAGCCTCGGCGTCGGCCTCGGCAGCGCGCGCACGTCGATCTTCGGCAGCCCTCTGCTGCTGCAATTGTTTCTGTTCCCGCTTCAGTTCATCGTCGAAACTTGGGCGGCGCTCCGGCTCCGGCTTTGTCTCCTTCTGTTTTGGCTCTTCCTTCCTGGGCGGCTCCTTCGGCCTGGATTCTTCCTTTTTCGACGGGGCCGGTTCTTCCTTTCGGGACTGTTCCTTCACCTTGGGTTCTTCCTTCCGCGGCGTTTCCTTCGCCTTGGGTTCTTTGGGCGCTTCCGTCGGCTTCGGTTCCTTGAGGGTTTCCTTGACCTTGGCTTCCTTCGGCGGCTCCTTCGGCTTTTTCTCCTCCTTCAGGGGGATTTCCGGTTTGACGGGGGGCTTGACCTCGGGTTTCGGTTCTGGTTTTGCAACTGCCTTGGCAACGGGCTTGGGCTCCGGTTTCACGATTGCTTTGGCAACCGGCTTAGGTTCTGGCTTAGGTTCCGGTTTGGGTTCCGGTTTTGGCTCCGCTTTGGGCTCTGGCCGGGGCTCCACTCTCGACTCAGGCTGGCTGGCTACAGTCGGAGCCGGTGCAGCACGCCAGACTTCGACTTCGACCGCGGCAGGCGGCTGACTCTTCCACTGCACGCCCAGAAACAGCGCGCCGATCAACAGCAAATGAACCGTCGCGGACAGGGCCAGCGACGGCCATTTGGCCGGATCGTCCTGCGGCGACCGCTGGAGGACTTCGACAGCTTCCACCGATCAGTGGCTCACTTGCCAGCGGGTTGCACGAGAAGGCCGATGCGTTTGACCTGTTTCTGCTGCAGGTCGTCCATGACCTCAAGCACCGCCTGGTACCTGACATTCCGGTCACCGGCAATGACTACCGCCTGCTCTGGGTTGTTGCGCTGCGCGGCGACGATCGCTTCCGATAGCTCATTTCGGCTGAGAGGGCGTTCGGACTTGCCGGGAGCAAGCAGCGCCAGCGTCCGGTCGGCGCGGACGATCACCTGCAGCGCTTCGGCTGGCGGCTGCGCGGCCTTGCCGACCGACGGCACGTCGATGCTGGCGGTGGTCATCATCGGTGCCGTCACCATGAAGATGACCAGCAGCACAAGCATGACATCGATGTAGGGGACGACATTGATTTCGTTCTTCAGACGGCGCGGACGCATGGCCTTACCTCATCTGCCGTTGCAGGATGTTCGAGAACTCTTCCATGAAAGACTCGAAGCGCGAAGACAAGCGGTCGATCTCGTGCGCAAAGCGATTGTAGGCGACCACCGCCGGGATCGCCGCAAAAAGGCCGATGGCAGTCGCCACCAACGCTTCGGCAATGCCCGGCGCGACCGCAGCGAGCGTCGCCTGGCCAACGTTCGAGAGACCGCGGAAGGAATGCATGATTCCCCAGACGGTGCCGAACAGGCCGACATACGGGCTCACCGAACCAACCGAAGCCAGAAAGGCGAGGTGCGAGTCGATGCTGTCCATCTCACGCTGATAGGTGGCGCGCATGGCGCGACGCGAACCGTCGATGACGTCTTTCGGGTCGAGGTTCTTCTGGCTGCGCAGCTTGGTGAATTCACGAAATCCCGCTTCGAAGATACGTTCCATGCTCCCGGTGCTATGGCGGTCATTGATCGCGCTCTGGTAGAGACTGTTGAGGTCGCCACCGCTCCAGAAGTCACGCTCGAACTGCTCGGTTTGCGCGCGCGCCGCTTTCACCGTGAACCACTTTCGGAAAATATAGTACCAGGACATGAAAGAGACGCCGGCCAGCAGCAGCATCACGGCTTGCACTACGGCGCTGGCGTTGAGGATCAGATGCAGGATCGAGAGGTCTTGTGAGACATTCATTGCAGGGCTTCCAGTTTGGTACGCAGAATTGCGGGAATCGGGGCCGCTTTCATCTGCGCCGAGTTGACACAAACGATGTGGATGGTGCCGCTGACCAGTTCCTGCCAGCGCCCTTCGACGGACGCATCGGCACGCCGGATATGCTGGCGAAAGAAGATCTGCGCGCGGCTGATCTTCTCCACTTCGAGGCTGACGACCAGTTGATCGTCAAGTCGCGCCGGCTTCAGGTAGTCGACGCTGATGCTGCGAACGACGAAGGCAATCCCCGGATCGCGCAGCAGCTCGGCCTGCTGATGACCGATCGCACGTAGCCATTCGCTACGGCAGCGTTCGAAAAATTTCAGATAATTGGCGTAATAAACCACGCCCCCGGCATCGGTGTCTTCGTAGTAAATGCGAACGGGAATGGTGAACGCTTTGTTGTTGGGCTGGTGTGGGTGTTTCATGGCCGGCGCCGATTCTACGGCAGCATTCTGGTGGCAAATGTAAGTGTTTGTGACCAGGCGGCGCCCTCTCAGGGCGCCTGCCAGAGATCGCCTTGCGGTTCGCTGGGCATCGCCGCCAGTCCCAGATGACGGTAGACCGCCGCGGTCGCCACCCGACCGCGAGGCGTGCGCTGCAGGAAGCCTTGCTGGATCAGATACGGTTCGAGAACGTCCTCGATGGTATCGCGCGCTTCCCCGATCGCGGCCGCCAGATTGTCGATGCCGACCGGGCCACCGGCAAATTTGTCGATCACCGCGGATAGCAGCTTGCGGTCCATGACGTCAAGGCCGCCATGATCGACATCGAGCATTAGCAACGCCTGATCGGCGACTTCCTGCGTGATGTGGCCGTTTGCCCGGACTTCGGCGAAATCGCGGACGCGCCGCAACAACCGGTTGGCGATGCGTGGTGTGCCACGAGAACGGCGCGCGATTTCCAGGGCGCCGCCGGGATCGGCAGGCACCTTGAGCAGTTGCGACGAGCGTGTGACAATCAGCATCAGTTCCTCGGGTGTATAAAACTCGAGTCGCGAGACAATCCCGAAGCGATCGCGCAGGGGATTGGTCAGCATGCCGGCGCGAGTGGTCGCACCCACCAGCGTGAACGGGGGCAGATCGAGCTTGACCGAGCGCGCTGCCGGACCCTCGCCGATCATGAGATCGATCTGGAAGTCCTCCAGCGCCGGATACAGGATTTCTTCGACGACCGGCGAGAGGCGGTGAATCTCGTCGATGAAGAGGACGTCGCGGGGTTCGAGATTGGTCAGGATGGCAGCCAGATCACCGGCGCGCTCAAGGACCGGGCCTGAGGTCGAACGCAGGTTGACGCCCATCTCGGTGGCGATGATGTGCGCCAACGTGGTCTTTCCAAGGCCTGGCGGGCCAAACAGAAGAACGTGATCGAGCGTGTCGTTGCGCCGCCTGGCCGCTTCGATGAAGATCGTCAGTTGCTCGCGAATCTTGGCCTGACCGACGTAATCGGCGAGATGGCGAGGCCGCAGGGCGCGTTCGATCGCTTCTTCCTGGGGGGATTTCGCCTCGGCCGAGATCAGCCGGTCGACAGCGGAGCTGCCAAGATCGTCGGTTTCGATCATCGCTGTGAGCTCTTCTCCGACAGCGACGATTCCGAATCGGCATGTGCCAGCCACTCGCGAACCAGCACCTGCCCGAGTGCCAGCAGGGTTGGCCCAAGGAACAGTCCGATGAAGCCGAAGACCAGCACGCCCCCAAAGACACCGACGACGATCAACAACAGTGGCAGGCTGGCGGTTCTTGAAATCAGAATCGGTTTGATGAAGTTATCGACACTGCTGATGCCGAACATTCCCCACATCACCATGAACACTGCCCAGCCGGTCTGCCCCTCATTGTATAGCCAGACGGCAGCGCCCAGCCAGATCAGCGTCGCCCCGATCACCGGCACCATCGAAAAGAAGAAGGTGGCCACGGTCAGGATGATGATCCCCGGCACACCCGCGATGATGAAACCGATCATCGCCACCAGCGCCTGTGTGGCCGCCGTCCCGACAATGCCGACCATGACCCCGGTGACCGTCCCTTCCGCCAGCGCCAGCATGCGCTCGCCGAGATCGCCGGCAAGGGCGCGACTGCCGGTATGCAGGGCGTCTGCATAGAGATGTGCGTCACGAAAGATGAAAAAAACGAAGAAAATCACCAGCACCAGTTGCAACAGTCCCTGCGCGAGGAGTGCGGCGGTAGCCAACGCCAGCCTGCGCGTCGGATCCACGAACTGATGCAGCAGGGCATTCATTTCCTCGCGACTCTCGATCAGTTCGTGCCAATAGGCCGCGGCATTGCGACCGACCATCGGCAGTCTCGCCAGCCAGGCTGGTGGGTCGGTGGGCAGCCCTTTTTCCATCAATGGCTTGAGGTAGCGAATCGCAATCTCGACGCCGTCGGCAAGCGATCCGGACAGCAGTGCCACGGGCGCGACCAGCAACAGCAGCAACAGCATCGACACCAGTAGCGCCGCCAGGTTGCTGCGCCCGCCGCAGAGGGTGAGCAGGCGATTGCGGATCGGCAAGGTGGTGACACAAATGACTATGGCAAAAAGCAGGGTGCCGGTAAACGGCAACAACACGGCAATACAGCCGATCAGCAGCAAAGCGACAAGCGCGATCTGAATAAGTTGTTTGTGGCCGGGATTCATGATCGGTTCAGACCCTTGACAGCAGCTTGAGCGCCTGCCGAATGCCGTCGGAGGTGGTGACGTCGGCCGCTAGCTGTTTCATTGCGGCCCCTGCTTCACGGTCATTGTAACCCAGAGCCAGCAGCGCATTGAGAATGTCATTATGTACGGCCGCGGCAGGCACGGCGCTTGCCGGCAGCGCATCGGCGAGTTTTCCCTTGAGCTCGAGCAACAGGCGCTCGGCGGTCTTGGTGCCGATACCAGGTACCTTGGTCAGGCGGCCGATTTCCTGCCGTGCCACGACCTGCGCGAGATCGCTCACCGACAGTCCGGACAGCACCGACAGCGCCAGGCGCGCGCCAACGCCCGAAATTTTCAGCAACTGGCGAAAGGCAAAACGCTCACCTTCGCTGGCAAATCCGTAGAGAAACTGCCCATCCTCACGTACCACGAAGTGGGTCAGCAAACTGATCTTCTCGCCATTCGCCGGCAGATTGTAGAAAGTGCTCATGGGCACGTCGAGTTCATAGCCAATGCCGTGCACGTCGACCACCACCTGCGGCGGGTTCTTTTCCAGCAGGATTCCGGCCAGCCGGCTGATCATCGTCTGTTCTCCCTGGCCACCACCAGGCGACCGTTGCTGACCTGCAGACCTTTGCTGGTCAGTTGCCCAAGCCCCTGCCCGCCATGTGCGTGTGCAATGGCGCAAGCCAGCGCATCGGCAGCGTCCGGGCGGGGGGCTGCCGACAAGGATAACAGGCGGCGCACCATGTGCTGCACCTGGACCTTGTCGGCGTGGCCGTTGCCGACCACCGCCTGCTTGACCTGCAAGGCCGTATACTCGGCCACCTCGAGGCCGCTGGCAACCAGCGCCGTGATCGCCGCACCACGCGCCTGGCCGAGCAGCAGCGTCGATTGTGGATTGACGTTGACAAACACCATCTCGACTGCCGCCTGGTCCGGTCGGTGCTGTGCCAGCAGTTCGCGCAGGCCGGCGTAGATCGTTCCCAGACGACCAGGCAGGGAATCCCGGATGTCGGTGCGGATGCAGCCGCTGGCGAGATAGGCCAGGTGGTTGCCGGTTTTCTCGATCAGTCCGAAACCGGTGATGCGCAAGCCAGGGTCGATGCCGAGAATGCGCAGCACCGGTTTCACAGCGGCGCTCATCGGCTTTGCGCCCGCGCCAGATAGACCCCGCCGACTGCCAGCAGCATCCCGGCCAGCGCCAGTCCGCCGAGCGTTTCGCCGAACACCAGCCAGGCGATCACGGCCGTGCTGGGGGGGGTCAGGTAGAAAAGGCTGGCGACATTGACGGCACTGCCGCTGCGAATCAACACATTGAGCAGGCTGATCGCACCAAACGAGAGCACCAGCACCAGCCACAGCAGGGCAAAGGCAAACTGCGGCGTCCACTCGATGTGCATGCTTTCGCTGGCCCAGGCGGCGAGCGCCGTCAGCACCGCGGTCGGCAGGAACTGAATGACCGAACCGGTACGCAGGTCGAAGTGCGGGCAGAAACGCTTCTGGTAGAGCGTGCCGAGCGTGATTCCGAGCAAGGCGGCGAACGCCGGCAGCAGCATCGCCGCCAGCGGCAGGTCGCCGAGTTGGTTGGCAACCACCAATGCCACACCGGCAAAGCCGAGCACCAGTCCCAGCCATTGCCGCGGCGACACGTGTTCACCGAGCAGAAAGCCGGCACCACAAGCGGTCAGCAACGGCTGCATGCCGACCACCAGCGCCGTTACACCAGCCGGCAGACCATGTTTGATGGCCGTGAACACCCCGCCCAAATACAGCGCGTGCACCAACAGGCCGGAAATCCCGATGTGGACGAGCTGACGCCCGTCAGCGGGCCATGGCGCACGCGTCGCCAGGGCAAACAGCGTCATCAGCACGAGCACCAGGAAGTAGCGGGCGAGCAGGAAAGTCAGTGGTTCGGCGTACGGCAGTCCGAACTTGGCGCCGATGAATCCGGTGCTCCACAGGAATACAAAGAGAAAAGGCAGCAGCGATGGCAGTGGACGCATGGGTTCAGCTTATGGATGCAGACGGGAGTGTAGCAGGCAGTGCGGCAGCCCGCGCTCGGAAAATGACAAACCCCGCCTTGGCGGGGTTTGTCATTGCATCTTGTCAGGGAAGGCAGTTGAGGATTACTTCTTCGCTGCAGCGGCATCCGTGCTCTTGGCATCGCTCGTCGCGTCTTTCTTGGTCGCCGGTTTGGCTGCCTCCTTGCTCTCTGCGGGTTTCACTGGCTCGACTTTGGCTGCGGCAGGAGTTGCAGCCGGTTTGGCGGTTGCCGGAGTTTTTGAAGCCGCCGTGGGCGCACTTGCCGGTGCAGAAGCGCCTGCCGGGGGCATGACCTTGGCGGGTTCGGCCTTGGTCGCCGCCTTGGCCGTTGTCGATCCGGTCAAGGTCACGTCGTTCTTCATCTTGCCGAGGACTGCCGGTCCAATGCCGGGCACCTTGGTGAGATCATCGACCGTCTTGAAGTCTCCATTCTTGGTCCGGTAGTCGATGATTGCCTGGGCTTTGGCCGGCCCAATGCCGGTGAGCATCTGAAGTTCGTCCTTGTTGGCAGTATTTACGTTGACTACGGCAAAGGCATTTGTCGCAATCATCAACAAAGCGACCAACAGAGTAAACAACTTGTGCATGGCATTCCTCCTGGTGAGATTGGGATCACGAACCACCAAGCGCTGTCCGCCTGGCGTCCTACAATTTTACTTAACGCGCCGTAAGGGTTTTGCGTTGACCAAGCGACCATGACTTTTCCAGGTACTCTGATCATGAAAGTCATGACTCACTGCCCTGACGCGCATGTCTGCTGGTTCAGTTTATGGGAGCACGGTTACTTGCGCAACTGCTGGCGATAGCCTAGTGCCCTCGATATTTGACTGGCTGTTGCCTTGATCGGTGTCACCCAGTCGGGGTTATAGCGATCGCTGGGTGCTGATATCGAAAGCCCGGCGACCAGCCGACCTTCATCGTTGCAGACTGGCGCGGCAATGCAGCGCAGGCCGATCTCGGCCTCTTCGTTGTCGTAAGCCAATTCGTGGCGGCGGATCTTGTCGAGTTCCCTTTCGAGCGCATCAAGGCGGGTCAGCGAATGCGGAGTCTTGCCCGGCAGACTGGTACGCTTGGCGTAGGCACGCACCTCAGCCAGCCCGTCAGCCGCCAGAAACAGTTTGCCGAGCGAGGTGAGATGCAGCGGCGCGCGCCCACCGACCAGGTAGACTACGCGCACCAGCGAGCAACCGCTTGAGGTTCGCTCGACGTAGATGATCTCGTCTTCGTGGCGAATGCCGAGATTCACCGCTTCGCCAATCAGCTCGTGCAATTGCTGCATGTAAGGCAGTGCCACTTGGCGAATGTTGATCCGCGACTTGACGATGTTGCCCAGTTCGAGCAACCGGATACCAAGCGCGTAGGTACCGACTTCGTGTCGTTCGACGAGCGCGGCACCGGTCATCACCGCCAGAATGCGATGCGCAGTAGAGGGATGCAGGCCGGTACGCTGGGCCAGGAGCTTGAGACTCACCGGTCCCGGCATGTCGGCCAGTACGTCGAGGAGTGACATCATCCGCTCGATGACCTGAATGGAGCCTTTCTCTGCCTGTTGTTCGGCCATCGCCTTGGTGTCGAATCTTCCGTTTTGCACGCACGGGGAATCCCTTCGGGCGCTCCGCCACTCGCCCGGCGCAGCCTGTGCGGTGCCGCATCTTACCACGTCATCATGAGTGTTGCCTGCCAGCCTTCTGCCCACCGGAAAAGCATATGGGTAACGACCACCCCATCAGTGCGACCAGGCTGGCACCCTTGGTAGGACACGGACTAGATCTTTCCCGACCCGACCCAGCGCAGGCGCGCCTCGAAACCGCCGCCGGCCAGATTCTCGACCTCAAAGCGTGCCAAGTGCAACTCAGCGATGCGCTGGACGATGGCCAATCCAAGCCCACTGCCTTCGGCGCTGACCTCGCGACCGCGATAAAAGCGTTCGACAAGCCGCGGCAAATCCTCCTGCGAGACCCCTGGCCCGTCGTCGGCGACAGCGAGCAGGATGTCGCCGTTCTGCCGCCGCACGAAGAGCGTGACCGTCGTTCCCGGCGGCGTGTAGCGCAGGGCATTATCGAGCAGATTGCGCAGCACGATTTCCAGCAATTCGCCGTCACCCTGGACCAGCAAGGGCGTCGCGCTGACCTGCAGGTGAATCGCTCCGCGGTCGGCGGTCACTCGCGTTTCGACCAGCACCCTGCGCGCCAGCTCGCCGAGGTCGACTTCGCCCGCTTTGGGAAGTCCCACAAGCGGGTCGAGGCGAGCCAGGCGCAACAGTTGTTCGAGCACGCGCGCGGCCCGGTCAACACCGAGCACGATTTGCTTCAGCGCATGCTGGCGATCGTCAGGATTCCTGCTGAGCTGTGCCACCTCTGCCTGGATTTTGACTACGGCCAGCGGCGTACGCAATTCGTGCGCCGCGTCGGCGGTGAAGCGCCTTTCCTTGTCGAGGGCTTCCGCAAGCCTGACCAGGAGCTGGTTGAGCGCGTCGAGCAGCGGCTGCACTTCGAGCGGCGTAGCGTGGTTAGCCAGTGGTTTGAGGTTCTCGGGCGACCGCGCAGCAACATCGGCAGCCAGGTCGTCGAGCGGCTTCAGGCCACCCCGCACCGACAAGTAGATCAGCAGCAGCAGGAGTGGCGAAATCAGCGCGATCGGCAGAACCGTCTGACTGGCCACTTCGAGTGCCGCACGGTCGCGCACATCGATCGACTGCGCGACCTGCACCCGATAGTCGTCAGCAGGCGCAGCAATGGTCAGCACCCGCCAGGGGTGACCATTGCGAGTGATGTTTTCGTAACCCGGCGCAGCGGCCAGGGAGTTTGCCGGCGCCTGTTCAGAGCGCAGCAGCAGCGACCCGTTGGCACGCCCGATCTGGAACTCGAGCGGCGACTCGTAGGGACGGTCTTCGCCGCTGCGTGCCAGTGTCAGGCGTGTCGCCAGATCTGCCAGATGGCTCTCGTTGTCGCGCACCAGCGCAAGCAGCAAACGGGCCGATTGCGCCAGATGTCCATCCATCAATTCCTCGGCTTCATGGCGGGCCTGAGCGTAGCTGAGGATGGCGACCAGCCCCCAGACCAGGAGGGCGGTGGCAAAGACAGCGCGCAGCAGGCGCCAGCGCAGTGATTGGCTTGGCGCGCCAGGGGCTGTCTGCGGCATCAGTCGGCGTCGCCCAGGCCGTAGCCGAGACCGCGAACGGTGCGAATGAAGTGGGTGCCCAGTTTTTTGCGCAGGTGGTGAATGAAAACTTCGACGGTATTGCTACCGGTTTCTTCACCCCATGCGTACAGACTTTCTTCGAGCTGACTGCGCGTGCGGATGTGCTGCTTGTGGCTGAGCAGGTCATGCAGCAAAGTATATTCGCGAGCCGACAGGACCACCGGCTGACCATCGCGAGTCACACGCTTGCTGGCCGGGTCGAGCACCACACCAGCGTGCTCCAGCGTTGGCGCCGGAGCGCCGCTGGCACGACGTATCAACGCTCGCAGGCGCGCCTGCAGCTCAAGGAGATCGAAGGGCTTGGTGAGGTAGTCATCGGCCCCGGCGTCGAGCCCGGCGATCTTGTCGGCACTGCTGTCGCGAGCGGTCAGGATCAACACCGGCAACGGGTTGCCACTTTGCCGAAAGTCCTTCAGGACCGACAACCCGTCGCGCTTCGGCAAGCCGAGATCGAGCACGCAGGCCTGATAGGTATGGTCGAGCAGCGCCAGACGTGCCGCGTCTGGATCACGCACCCAGTCAACCGCGTAATCGGCCAGCTTGAGACCGGCACGGATGCCGTCTCCAAGCAGGACATCGTCTTCAACCAGCAGAATGCGCAATGAGCGGTTTCCTTCCCAAATCAGGAGGTCGTTTCACATTTCCAGCCGATCGATCGCCTGGGGATACGACAGAGCTTGGCCGGCAGGGGGTGCGGAACAACCGGGCGGCTCCCCGCAGCCAGACTGACCTGTAATCCGAAAGCTTCGAGAAACGCTTGCGCGACCAGTTGGTTGACGGCATGGTTTTCAACCAGCAGCACCTGCCCGGACAGACGCCGTTCGACGGTTGAAGCGAGCGGCCGTGCTGTCGCGCTAGTTACAGTCTGAAACCGAAGTGCTTCAGCAACTGTGCCGTTTCGCATAGCGGCAAACCCATCACGCCGCTGTAGCTGCCCGCCAGATACTCGATGAACATGCCGGCACGCCCCTGGATGCCGTAAGCGCCGGCCTTGTCCATCGGTTCGCCGCTGGCGACATAGCGACGAATCTCGTCATCATCGAGAAGGCGAAAGCGCACCTCGCTAATCGACAGGGCCAGTTCGATGCAATCTTCGAAGCCGATGGCTACCGCCGTCAGGACTCGATGCGTATTGCCGGAAAAGCGCTTCAGGATACGCCTGGCATCTTCGGCGTCACACGGTTTGCCGATCAGTTCGCCGGCCAGTTCGACCGTAGTGTCCGCGGCCAGGACCGGTTGCGGGAAGAGCTTTCGCCAACGGACAACACGACAGCCATGTTCCGCCTTGCTGCGAGCAATACGCTCGACGTAGCTCGTCGGGTTCTCGCCGGGCAGCGGCGTTTCGTCCAGGGCAGGGTCGTCACGAGGTGAATTGCGTGGCACGATGGTATCGAAAGCAACACCGATTTGCGTCAGCAGTTCGCGCCGACGTGGGCTGCGCGAAGCCAGATGCAGGCGCGAATACGGCATCTGGACGGACATCAACCCTCCCTGTGGTAAGGATGATTGCGGACGATGCTGATCGCACGATAAAGCTGTTCGCAGAGAATCAGCCGCGCCAGGGCATGTGGCAAGGTCAGGCTCGACAAGCGGATCGCTTCGTCGGCCTGTAGTTTCAAGGTTTCGTCGATGCCATCGGCACCGCCGATGACGAAGGCCGTCGCACCCCCGGAACGCATCCAGCGAGCAAGGCGATCGGCAAGCTGCAGCGTCGGCAGATCGACACCGCGCTCGTCCAGTATGACCATTCGCTGATAACCCTGCAAGGCCGTCAGCAGGCGGACCTTCTCGGCGGCAAGCAATTGTTCGCGGCTTTTCGATCTCCGCGGTTCCGGTTTGACTTCGACGATCGACAGAGGCAATTCACGCGGCATGCGCTTGACGTACTCGGCGCAACCCTGGGCCACCCATACGGGCGGTTTGTGGCCGACGGCGAGAATGGCGAGTTTCATTCCTCACCGGTGACTGTAGCCCTGACGGCAATCCGCTGCACGCGTAACGGTCCCTTGCCACCCCACAATTCTTCCAACTTGTAATAACTGCGCACCGCCGGCTGCATGACGTGCACGATGATGTCGCCGAGGTCGATCAGCACCCATTCGCCAACGGCCTCGCCTTCGCAGGAGAGGACTTGCCCGCCGGCGGCGCGGACCTTGTCCTGAACGTTCTGAGCCAGTGATTTGACCTGACGGTTGGAGTCGCCACAGGTGATGACCATGCGGTCAAAAAGTGCGGTCAGGCGACTGGTATTGATGACCTCGATATCTCGGCCCTTGATGTCTTCGAGCGCGTCGACCACGAGTTTTTCCAGTTGGGGCAATGGGATGGGCAAATCAGCACTCCGGATAAAGGTGTTCGGTTTGAATATAAGCGATGACTTCGTCGGGCAACAAGTAGCGGGAACTGTAGCCCTTCGTCAGCAGGCCGCGAATCTGAGTCGCCGAGATCGCCAACTGGCTCATCGTGAAAGTGACGATACGTCCGGCAGGCGATGCGGCCAGCGCTGCCGGGCTGGCCGAGAAGCGGTCGCGATAGCAGCTCGCCAGCTCTGCCGGCAGACAGGCCCCATCGATCGGAAACCCAGGACGCTGCGCAACAGCGAGGTGCGCCAGATCGAACAACGACCGCCAGCGATGCCAACCGGGCAAGCCGGCAAAGGCGTCGGCACCCACCAGCAGCACCAGCGGCCGTTGCTGCCCACACTGATCGACTTGGCGCAGGCGTTCCAGGGTTGGCACGGTGTAACTTGGCCGATCCGCTTCAACCTCGGCAGCATCGACTGAGAAGCGCGGGTTGTCGGCAATCGCCAGGCACACCATCGCCAAGCGCTGCCGCGCGGTCACTTGCGGCCTGCTGCGCAGCGCCGGCTGACCGGCTGGAATCCAGCGCACGCCAGCGAGATCGAGACCATCGGCAGCCTCTTCGGCAAGACGCAGGTGACCGTAATGAACCGGGTCAAAAGTGCCACCAAAAATTCCCAGAGGCCGGTCGCTGGGGCGATCAGGAATGGTCTTCAATGGTGATGAAAACGTCGCGATAACTGATGTAAAAGCTGGCAAACAGCGTTGGTGCAAGAACGAGGATCAGCAATACCGTCATCAGCACTGCCAACAGCGCTGCGCTGCCGGGCAGCAGGGTCGCCAGAATGCCGATGAAGAGCCCGGGCAGCAATGTCGCGACAACCAGGATGGCCAACGAATAAACCAGAAAGGCGCGCCAGTTGCGCAGGCAGGCGACGAAACTGAAGAAGAGCGCCTTGGCCGGCGGCAAGCCATGCCAGCCGACGAGTACCGGCGCATACCAATAGGCCATCATCAGCGGACACAGGAAGAGTAGCGCGATCTGGGTGGCCAGCAGCAGGCTGCCATCGTTTACCACCTCCTCAGCAGGTTTCTGGCCGGCCAGCATCATTGCCATCAGCGCACCGCCGTCGGCCAGCGCCGAAACGGCGAGAATCCCGACCGTCGCCGCTAGATAGAGGGTGCCCAGGATCAGCAAGCTGCGCAGGTTGCTGGCAAAGCCCGAGAACAGGAGCTGCAAAGAGAGGGGCGCACCTTGCTCGATGCGGCGGCAGGCATTCATCAGACTGACCGAAAAGGCCGGAATGCACAGCGTCGTCGCCACCGTGCCGAGTACGGGGATGATATTCACCAGAGCCATCAACACCCAATAGCTGACGACCAGAAAAGTGAGCATCAGGTGATTCTTGCGAAAGATCCGAAAACCATCGGCCAGCCAGCGCCAGCCTTGGGCAGCAGGAAGAGTCAGTGCTTGCATGTCATCAGGTCGCTCAGACGGCAATGAAAATATCACGATAGGAGGCATACACCGAACCGGCAAGCACTGGCCCAAGGACCAGGAAGCCGAGCCCGATGGGCAACGCAGCGAAGAAGCAGAGTACCAGACTGATCAGACCGTAGACCAGAAAAACCAGGAAGTTCTTGAGGCAGGCATGGCAGCTCGCCTTGAGCGCGTCGACCGGCGGCAGTCTGTTGAAGACCAGCAGCGCCGATGCAAACCAAATGGACAGGGCGATCAGCATGCAGAGCAGCAGCGACGGCAGTGTGCCCAGCAGCCCCCCCCCGAGCATGACCAGCATGTAGAACACGCCGAGCATCACCAGGCCACCGGAGTGGCTCTGGAAAGCGGCGAAAAGATCACTGATTTCGAGTGTCTCGTTGCGCTCGACCTTCCTGCAGGCGAGCAAGAGGCCGGCAGCCAGCAGGGGCGTCAGCAAACATGCCGCGAGCTCGGCAAACCAGGGGATGATTGCCAAGCCGGACAGGATGACGAGCAGGATGATCGTCATCGCCATCCAGACCCCCGGTTTGGCGAGAAAGATTGCCCAACCTTGTCTGAACCAGTCGAAGACATTGCCGACATCGACGCGGCGGCTGGCGCCGTTGAACATCGGCGCGGGGATCGGGAAGGTTTCGTGGACCATGGGGGTGCAGACCTGAAGGTGGCTGATGCTAGCCGCCCTGAACGGCTGCGGCAAGCGGGCCGTCGTGACGGTCCAGTGTGCGCCGCGCCAGCAGGATGCTACGATAGGCATCCGGATCGCGTTTGATGACCAGTTCGCCGGACCGTGGCAGATGATGATCGTACAGGCGCGAGGCCCAGAAACGCAGTGCGGCTGCGCGCAGCAATGTTGGCCAGGCGGCCTGTTCGTTGGCCAGCAATGGACGTCGCCGGCCATAAGCGGCAAGCAGTGCGGCACAACGTTCGCTGTCGAGCTCGCCGGTGGCAGTGGCACACCAGTCGTTCACGGTCACCGCCAGATCGAACAGCAGGTCGTCGACACCCGCAAAATAAAAGTCGAGCAAGCCGCTCACCTGGTCTCCGACAAAGAGAACGTTGTCGCGAAACAGATCGGCATGGATGATGCCACGCGGCAGGTTAATCGGCCGTGCGCGCTGCTGGTATCGCACTTCGTCACCTAACAGTTCGGCATCGTCCCGATCCAGCCAGGGCTCGATCTGTACGGCAATGCGTGCGCACCAAGCGCCATCGCGTTGATGCGCCGACTGGCTCGGGCAGGTCTGCGCGGCGATATGCAGCTCGGCAAGCATGCCACCGATCGCCGCGCATTGTGCCAGGTTCGGGTTGCTCTCGGCACTCCCCGGTAGCCGGCTGACGAGCACTGCCGGCTTGCCCTGGAGCTGGCCGACATACTCATGACGGCGGTTGGCAACAGGTGCCGGACAGGGAATGCCCCGCTCAGCCAGGTGCGCCAGCAGTCGCATGTGAAAAGAAAGTTGCTCGCCCGGAGCCTGCTCGAAAATGGTCAGTACGTAACGGCCAAGCGTCGTGTCGAGAAAGAAGTTCGTGTTCTGGACGCCTTCGGCAATTCCGGCGAGTGTCTGCAGAGTGCCTACTGCGTAGTCCTCAAGCCAGGCTGCCGCATGCTCGGCACTCAGCGGGGTGAACACCGACATGGCGCTCAAGCGCGAATTGACGACAGCAAGAACGGATGAACCGTCAGAAGGTCCCGATCACCCAGGTGGGAACACTGACATCGGGAGTCCCCATGGTCTCCCTGCTGAAGTTTCCGTCACCTTCCCGGTCAACCAGGTAGTAGGGAACACCGTGCGCCGGTGTCACCTTGATCTTGTAGAGTTTTCCCTTGATCCGATGTTCTTCGACGGTATCGCCTTCACGTTTGATGATCGTCACCTCCGGTTCCAATGCCGCATCAAAGGGAGCCATCTCCGGCGGCGGTGGCGGGACTGCCGGCAGGGGCTGCAAATCCGCCCGGTTCTGGGCAGGCGCTGGCGCGGCAGCGACCATCAGCAGGGCAAAGAGGGCAAGAAAGCGACGCATGAGGAGTACCCCTGGGTGATTGATCGAGCAGTGAGCAGTTCACCGATCAAAGTGAATTGTAGTATAGATTGCGCAGCAGCCTGCGCTTGCCGAGCCGATGGCGACTGGGGCGTCGGCCTTACGGTCATGAGAAAGAACTCTGCGATAATGCCGGGGACTCGCCGGACGGGCGGAAGCGACCCGCCCGTGGCCTCAACCCTTCCAATCTCTTTATGGCCCGCCCATGCCCACCCTGCTGCTGGTCGACGGATCGTCCTACCTCTATCGCGCTTTTCATGCCATGCCCGACCTGCGCACGACGCAGAGCGAGCCAACCGGTGCGCTGCATGGCGTGCTGAACATGCTACGCCGCCTCGAAAGCGACTACCAGGCGTCGGGAATCGATTACAAGGGCTGCGTCTTCGACGCCAAGGGCAAGACCTTCCGCGAAGACTGGTACCCGCAGTACAAGGCCAACCGCCCACCGATGCCCGACGATCTGGTGCGCCAGATCGAACCCCTGCACGCGGCGATCGAGGCGCTCGGCTGGCCGCTGCTGGTATTTGACGGCGTCGAGGCCGACGATGTGATCGGTACGCTGGCGACGCAGGCGGCAGCGCAGGGCATGCAGGTGGTCGTGTCGACCGGCGACAAGGATCTCGCACAACTGGTCGGCCCACGGATCAGACTGGTCAACACGATGAGCAACGAACTGCTCGACGAGGCCGGCGTGATCGGCAAGTTCGGCGTGCCGGCCGGACGCATCGTCGACTACCTGGCGCTGATCGGTGACACGGTCGATAACGTTCCCGGTGTCGACAAGGTCGGTACCAAGACGGCGATCAAATGGCTCGCGCAGTACGGTTCGCTCGACGGGGTGATCGCTGCCGCGCCTGACATCGGCGGTGTCGTCGGGCAGAACCTGCGGCGTGCACTCGATTTCCTGCCGCTGGCACGCCGCCTGGTGACGGTACGCTGTAACCTCGACCTGGCGCTGGCGCCGACCGACCTGAAGCCGCGACCCCTCGATCGCGAACGACTGATCGAGATCTTCTCACACTACGAGATGCGCAGCTGGCTCAAGGAAGTACAGGGCGATGGCACCAGTCGCATGACGACGGACGATGGCGCGCTGCCGGCCGCCGCGCCGAGCACCCAGACCGACCTGTTGGCCGACGCTGCGCACCGCGCGGCTTACCAGACGATCCTCGACTGGCCGGCTTTCGAGCGCTGGCTCGAGAAGATCGGGAACTCTCCCTTGACCGCACTCGATACTGAAACCACCAGCCTCGACCCCTTCGCTGCCCGCCTCGTCGGCCTGTC
>NZ_JDSS02000019.1:61944-76424 GCF_000584955.1 Candidatus Accumulibacter vicinus
AGCGTCAATCTCGCTCCCGGCGAGGCGGTCTACCTGCCGCTCGCCCACCACTACCCCGATGCGCCGGCGCAACTGCCTTGCCACGAAGTGCTGGCGCGTCTCAAGCCCTGGCTCGAATCACCACGACACGCGAAGATCGGCCAGCACCTCAAGTACGATCAGCATGTGCTGGCCAACCACGGCATTCATCTCGCCGGTGTGGTACATGACACACTGCTGCAATCGTACGTCCTCGAATCCGGCAAGGACGGTGTTCGCGGCCACGACCTCGGCCAGCTCGCGACCCGTCACCTCGGCCTCACAACGATCCCCTACGAAGCGCTCTGTGGCAAGGGCGCGAAGCAGATCGGCTTCGACCAGGTGGCGATTGACCAGGCTTCCGAGTATTCTGCTGAAGACGCCGACCTCTGCCTGCGTCTGCACGCACGGCTGTATCCGCAGATCGCCGCCGATGCCGGTTTGCGGCACGTTTATCAAAACATCGAAATACCGGTACGCGACATCCTCTTTCGCATGGAACGGACCGGTGTCCTGATCGATGCCGAACTGCTCAAGCAGCAGAGCCACGAAATCGGCAAACGCCTGCTCGAACTCGAAACGAAGGCGCACGTGGCGGCCGGCCAGCCGTTCAACCTCAACTCCCCCAAACAACTGGCCGAGATCCTGTTCGACAAGCTTGGCCTGCCCGTGAAAAGGAAGACCGCTTCGGGAACGCCGTCGACCGACGAGGAGGTGCTCTCCGAACTTGCGCTCGACTACCCGTTGCCCAAGATCCTGCTCGAATCGCGACAGCTCGCAAAACTCAAGGGCACCTATACCGACAAGCTGCCGAAAATGGTCAATGCCAGCAGCGGCCGTGTGCACACCAGCTACGCGCAGGCGGTCGCAGTGACCGGCCGGCTGGCTTCGAGCGAACCCAACCTGCAGAACATCCCGGTGCGTACCGCTGAAGGACGGCGCATTCGTGCGGCGTTCATCGCGCCGCCGGGCAGCCGCATCGTCTCGGCCGACTATTCACAGGTCGAGCTGCGAATCATGGCGCACCTCTCGGAAGATGCGCGTCTGCTCGAAGCCTTTTCCCAGGGTGAAGACGTACATCGCGCCACCGCCGCCGAGATTTTTGGCGTCACGCCGGGCGACGTCGGCCCCGATCAGCGTCGTGTCGCCAAGGTCATCAACTTCGGGCTGATCTACGGCATGAGTGCTTTCGGCCTCGCCCGCCAGCTCGACCTGACGCGCGGCGCCGCGCAAACGTACATCGAGCGCTATTTCGCGCGCTATCCTGGCGTCGCCGCCTACATGGAGAAAACGCGTGCGACGGCCAAAGCCCAAGGTTATGTCGAAACCGTTTTCGGGCGTCGCCTGTGGCTTTCCGAAATCCATTCCAGCCTGCCCGCACGCCGCCAGGGCGCCGAACGCGCAGCGATCAACGCGCCGATGCAGGGATCGGCTGCCGACCTGATCAAATCAGCGATGATCGTCGTGCAGCGCTGGCTCGACACCGAGCGCCTGCAGACGCGGCTACTGCTGCAGGTGCATGACGAACTCGTCCTCGAAGTCCCGGAAGCCGAGTTGCCCCAAGTCCGCTCCCAACTGCCACGCCTGATGACTGAATGGGCGGTGCTACGCGTGCCGCTGGTCGTCGATGTCGGCGTCGGCATGAACTGGGATGAGGCGCATTGACTCGGGTCATTGCTGGAATATTGCTGCTTCTGACCGGTCTGCTGTCCGGTTGTGGCAGTACGTCGGGCAAGATCGCGGTCTATCAGAACGAAGGTTTTGACGCCAACGAGACCTTCTCGCGGCTGTTCGACGCCAGCGCCGAAGCGACCTGTGAGGCTGCGCGCCGGACGCTGCTCAGCCAGGGCTACCTGCCGACCACGGTGAAGCCTGATTTCATCAGTGCCAGCAAGCATTTCCAGCCCGACAGCGAGGTGCATGTACAGATCGTGTTCAATGTCGTCTGCGCCCCGGAAGGCCGTCTCGGCAAGCTCTCGACAGTGTATGTGAACGCCATTCAGGACCGCTACGTGCTCAAGAAGAACCCGAACTCGGCGACTGTCGGTGTCAGCGCAATCGGCTCGGTCTCGATTCCGCTGACACCGAGCGAAGATTCGCTGGTCAAGGTGGCGAGCGAAACGATCCCTGCCGGGCCATTCTACGACCGGTTCTTTGTACTGATGCAGCGCAATCTTGCCCCTCACGAGGATGAACAGTAGCCGTCTGTATGCAAACAAGCGTGCTTCTCCGCGTCCCTGGACGGTAGTCAGCATAAACGACCACTACTGCCGATAGAAATTGGCCAGTTCCTGGTGGTCGAGGTCGGTAAGCGGCAGGTCGAAGGCAATCCGCCCCTGCCTGAGGCCGATCACCCGTTCGGCCAGCAAGGGCAGCAGCACAGGGTTATGGACGACGCTGACCAGCGTCGCCTGTCGAGCAGCCTGGACCAACAACTGGCATACCTCGGCGGCGGCCGAGGGATCGAGTGCGGCGGTTGGCTCGTCGGCAAGAATCAGGCGCGGCCGCTGCATCAGGAGACGAGCGATCGCCACCTTCTGCTTCTCGCCGCCCGACAGCCGGTCTGTACGGGTATGCGCGCGATCCAGGAGAGCGACCGCTTGCAAGGCCTGTGCCGCCTGCTCTGTTTCGTGTGCCGGATAGCAACGCGTCCAGCCGCGCCAGCCGCGCACGCGGCCGAGACCGCCGATCAGCACGTTTTCCAGTGCCGACAGCCGAGCAACCAGATGCAGGCCCTGCAATACCTGTCCCACTTTCTGGCGCAGCGCGCGCAATTCGGTGGCGGGCATGGGTCCTGCCAGTGCGTGGCCAAGCACCTCCAGCGTGCCATGCGCGGGTCGCATGAAGCCGCTCAGCAGTCTCAGCAGGGTCGACTTGCCGGCCCCATTGTGGCCGACGATGGCGATGCGCTCGCCCTCGGTGATACTGAGTTCGTCGATATCGAGCAAGGTGCGGCCATCCGCAACACAAGCCACGGCTTGCAGGGAGATGGCGGCAGAAGACGCGGCAGTGCTCACAGCAGAGCCAGACGAATGCGCCGGCTGATGGCGTCGAATGAGGCGACCAGGAGCACGACCACGATCAGCACGGTTGCCAGTCGTCCCCACTGAAAGAGCGAGATGGCTTCGGTGATCAGCAGGCCCAGGCCCCCGGCGCCGATGATGCCAAGAATTGTCGAATCACGGATATTGAACTCCCAGAGATAAAGGTGGCTGGATACGAACTGGGGAAGGACGGCAGGCCAGATGGCATTGAAGAACACCTGTACCGGCCCGGCACCGACGCTGCGCACCGCATCGATCGAGGCGATGTCGAGCGTCTCGATCGACTCGGCGAAGAGTTTTCCATAACTGCCCATGCTGTGCAGAGCGATGGCCAGGATGCCGGCAGTCGGCCCGAGGCCGACGATCCCGACCAACACCAGACCAAAAACCAGAGTGTGAATCGAACGTGCGACGTCGAGAGTCGCTTTTGCGAGCCAGGCAAGTGGTCGCGGCGCCGCCAGGTTGCGCGCCGTCAATGCCGCCAACGGCAAGGCCAGCACGGCGCCGAGCAATGATCCCAGGGTGGCAATGCGAATTGTCGTCCAAGTGGCGCCGACGAGTCCGGCAAGGTAGTCCAGCTCGACTGCGCGGCGGTTTTCGACACGCAGCAGCGTGCCGTCATCGCTGCGATACGCGAATTCCGGGTTCCCCCACCAGACATCGATGAAACTTGGGCGGGCGAATTCTACCGCTGTCTTCAACAGGTTTCGAAGCGGGTTGCGCCCCAGCGATAACTCCCCTTCTCTGGCCAGCGAGCCAAGACAGGCCGCGACCAGCAGGAAGTAGATCAGGGTCAGCGCGAGAAAAGCAGAACGACCGCTGCAGCGCTTCGCCCGGCGCCCGGCAAGGCACGCGCGCCAGAGGCGCGTCACTTTGGCCGCAGTTTGCCGGTGGCCAGACCGGCATCGCGGATCGGCTTGTAGAAACCGTTGTCGCGGATCACAAAGCCGGTGTAATGGGGTGGCAACAGCCCGGGCTGTGTTTTCAGGGCCTGGCCGACGTCGAGCAACGCTGCCTGCAGACGGGCAATCAGCGCCTGGTCGGCGAACAGTGCCCGGCTGACGGCCACAGCGTCGTTCGGCAGCGGCGCCGATTGCCAGACGATCTTCGACTGATCGGCTCGGATCAGCCCCTGTTCGATCATCGCCGTGCGGTTGCGGTTGTAGTCGGCACCGGCATCCAGGACGCCTTGTGTCACCTGCGTTTCAATCGCCTGGTGCGGGGCATGCAGCACCTTGGCAAAATAGCTGTCGGGGTTGATGCCCTGGGTCATGAAGAAGTGCAGCGGGATCAGGTAGCCCGAAGTGGAGCCCTTGTCACCGAAGGCGAAGGTCCTGCCCTTGAGATCGGCAACCGTCCGGATTCCCGAATCGGGATGGGTGACAATGATCGCATGATATTCGGGCTTGTCGTCGTAAAGGATGCTGGCTACTGCCTGCGCGCCCGCTTCGTTGTTGGCGAGCACGTAGCCCCACGGCCCCATCAGGGCGATGTCGGTTTCACCGTTGGCAAGCGATTTGGCCAGTCCTTCCCAGCTATCGACGGTGCGCAGTGCGACCGGCCGATTGAGTCTAGCCGCGAGGTAGTCAGCGAGCGGACGGTAGGTGGCGTCGTTCTTGTCCCGGTTCGGCTGGAAGAGGCCGACGCCGAACTTGAGCGGTGGCTCAGCGGCCAGGGCAGCGGTCGACAGCAGCGCGCCAACGAAAGTGGCGAGCAGGCATGACCAGTATTTCATGAGTGTTCTTGGGTGGTGAATGGGTGGAACTGAAATCGCTGTCGCGGTCGTCATGAGATGGCCGGCAGCTTGAACTTGCGCTGAATCTTCGCCACCAGGGCGGCAATTGGACCCAGCCGGGGATGACGCTGGTTCTTGGCCAGCAGCATCTGGTGGTAGCGATGCGCATCGCGCAGCTTGTCCGCGTCAACCCCATTGGTATAGACATCGAGGAACAGCGCATAGGCGGCGTTGGCGATAATCTGCGGATTGCCGGGCAAACGTTCCGCGGCCTCCCTGAGCATCGCCGCGGCGGTTCTGAAATCGCCGGCCTGTCCTTTCCGGACGGCCTCATCATTGATCTGGATGATCTCGGCGTTGCTGTTGCTGATCAGCGTTTCCGCACGCTCGGCATTGCCGTGGGTTTTCATCATCTGGGTAATGCTGGCATGCAGGACGGTCTGGTCCGGATTGTTCTGGACCACCTCCTTGAGTATCTGCTCGGCCTCGTTGTGCCTGCCGTGCACCAGGCAGGCCTTGGCAACAGCCAGCTTCACCGCTTCCGACAGGCCCTGGGTCCCTCCTTGCATGACCCGTTCCAACGCCTGCTGCGCCAGTTCCGGGTTACCCGCCTTGTGCTGCGCGACCGCTTCCACCGCGGCCAGCAAAGGCGTGTCGCCGGCATTCCGGAAGCTGCTCTTGGCTTCGCTGATCAGGGCAATCGCCTGTTCGGTGTCGCCGAGTTCGGTCAGCGCATTGCCAAGATTGGCGTAGTCGTTGAGGTCGCGCAATGGCGAGTTGCGCGTCTTCTGAACGACAGTGCGTAGCGCTTTCTCGACACGACCAAAATCTGCAGTCTCTTCGGCAATCCCGGCAATCGCACGATGACGGGCCAGGGAATTGGGGGACATCTCGCAGGCCTTGTCGAGAACCCGGAGCGCGTTGTCGGACTCTCCGGATTCCCGGAGCAAGCAGCCCAACGCATCGTAGGCCGCCAGGAAACGTGGCGTCTCGGCAAGCAGCTCGTTGAGCGCATGCTTGGCCTGTTCCAGCTGGCCACTGCCCTGATACGCCTTGGCCAGCCCCAGTTTTGCCCAAGGCATCGAGCGCATCTGCAGGGCGCGCTGGTAGAACTCGATGGCTTCGTCGAAACGCTGCGTCATGATCAGCGCGTTGCCCTTGATGCGCAGGGCGTCCAGCAGGAATTTGTCCTTCGCGGCAATGATTTCGTCGCAGGCCACGACAATCTCCTGCCAGCGGCTTTGGTCCTGCAGCTTGTCGATCTGTGCCAGTCGCTGTTTCTTGTCCAGCAAACGGTCGATCCGTGATTTGAGGGAATCCGCGGTGAAGGGTTTCAGCAGATAGTCGTCCGGCAGACATTCGGCTGCGGTGATTACCGACGTGTAGCCCTGTTCGGCGGTGATCATCAGGAACAGTGTCGCCCGGCTGATGATCCCGCGCGAGCGAACATATTCGAGAAACTGCTGACCGTCGGTTGCGCCGCCGAGGTAGTAATCGCAGAGAATGATGTCGAATCGATTGCTGGTCTTGAGCATTTCGAGCGCATCCCGGACGGTCCCCGCAACGCTGGTCTGCTCGACGCCCAGACTGCTTACCTGGCTGCGGATCGAGCTACGCATTTCAGCCACGTCATCGATGATCAGGATGCGTTTGTTTCGGTAAGGCGAGATGATGGCCATTGCTGTGTGGCGCCCTGGAGACTTCCTGGATGGTACCGGATTTCAGCGGTCCTTGCTGCTCGTGTAACTGGCTGGCCTGCAGATTTCGGACCCAAGTGCCACAACCGTTGCAAGCCCACGGTCGGGCGGTGATCAGAGATTGCAGAATAACATGTCGAACTCGACGTCGTTATCGCAATGACGCGGCCGATGGTCACTATCGGGTCGAATGAAGCGAATGTTCAGTGCGTACTTGTTGGCGCTGATTTCCGGAATGTAAGGGTCGTGCATTTTGAGTGAAATGCGCACCATCTGGGAACTGCTACCGCCGAGCATCAACTGGAAAGCGCCGCCGATGGCGACGTGGTGCTCGGGACGGCCACTGGCGCGCAGCAGGCGCAGCACGATGGTCAGCGCGTCACGTAGCGGCAGCATCGGCTGCAGCCAGGCGACCAGTGCGTCACGTCGTACGCCGGGGTCCTGATGCCGCCAGTAATGGTAGGAAGGCAGATCGAATTCACAGACGCCACCGGGAATGCTGGCACGACTCTTGATGCTCATCAGCCAGTCGTTGTCGCGAAGATGCTGGCCGATCTTGCCGGTCATTCCGAGCAGCGCTGCCGATGCCTGCTCGATCTCGTAGAGGGCGCCGGAAAGCGCGTCTTCAGAGATGTCCGGATTGTTGCGATAGCTCAACAGGCTCTGGCGCTGGCGTTCGAGCTCCTGAATCAGATCCATTTTCAGGTCGGCACGTCCAGCCACATCGAGGATCTCGAACAGGGTCAGAAGGACGACATGATGTTCCTGCGAGCCATCCCGTTGCAGAAAACCGTTCGTTTTGTAGAACAAATCCTCAAGGCGCAACAGCGTGCGGATGCGTTCATTGAAAGGATATTCGTATGTGATCACACAGCCGCCAGCGTGGGGAACAGGAATTTTTGATAATTCTGAAGCATATGCAGTAAAACCTCAACGGCCAGCAAGCGCTTTCGCCCGTGCCAGCTCAAGATAGTACCGGTGCAGAACCTCGACTTGCGGCAACAAGGCGTCGAACTCGCCATCATTCTGCACCAGATCATCGGCCACTGCTCGCCGCTCAAGCCGCGAGATCTGAGTCGCCATGATCGCCTTGACGGCCTCGACGGCAAGGCCGCTCCGTGCCATGACGCGAGCGATTTGCACCGCCTCGTCACAGTCAACAACCAGCACCCGATCTGTACGCTCGCGATAACCGCCCGTTTCAACCAGCAAGGGAACGACCAGCAGCACGTAGGGCTGCGTGGCAGCTGCACAGAGCGCTCTGCTCTGCTCCCGGATCAGCGGATGCAGGATCGCTTCGAGTCTTGCCTTCGCAGAACGATCGGAGAAGACCAGGTTGCGCATGGCGGTGCGATCCAGCGCACCGTCCGTTTGCAGCACGCCGTCGCCAAACGTGGCGGCAATCGCTGCCATCGCAGCGCCCTGCGGAGCAGTCAGTGCATGCGCAATCACATCTGCATCAACCAGGGCAGCGCCACGTTCGGCAAAGAGTTCGGCGACCGTACTCTTGCCGCTGCCGATGCCACCGGTCAAACCGACAATAAAGCTCATGGCGCAGTCCCATCCTTGATTCTGCAGGCCAGCGGGCTGGCTTTCGGCAAGCGCGTGACGATCGCCTGATACAACGCTTCTGCGCGTGCTTCAGGACCCTGAATTTCAAGGGTGTTGAACGGTGGTCGGCCCTTGCGCTCGGCCATTCGGGCAGATTTGACCCCTTTCGCCTGCAGGGTGGCAAGCCCTGCACTGGCGGCTTCCTCGGTACGGTAGGCGCCCAGTGAAATCGCCAACTGGTTGGGACCGGCGGCCTGCACCACGAAGAAATCCTGAATTCCCAACTGCTGCAATTCGGCCGTTTTCTTGCTGACTTCCTCCTTGCTGGCCAAGGGCGGAACGAAGACCCAATAGCCACTGTTTTCTGCTACCGTGCGACGCGTCGCCTTGAAGTCCGCAAACTGTTCGCTCAACAGTCGTTCGATCTGGTCAACCTCGGCGCTGCTCAGATCACTCCACAACTGACAGCTTGTCGCCACCGGATTCTCGGATGCTGTTTCCGCCCCCCTGCTCGCCGTGCGTGGTGGCTCGCCACGCGCAACCACCCTGATCCGATCGGCAAGCAGTTGCTGCTCTAGGCGCCGCGCGTCGGGATTGACCGGCATGCCGAGATAGCCCCGCGCCCAGACGAAAAAAAGCAGGTTGGCAAGAACCAGAAGAAAAACGGCGAGCCGCATCGAGACGATCATTCGACTGTCGGTAGATGTTCGAGCGAAGCATGAATGGCTGCAGCGGGGTACTCGAAATCCTCGAGTTCACCTGCGAAATACCGGTCATAGGCGGCCATGTCGAAGTGACCATGACCGGTCAGGTTGAAAAAGATCACCTTCGCTTCGCCACTCTGCTTGCAGCGCAGCGCCTCGTCGATGGCTGCCCGGATCGCATGGTTGGACTCGGGCGCGGGAATGATCCCCTCGGCACGGGCAAAAATCACGCCGGCCTCGAAAGTTGCCAACTGCGACACAGCCACCGCTTCGATCAGGCCCTCGTGGTAGAGCTGCGAAACCAGCGGCGAATCGCCATGGTAACGCAGGCCACCGGCGTGAATGCCCGGCGGCATGAAATCATGCCCGAGCGTGTACATCTTCATCAGTGGCGTAAAGCCCGAGGCATCGCCAAAGTCGTAGGCATAGACGCCCTTGGTCAGCGTCGGGCAGGAACTCGGTTCGACAGCCACCAGCCGGGTGGGTCTGCCGTTGCGCCCACCGGCTGCATTGTCCGCAACGAATGGAAAAGCCACGCCGGCAAACGACGAACCGCCGCCGCAGGGAGCGAAGATGACATCCGGCCAGTCGCCAGCCTTCTCGAACTGCCTCTTTGTTTCCTGACCAATGATCGTCTGGTGCAGCGCGACGTGATTGAGCACCGAGCCGAGCGTGTAACTGGTGTCGGCCCGGGAAGCCGCTTCCTCGACGGCTTCGGAAATGGCAATGCCCAGCGAACCCGGGTTCTCCGGAGCCTTTTCCAATAGGTCGCGACCGGTCTGGGTCATCTTTGAGGGGCTGGCAAATACCTCGGCACCCCAGGTCTGCATCATGGAACGCCGGAAAGGCTTCTGCCGGTAACTGATGCTGACCATGTAGACACGCACCTCAAGGCCAAACATCTGACCGGCAAAAGCCATTGAACAACCCCATTGCCCGGCGCCGGTCTCGGTCGTGATGCGCTTGATGCCTGCCTGCTGGTTGTAATACGCCTGCGGTACGGCGGTGTTGGGCTTATGTGAACCAGCCGGCGAAACGCCTTCATGCTTGTAGTAAATTCTGGCCGGTGTCCCGAGCACCTCTTCGAGCCGGCGCGCACGAATCAAGGGTGACGGGCGCCACAAGCGATAGACTTCGCGCACTGCATCCGGAATCGGGATCCAGCGCGCGGTCGACATTTCCTGTTCGAGGATCGCCATCGGAAAGATCATCCCCATCTGCTCCGGGGACACCGGTTTGCAGTCGGAACCCAATGGCGGTAGTGGCGGATTCGGCAGGTCGGCGACGACGTTGTACCAATGAGTAGGGATCTCGGAGTGTTCAAGAGTAAAGCGAAGCGATTCCACACAGCCTCCCTGCATTTTCTGAACGAAGATTCCAAGTATACCCCTGGATACTTCGACTAATCATTTTCGGGCGTTGTCAGAACCCCAGCCAGGTCTGGAATGCCGCGCTCCAGCTCGCGCCGCAGCACGCGCGCGGGCACAAAGGCGCTGATCAGGCGTTGGCAGGCGAGGCGTGCGACAGCGCTGTTGTTCTGGCTGAAATTGCAGACATACAGGTCGAGGGTGACCGCGTGTACTTCCGGCCAGGTATGTACGGCAAGATGCGACTCGGCGAGCACCACAACACCTGTCGCGCCGGATGGTTCCAGCGCGCTGCCGAATTGGTGAAAGATCTGTCCGACAGGCGTCAACCCCGGCGTGGCGCAAACAGCCAGGCAGAGTTCCCGCAACGCGCCAGCGTCAGCGAGCAATTTCGGGGCGCAGCGGCAATCGTAGAGTTCAGCGAGCAGGTGCAGGCCAGGCATGGCAAATATCCCCGGTTCCGGGAGGCCGGGCATCGTCGTTCCGCAGCGCCTGACCCCATTTTCCCACGCGACTTACGGCAAGCAGGCGAATTGGAGCTTGGGCGACATTCGCCACTGCTGGATCATGGCGGCAAACGCGCCAAGCAGCAGCAAACCGCCCATCCCGAACGCCAA
Source organism: Candidatus Accumulibacter vicinus (assembly GCF_000584955.1). Taxonomy (NCBI): domain Bacteria; kingdom Pseudomonadati; phylum Pseudomonadota; class Betaproteobacteria; genus Candidatus Accumulibacter; species Candidatus Accumulibacter vicinus. Next base: position 72,678 of record NZ_JDSS02000019.1, read on the forward strand.
GGTCAGCGTAGACTCCCACAGTGCCGGTGCGATCAGACCGGCGGCAAGCGTGTTGAAACCGGATTGCAGGAAAGTTTGGCAGGAAGCAGCCAGGCCCCGTTGTTCCGGGAACAGGTCAAGCGCCCGCAGGGTCAGGCAGGGCATCGCCAGAGACATGCCGAGAGTGAACCCAAAGAGTGGCAACACACTCCAGGGTAACGCCGGTGGCATCACCAGATTGAGGATGAGGTTGAGCGCTGCAGCAGCGCTCATCACCAGATAGCCGATGGCAATCGTGCATGCCGGCGAAAGCTTGCCGGCCAGCCGGTCTGACGACCACGCACCGATCATCAGACCAGTCATGGCCGGGCCGAACAGCCACAGGAAACCGGTTGCCGAAACGCCCAGATGGCGCATCAGAAAAACAGGCGCCGACAATACATAGATGAAGAAAGCGGCGAAATTGAACGCCAGTGCAGAACAGGTCAGCAGAAAGGCTGAGGAAGTCAGCACCTTCCAGTAACTGCGGCTGAGGTAGCCGACATGCAAGGACTGGCGCTGGTGACGGGGCAGGGTTTCGGGCAGCAGGAACCAGCAGCTCAGCCACAGGACGACACTGTTCAGCGCCAGAAAGGCGAACACCGAGCGCCAGCCAAACCATGATTGCAGCCAGCCGCCGAGCACCGGCGCAATCGCCGGTGCCAGGGCGAACATCATGGTGATCTGCGCTATCAGCCGCTGTGCTGAGGCCCCCTCGTAGAGGTCGCGGACGATCGCCCGACAGATGACCAGACCGGCACCGGCAGTCATCCCTTGCAAGGCGCGCAGCAACCAGAGATGTTCGATTCGTGTGGCGAGCATGCAACCGGCCGAGGCCAGCGCAAAGAGCGCGACGGAGACCAGGATTACCCGCCGACGCCCCAGCGCATCGGAGATCGCGCCATGCCACAGCGTCATCAGCGCGAAAGGCAGCAGATACGCGGTCAACGTCTGTTGAACCTGTAACGGGGTGGCCCCCAGCGAGGTGCCGATGTCTTGAAAAGACGGCAGGTAAGTGTCGATCGAGAAAGGGCCGAGCGCCGCCAGCGCGGCCAGCAGACAGACCAGGCTGCGCGGCGCGGTCGGGGGACGTGAGTTCGGCATGGGTCAATCCTTCGCGAAGCGACGGAACTGTACGGCTTCAGCAACATGCTGCGCCTCGATGGTGTCGCTTTCCTTGATATCGGCGATCGTCCGAGCCACCTTGAGCAGGCGGTGGAAGGCGCGTGCCGAAAGATCGAAGCGACTGATCGCCTGTTTCAGAAGCACCGCCGCTGCCGCTACGGGCTGGCAGAATCGGTCGATTTCCCGGGCATGCAGGCGAGCATTGGTTTTTCCCTGCCGCAGGAGCTGCCTTTCCCGGGCTTTTGTGACGCGTGCACGTACGCTCGCCGACGCCTCTCCGTCGGGTGCCTGCTGCAGCACTTCCGGGGGTAACGCTGGCACCTCGATCTGTAGATCGATGCGGTCGAGCAGCGGACCGGAGAGTTTGCTGCGATAACGCAGAACCTGATCCGGCGTGCACCGGCAGCGGCCGCGCGGATCTCCGTGGTATCCGCAAGGACAGGGATTCATCGCCGCGACGAGCTGGAACTGCGCTGGAAATTCGGCTTGCCGGGCAGCGCGCGAAATGTGGATACGCCCCGAGTCAAGCGGTTCGCGCAGTGCTTCGAGCACGCGCCGATCAAACTCGGGAAGCTCGTCGAGAAAGAGTACCCCCTGATGCGCCAGCGAGATCTCCCCGGGATGCGGGATGCTGCCGCCGCCAACCAGTGCCGCCGTGGAAGCTGTATGGTGTGGCGCACGGTAGGGATGACGGCGAAAAAGTTCAGGGCGAAATTGCCCGGCCAGCGAAAGCACTGCAGCCGATTCGAGCGCGGCAGCCAGCGTCATCGGCGGCAGCAAACCGGGCAGTCGGCTGGCGAGCATCGATTTGCCGGTACCTGGAGGACCGGCTAGAAGAAGCGAATGTTCGCCCGCCGCGGCGATTTCAAGCCCACGCTTGGCCTGGACCTGGCCACGTACGTCGGCGAGGTCCGGATAGTCGATGCACTGATCATCCGGTGCCGTGTCGTCGACAAGACATGCGGCCAGCACCGCCTGCCCGGTCAGATGCGCGCAAACCTCAAGCAGGGTATTGGCGGCAAGCACCGGCACCTGGCTGGCCAGAGCCGCTTCGCGGGCACTGCTGGCCGGGAGCACGAAGCAGCGCCCCATGCCGCCGGCAGCCAGAACCATCGCCAGCGCCCCGCGAATCGGCCGCAATTCGCCGGAGAGCGAAAGTTCGCCTGCAAATTCATGACCCGCCAGCGCGGTGGTCGGGATCTGGCCAGAAGCGGCGAGAATACCGAGGGCAATCGGCAGGTCGAAGCGGCCCGATTCCTTCGGCAGATCGGCCGGAGCGAGATTAACCGTGATGCGCTTGCGGGGAAATTCGAAACCAGCGTTCTGCAGGGCTGCCCGCACCCGATCGCGCGCTTCCCTGACTTCGGTATCGGGCAGTCCGACCACGGTCACGTTTGGCAAACCAGCCGTCAGATGCACCTCGACCGCCACCTCCAGAGCAGCCAGGCCGTCGAGGCCGCGGCTATGGACGATGGCGAGCGGCATGACCGTAAAAGTCGCGGCGCAAGATCAGAATAAGTCGGACGACGACCGAGAACAGCGACTGCCCGTCAGCAACGCGCTCAGGCCGGCCGATCCGGTCGATTCTCCAGGCGATCGAGGCGCTCTTCGAGGGCTTTCAGTTTTTCCCGTGTGCGCTGAAGAACCTGTGTCTGGATGTCGAATTCCTCACGACTGACCAGATCGAGCTTTGCCAGTCCGCTGGAAAGCAGCGCACGCGCATTTTTCTCGATGTCGGCGGCTGGACTGGCAGCAATGAGGGCGCTCAGACGAGCGCCGAGATCTTCAAGGAATTTCGGGTCGAGCATGGTAGTCACCGAGCGGCGCAAGTGGTTGCAGGAAACATTAAGTTTAGCACAGCCAGGGCACACGGCAGGTGACGCACCAGTTTGGTGCAAAGCGCCCAGAAGCTGCGCTATCGCTGTGCAGGATCACTCGCCAAACCTCACCATAAGGAAACAATATTTTGATTTATTGATATAAAAATCAATGGCACGAAATCTGCTTCGGGTTGGCCAGTATTTCCTTGAACCATCCATATTTAAACCCGGGAGGCTTCTTCAGCGCCCCCTGATAAGGAGAGCAACATGAAACTGGTAACCGCCATCATCAAGCCCTTCAAGCTTGACGAAGTACGAGAAGCGCTGTCGGCGATCGGCGTACAGGGAATCACCGTCACTGAAGTCAAAGGCTTCGGGCGCCAGAAAGGCCACACCGAACTGTACCGCGGCGCCGAATATGTCGTCGACTTTTTGCCCAAGGTCAAGGTCGAAGCAGCGATCAGCGACAGCCTTCTCGAGCAGGTGATCGAAGCCATCGAGAAATCTGCCAGCACCGGCAAGATCGGCGACGGCAAAATCTTCATTTCGGCCATTGAACAAGTCATTCGCATTCGCACCGGTGAAACCGGTGAAGAAGCACTGTGAGGAGCCAATCATGAGACGCACATTCGCCATCCTCGCCCTGCTCGGCGCCGTCAGCATCGGTGCTCCGGCCTGGGCTGAAGACAAACCCGCAGCGGCCACAGAAACTCCCACGGTGGTTGCCGCACCAGCGGCGACACCGGCGGCGGAACCCGCTGCCACGACCGCCGCCAGCGCTGCA
>NZ_JDSS02000019.1:76776-78404 GCF_000584955.1 Candidatus Accumulibacter vicinus
GCCAGCACGCCCAGCGATGACGCCGTGGTGTTGAATGCCAGGATCATGACCAGCGCCGCGCTGGTCATCCTGATGTCGATCCCTGGCCTGGCGCTGTTCTACGGGGGGCTGGTGCGCACCAAGAACATGCTTTCGGTACTGATGCAGGTCTTCGTGACCTTTTCGCTGATCAGCGTGCTCTGGGTAATCTACGGCTACTCGGTCGCCTTTACCGAAGGTGGTGGCTTCTTTGGCGTGCTCGACAAGATCTTCCTCAAGGGAATCACCGTCGACTCGGTCGCCGCCACCTTCAGCAAGGGGGTGGTCGTCTCCGAACTGGCCTATGTCATATTCCAGGGCGCGTTCGCAGCCATCACCTGCGGGCTGATCGTCGGCGCCTTCGCTGAGCGTGCGAAATTTGCCGCGATCCTGGTCTTCATGGTGATCTGGTTTACGCTCTCCTACCTACCGATGGCGCACATGGTGTGGTACTGGGCGGGTCCGGACGCCTACCTTGACGCGGCAACTGGCGAGGCAGCCACCAAGACGGCCGGCTTCCTGTTTCAGAAGGGCGCGCTCGACTTCGCCGGCGGCACCGTGGTGCATATCAACGCTGCCGTCGCCGGGCTGGTCGGCGCAATCGTCATCGGCAAGCGGATCGGCTACGGCCGCGAATCGATGGCGCCACATAGTCTGACCTTCACGATGATCGGAGCTTCGCTGTTGTGGTTCGGCTGGTTCGGCTTCAACGCCGGCTCGGCACTCGAAGCGAGCGGTGGCGCAGCTCTGGCAATGGTCAATACCTGGGTCGCCACCGCTTGTGCTGCGATGTCCTGGATGCTGGCCGAATGGATGATCAAGGGCAAGCCCTCAATGCTTGGCGCAGCTTCCGGAGCGGTGGCCGGACTGGTGGCAATCACCCCGGCGGCAGGTTTCGTCGGTGTCGTCGGCGCCATTGTCATCGGCTTGCTGGCGGGTGTGGTATGCCTGTGGGGCGTCAATGGGCTGAAGCGGCTGCTTGGTGCAGACGATTCGCTCGACGTTTTTGGCGTGCATGGTGTCGGCGGCATGCTCGGTGCGATCCTGACTGGAGTCTTCGCTGCTCCTTCGCTTGGCGGCACTGGCGTTTATGACTACGTGCTCAACAAGGTCGGCGACTACGACATGACTGCCCAGGTAATCAGCCAATTATGGGGTGTCGGTACGGTGATCGTCTGGTCGGGGGTAGTTTCCCTGATAGCTTTCAAACTAGTCGATATGGTCATTGGCCTGCGAGTACCGGAAGAAGAAGAGCGCGAAGGTCTCGACATCACCTCGCACGGCGAATCCGCCTATCACTACTGAGCCAGTACAAAGTCCAGTCTCTCCTCTGGAGGGCGCCAACACGGCGCCCTTTTTTCTGGGACAACGTCGGTACACAGCCCTGCAGCATGAATGCTGCAGCCCTGTGTTTTCGGGGCGTGGCGGTGAGTAGGAAGAAAAAGGTTTCGCCCATGGGGACGCGGCAATCGCCGAGCCCCTGGTGCACTGCGCGCCGCGCCGCGCGGACTGGCTCGATCACTGGGGCTTCGAGCCCGGGTTGCTGGAAACCTTCGTCGACCCGCGTCACCATGCCGGCACCTGTTACCGTGCCGCCGGTTGGCAGTGGC
>NZ_JDSS02000019.1:78414-78652 GCF_000584955.1 Candidatus Accumulibacter vicinus
TCGGCTGGACGGCGCAGGCCCGCCGCGAGAATGTGGCGCGGGTGGTGAACCACAGCCGCTTCCTGATCTTTCCGCACGTCCGGGTACCGCATCTGGCCAGCCATGTGCTCGGGCAACTCGCGCGCCGCGCACGCGCGGACTGGCTCGATCACTGGGGCTTCGAGCCCCTGTTGCTGGAGACCTTCGTCGATCCGCGTCCCTATGCCGGCACCTGTTACCGTGCTGCCGGTTGGCAGTT
>NZ_JDSS02000019.1:78662-79316 GCF_000584955.1 Candidatus Accumulibacter vicinus
CCGCGCACGCGCGGACTGGCTCGATCACTGGGGCTTCGAGCCCCTGCTGCTGGAGACCTTCGTCGATCCGCGTCACTATGCCGGCACCTGCTACCGTGCCGCCGGCTGGCAGTGGCTTGGGGAGACCAGCGGGCGCGGGCTGGCCCGCCCCGGCCAGTCGTATCACAGCACGCCCCGCCAGGTGTGGGTCAAACCGCTGACCTCGGATTGTTGCGCTTCACTGTGCGCCACGCCGGGGAGCATGAAGTCATGAGCAAACCCGGCCTTCGCCCGGCACGCGCCGCCCTCAAGGAGCTGCGCTCAGAGAAGAGGCGGCAGGAGAAAGCACTGAACGCGAAACTGCGCGCGACAGGACAAGTCCCCCACTCCCCCGCTTCTTTGCCCAACAGAGGCTCGGCCTTCGCGACTGTCGACGAGGAACAAGAGGCCCGCGAGGACGCCGTGAGCAAACAGATACGTCTTCTGCGCAAAGATCTGCCCGCATTGCTCGGTCAACTGGAACAAATTCCCGACCCAAGAGACCCCAGGAAGCGCCGGCACAAGCTGACCGTACTCCTGCTTTACGGCCTGCTGATGTTCGTTTTTCAGTTCTCCTCCCGGCGCGAAACCCACCGCGAAATATCGCGTCCCCAGTTCATGGCCAACTTGCAGCTG
>NZ_JDSS02000019.1:79326-89532 GCF_000584955.1 Candidatus Accumulibacter vicinus
CGCCCCGCCAGGTGTGGGTCAAACCGCTGACCTCGGATTGTTGCGCCTCGCTGTGCGCCGCGCCGGGAAGCATCAAGTCATGAGCAAACCCTGCCGTCGCCCGACACGCGTCGCCATCAAGAAGCTGCGCTCAGAGAAGAAACAGCAGGAAAAGGCGCTGAACGCGAAACTGCGCGCGAGTGGACAAGTTCCCCACTCCCCCACTCCCTTGCCCAACAGCTGCTCGGCTTTGGCGACCGTCGAAGAGGAAAAAGAGGCTCGCGAGGACGCTGTGAGCAAACAGGTACGCGTCCTGCGCAAAGAGCTGCCCACCTTGCTCGCCCAACTGGAACAGATTCCCGACCCGAGAGACCCCAGGAAGCGCCGGCACAAGCTGACATCGCTGCTGCTTTACGGCTTGCTGATGTTCGTCTTTCAGTTCGCCTCCCGGCGCGAGACCAACCGCGAAATAAGCCACCCGCAGTTCATGGCCACCCTGCATCTGCTGTTCCCGGAGATCGAGACTCTGCCACACGCCGACACCCTGTTTCGGCTGCTGCGCGACATTGACCTCGACTACCTCGAACAAGCCCACGTCGATCTGGTCAAGCGGCTGATCCGCGGCAAGAGCTTTCGCCGTTATCTGATCCACCACTGCTATCCGATCGCCATCGACGGCTCGCAGAAGCTCGCGGGCGACACCCTCTGGGCGGAGGAACTCCTGCAGCGCACCGTCGGCAAGGACGAAACCCGTCACACTCAGTATTTCGTCTACGTCCTCGAGGCCAGTCTCGTCTTCCACAGCGGCCTGGTGATCCCGCTGCTCAGCGAGTTCCTCGAACACGCCCTGGGCAATACCGAAGCGCAAAAGCAGGATTGCGAACTGCGCGGCTTTGTGCGCTTGAGCGACCGGCTCAAGACCTGGTTCCCCCGCCTGCCGATCCTGCTCCTGCTCGACGGACTCTACGCCAACGGGCCGGTGATGCAGTGCTGCCGTGACTACCACTGGCAGTTCATGATCGTGCTCAAGGACAAGGATCTGTCCACCGTTTGGCAGGAGTTTCACGCGCTCCATGCCCTGAAGCCGCAAGCCTTGCAGCGCTGCTGGGGACGACGCCGACCACACTTCACTTGGGTCAACGACATCGACTATGCCTTCGGTTCGAACGGGCGTCAGCGTCTCAAACTGCACGTGGTGGTCTGTGAGGAAAGCTGGGAGTGGATCGATCAACAGGCGACGACCGTGACCCAAACGGGGCGCCACGCCTGGCTCTCCAGCCAGCCGCTCAGCCAGGACAATGTCCATGAGCGCTGCAACCTCGGCGCCCGCCATCGCTGGGGCATCGAAGCGGGCTTCCTCGTCGAGAAATGCCAAGGCTACCACTATGAGCATGCCTTTGCCCTGGACTGGAATGCCATGAGGGGCTATCACCTCCTCATGCGCCTGGCGCATGGGTTCAATACCCTGGCACGGTTCACTCGGCAGTTACGCAAGCTGTATCAAGAACTCGGTGTGCGCGGCGCTATTGGCTTTATCCGAAGCTCCTGCGCCGCCCCCTGGCTCGATCCTGCGCGGATGCGTGTGCTCCTCGCCGAGCCGTTCTTGCTGCAACTCGAATAACCTTGCCCGCGCCCGCCCAAGACCTCTTCTCAAGCCCGGCGTTCTCCGCGTCGGGAAAGGCTCGCCTGGCGATCGTACCGGAGTCCAAAAAGCCTTTCGACATCCTCCTGACTGACTCCATCCCCCCCGTCCTTTGCCGCCAGCCAACCGCAATCTGACCGCCTCGGCGGCGAAAGCGGGCGCTACCGGCAAACGGGCCCGATTCGGCTGGGTCATGCGTCAGGGCTGGACCGTACAGTGCGCAGTGGCAACGCCTTCGTGTCTGAGCTATAGTCAATCCTGGCAGGATGTTCGAGCATCTTCCTTCTCCTCGGTGAGTTTGCACTTCCAAGGGTACGAGATTTCGAGGGTCCTGCCACTCCTATCACCAAGCGCAGCACTTGGCCTTGGCCGGAACGATGATCAAGGCCGAACTTCCTATCCATTTGCGAGGAGACCAGTATGCAATTCTTGACGAATCATGGGGTTGCCGAGACTAACCAAACCCCCGCCCAGCTCTATTCTACCGCCTTAACGGCACTTGACGCGCGGGCAATTCAACTGAGAGGCTGTGAAAGAATATCCAAAACGGCGCAATATACCAATAAAGTGCTCCAAAAAGCACACTACGCTTCCCATCTCCCATTTTATATTTTTCCACAACTTGTGAATTTTTCCTTGATTCCAATTTGGCATTCGGTTTTACTCAGCGCATTGTTGGTGCCGCACTTGGCGGCAGCTGACGTGCTGAACATATACGTATCCTCGGAGGTAGCATATTCCAGTCTGATCGAGGGCGACCTGCCGACGATATCCCACGTTCAGAACGTGAGCTCACTGGCGGCGTGGGATTCTCTCGATAGATACGCAAGCGCCACCGTAGATATGGTGCCCGTCTTACCACCTTTCCATGTCGGTGTGGAACACGCCACAACATGGATCAGCTATCAACAGGGCGCAGAGGGAGCTGATTCGGCGCTACGGGCTTACGCCACGGTCACCGGATTTTATTTAATTCCCGTCGATGACAGCACCTACGCCCGCAGTGAAGCTCGTATTCACAATGTTGTTTCGATACGAAACAACGGCTCGTCCGCTACGTACTTCAATCTTATCCAACCTACGCACGGCACATTGCTCGCAGGCGGGTTTTTCAACGCGCTCACGGCGAGTGCTCAGGAAGATACGACGTATTTTGGTTACTGTAGCTATAAGGAGGCGTGTTCCGCCGCCGACGGCACGCTGTTCCGTTTTAGCGGCGCTTGGTCCGGTGCCGCCTCGGTGTATGCTGAAGGCACTGAAGACACAACACCGACTGTGACGGTCAGCGGCGACTGGTCGGGCGCGACGACACCGTACTCGAAGTCAATGCCATTGGTCGGCGACCTGTTGTACCAAGGGATCGAGCTTCGTTCTCTTCGGATGTCGCCAACAGTCCTTCTGGAACCGACTGAAGAACTAACGCTGGAACTCAATTTTCACGGCATCTACAGGGTAGCGAGTGGCTCGGTCAGCGGTCCTATGTCGTTTGGGGAGGCTGATTTCAGCCACACCGGCAACTTCATTTATAGCGCGACCGATCCAGTGACCGGATTGCCTGCCACGGGCGTGACAATTACCGTACAGTCCGCACTCGTACCGTCGCCGTCCTCATTTTGGTTGATGTTATCAGGTTTAATTGGATTAATTGGCTTTAGAAGTCATGATGAGAAGTCAGCAATTCCCGGCATAAATCGTCCCACACACCAATGGGGTCAGGTCTTGGTTGTGGCTGGGCAATGTTGTAAATTCTAGCGGGAGGAGAGCCCGCCCCGGTAGCCGCTAGCCACGGGCCGGGTATCGAGCCTTGCAGGCGTAGTGGTAACAGTACGCTTGATGCGTAGGTACGAAAGCAGGCGAGGAGCAATGGTAACGGATAGTGCCGACCGTGAAGGTTATGAGTCCCGAAATGACCGCTTTGGAATGGGCCGATGGTTTCAAGACGCCAGCAGGCAACAGCGCAACCCACACTATGGCAAGTGAGTTGTGCCCACCCGGGATCGACGACCGCAGCGAGCCTGACCACGAGAATTGGCAGTAACCCAGGAGATCCCATCGTCGGCGCGGAATATGCGCACTTCCCGACAAGCCTGAAAAGCGAGGAGGGAAGCGGGGGTGGTGGGAAGTCGGAGGTGCCCATAGTAGCGACGAACGCGGGTAATGCTGCGGGAGCGAAGGGGCGCCAGTTTAAGACAACGAACAGGGGACACATGCCCCGACACCGAGCGGACTCTGCGCATGAACACACAACTTGTTTGTTTCACACAGTGGGCAAAAGAGGCCCCACAAGCGCTGTACAACGCGCTGATGGGACTGCTCAGCAACCCCGAAGGGCTGACGCACAGTTTTGAAGTTCAACCGGGCAATAAGGCCGCCGGCATCGACAAGGTGAGTAAATCGGACTACGCACAGGACTTGGAAGGGCGGATTACCGCGCTTTCAGGCGAACTGCGCAGCCTGAGCTACCGACCGCAACCGGTCCGGCGTGTCTACATCCCCAAGAGCAACGGACGGCAAAGGCCTCTGGGTATCCCCTGTTTTGAAGACCGGATCGTTCAGCATCGCCTGTCCGGGATACTCCAAGCGATCTGGGAGCCGGAATTTCGCGACTGTTCGTATGGGTTCCGTCCACAACGCAACGCGCATCAAGCGCTCGCGAAACTGGGTGAGATCACCACGAATAAGGGAACGCAGTGGTTGGTTGAGGCCGACATCAAAGGATTTTTTGATCACGTCGAGCACGACTGGCTTCTACGCTTTCTAGAGCACCGGGTCGGTGACCCGGTGTTACTGCGGATTATTCGGCGGCTACTCAAAGCGGGTGTGATGGAAGCAGGGGTATTCACGGCCAGCGAAGCCGGGACGCCGCAAGGCGGACTCGTCTCACCCGTGCTGGCCAACATTTACCTGCACTACGTGCTCGATTTGTGGTTTGAGAAACGTTATGTCCGTACCTGCAAAGGACAGGGCTACCTGGTTCGCTACGCAGATGACTTTGTGGCCTGTTTCACCCACGAAGAGGATGCGCGGCGGTTCATGGACGATCTGACCGAGCGACTGGCAGTATTCGGGCTTGAAGTCGAGCCCAGCAAGACCTGCTTGCTACGCTTTGGCAGTAGGGCAGCGAGTGACTGCCAGAAGGACGGCAGCAAACGCCCCTCGACCTTCGATTTTCTGGGCTTTACGCACTACGTGGGCAAAAGCCGCCGCGGGCGTTTTGTACTCGGGCGCCGGAGTCAGCGCACGCGAATTGCCAAGAAATTGACGGAAGTCAGCGACCGCCTATCGGCGTTACGTGTCAAAGGCGGTCGCGCCATGATGGACTATGCCAAGCGACACCTGCGGGGGCATCTTGCGTACTATGCAGTCAGTGGCAATGCTCGCAGTATCCGCACCTATGCCTACCGGATTAGCCGCTTGCTGTTTAAACGGCTGAACCAACGCAGTCAAAGGCGAAGTGTAGCGTGGGACCGGTTCGGTAAAATCCTATCAGGCTGGATGCCGTCTCTACGCATCCAGCACAATCTCTACCCCAAACCACTGTGGATGACTTGAGCTGGGAGCCGGATGGGGTAACGCTCCAAGTCCGGTTCTGCGAGGGCGGCGGGACGTACCGGGTGACCGGGATTCCCGCCGCTACTCACCTGTTACGTCGCGCGGTGATTCAGACTGTGTGGCCCAAGGTGTTCGAGGCTGAGACAGAGGCAAAGTCCCACGCTGGAGGGGGAGGAAGGTATACCTGGGGCAGCGTGGGACGGAGGGAGACTACGGAAGGTTGTAGGGAGGCGTCTTCCAGGGGGTTTCGGGGTCGTAGAGATTCATCTGCCGGTGGTGGTGACGGCGTAACTGCACGAGATAACGGGTCTCGCAAGCGGCGGCGAGCTGGTGAAGAAAATCGCTGAGAGCCGAGGCCGTTTCGTCGGAGAGGCCATCGGGGAAGAGGGAGTCGAAACGGCGGCGCTTCATCGCAATTCCTCGATGGCCAATTGCAGGAGATCGTCAGGCAGATGATTGAGTCCACGCGGCACCGCCAGGCGCATGGCGGTGCGCAGAATGCGCCCGGCGTGACGCGGCAGGCCCTTGCTGGCTTGCCGCAGGATCTCGAGACCCGAATCGGCGAGCAGCGTATGGGAGCACCCGGCGCTCTTGAGCGCGTGGGCGATCAGTTGCGCAAAGCGTTCGCGCTCGATGACCGGGCGCATCTGAACGCGCGCCTGAATGCGCCCGGCGAGCGCTGCATAGGGCGCCCGTTCGAGCGTCTGCGCCAGCGCCGGATGGCCGACGAGCCAGACGGTGATCAGATCGCGCGAATCGAAGGCGAAGTTGAGGAAAGCCGGGAAATCGCGAAAGAACTCGGGCGGCAGGTTCTGCGCCTCGTCGAGAATCCACAGCGGCAGGAGTTGCTTGCCGTCGGCCAACTGATGGATCTGCGCCTTGATGTCGCGCCACAGTTGCGCCCGGCGATAGCTGGGTGGCAGGCCCAGTGACAGGGCCAGACAGCGATAGATATCGAGGCGGCCGAAGTCGGTCTCGGCATGGTAGATGACCTGATAGCGATGCGGATTGAGCTTCGCGGTCAGGAGCCGCAACGCGGCGGTCTTGCCGACGCCGGCTTCGCCGGTCAGCAGGCCGACGCCTGGCGAGTGCAGGAGCCACTGGAAGCGTTCGGCGAGTTGCGCCAGCGCACCGTCATCCCAAAGATCGGTGGCTTCCTTGCCCAGCGGCGGATGGCGCAAACCAAAGTGTTGCAGGTCCATCTTTAATCTCCTTTCGCGTCGTAATACTGCTGATGGACCAGTTCGATCAGGTTCGCGCCGGACCTCTCGATCTTGCCGGCGTCCACCGGCCCGGGTTTGCGTCGCTGGCGATGGAGATTGGCCAGCGCATCGAGCGGCGTGGCCAAGCCGATCGACTCGCCCTGCTCGTCCTCGACACCGACCACGATTTCAGTATGCGGATCGACGACCAGGCAGACGGTCTTGCCGGACAGTTCGAAGGGCACCTCGAAGCGCTTGCCCTGATACGACACCGTGCCGTCCTTGCGGACGCGGCGGCTGACGCGATGGTGGAACAAGGCATCGAGCTTGGCGGCCAGCAGTCCGAGCGGGCGAATCTTCGACAAATCCTGCTGATAACGGGCCAATGGCGTGATCCCGTCCAGACCCTCATGCAGGCGGCGGTGATAGACCTGTTCCAGCCATGCCCACAGGCGCGCATTGAGGTCCGCCAGACCGGTGATGTGACGCTCGTCGAGTTCGGATAGAAACTCGCCGCGGCAGGTCCGGTGCCAGCGCTCCAACTTCCCCTTGCCTTCGGGCGCATAGGGCCGGCAATAAATCAACTGAATACCCAGGCGGGCGCAGATCCCTTGCAAGGTGTGGGCGCGGTAGGCGGCGCCGTGATCGACGACCAGTTTGAGGGGAATGCCACGTTTCAGGATCGCCTGCTTGAGCACGCCCTCGATGTCCAGTGCCGTTTCCCCGGGGCAGAAGGCGCTGTGGGCGAGCAAACGTGAGGCGTCATCGAACAGCGAGACGAGATACGCTTTGGCAAGCTTCCCGCCGATGGGGACCTGTGGGCCGTGCATCACGTCGCTGTACCAGATCGCGCCGGCCGAAGCGGCGACGAAACTGCGCCTCTCCTCGGGCAGGCTGGCCGAGCCGGTCATGCGGGAAAGACCGTGTTGCTGGAGCAGACGGTGGATCGTCGATCGCGACAGACTCCCGCGAGCGACGGTTCCAGCGGTTTCGAGCAACTGCCGGATCTGGCGAATCGAGCGCCGGGGATTATCCCGCTTGGCTGCCAGAATCGCGGCCTGGATGGCCTCGGAAAGCTTCGATTGCCCGCGGTCGGCGCGCGCCTTCGGCATCAGGCCATCAAGGCCTTGGGCTCGGTAGGTGTAGTACCACCCTTGAATCGTCTTCTCGCCCAGATGGCGCCGACGGGTGCCGGGAATGGCGTACTCCCGTTCGGCCAGCTCACGGATGATCTGCTGCAGTTCTCCTCGCTCCAGCCGCTCTCGGCTGACCAGCGGACCCAGGACGGACAGGCGAAACAAGGCTTTCGGGTCGATCGGTTTCATGCGGACTCCTTTGGGTGAATGGGAGTCGTGATGAGAACAGAACGGCCACGTTATGACCACGGCAAACTGTGTGGGGGCCCCGCCCGGGCGGGGCACCCCCTGTCCGCCACTCGTTCGGGGTCAGGTCATCAAGGGACGCTCAGCTCGTGATCAAGGATGGCCATGGCCCGCGCCAGACCCAGGCTTGCGAACACTTGGCGCCAGAGAGCGTCGAATCCTGCCGCCCGTCCGAGTTCGGCAAAGCGGGCGCGCAGATGAAACTCGAAGAGATCACTGCGCGCCTTCAACCACTGCCACCAGCGATCGACGGTGCGCTCGTCAGGTCCGCCGTAGTCCGCGCGATGGCCTGCCGAGCATCCTTTCAATCGTGGTTTCAGGGCCTCTTGCTGCACCGACCAGTCATACCAGCGCCGCGGTGCGATGCACTCCGGTAGGCGCGAACACGTGCGCTGGCATCCGCTGCAAAGGTAGCGGCAGATCGGCACCGGATTGAGCGACCGCTGCTCCAGTTGCCGACCGGCCTTGCGCTCATAGTGCCCGTGCCGCCAAAGGAGCTTGATGCCGCAGTGGGGGCAGCACCGCGGCCGGTAGTGCTCGGGGTTGGCCTTGACTGCCTCGATATGCTGCTCAAGACTGGTGATGCCGATTACAATTCGTCGCATGGGCTGGGCTCCTTTCTATCCGGGTGGTCTCGATAACTTCCCACGATAGCAGAGGTGTCCCAGCCCTTCCTCTTCCCCCTTCGTCCCGACCTCTTTCAGGCAGTGCTTCTTTCTTCTTCCCGACCGTGCGCGGGATATTTCGAGCCCTTAGACCTCAGCCAGGGGAGGACGTAACACTCACCAATCCGGCATTTTCCGGGCTAGACCGCAACCTATGGCAAAACCACCACGCATTGAGCTTGCTGGTGGTTTGTACCTTTTGATCCGCTACGGCCAGAAGTTCAGACCACGGCCAGTCGCTCAACGGTATCCGGGAACTTCTCGACCAAGCGAATCAGCAGCACAGCCTGAGCGTTCGGTTTGGCCCGACCCTGCTCCCAGTTTTCCAGTGTCCGGGGATTCGTGCGCAGGTAGCCGGCAAACACCGGGCGCGAAAGATGCAGGCGCTCGCGCAACATGACCAGCTCCTCAGCCGTCACCTCCGGCACGGGTTGAACCCCGACCTTGTGCGTGCGTAGCGTCTGCTTGTCAGCGCGCTCGTTCGCCAAGGCACCAAAGCCCTCGGCAATCTCGGCAAACAGGTTTCGCTTCTTCATCGTCTGGCCTCCAGTTCAGCTTTCAACATTCCCTTGAGCGCCTTTTTCTCATCGGCGTTCAAGTTCTCCATTTCATCCTTGTCGTACAGGGTGAAGAGCCAGAATTGCCGGCCACTATCCCACCAGTAGTAAATCACTCGTAGTCCACCCCGCTTTCCTTTGCCACGGCGAGAATCGCCATGACGCAACTTGCGCAGCCCGCCCGTCCCTTCGATCACATCGCCGGCTTCCGGGTTCTTCAGCATGTACTGTTGCAACCTGCGAAACTCTTCATCGTCCAGGTAGTCGGCACGATATTTGGCAAACGCCGGCAATTCGGCAAAAATAGCTTGCATGGAGAAAATATACGCAAGTTGCGGATGTTTTGCAAGGTCCAGCGAGCAAAAGCATCTTGGGGGTCAGGGTCCATCTTGGGGGTCAGGTCTTGTAATCCAGCAATTTAAAGCCATAAACTTCATCCTATGGCAAGATCACTACGTAGAAAACGGGGTCATGTCTTTCTTTTTCCAGAAAGAATGGGGGACACGGTTTTCTGAACGAGGGTTAAGTTCATGAAGCGCAGGATATACGTTGAAACCTCCGTCATCAGCTACCTGACGGCTCGCCCCAGCAAGAACGTAATTGAAGCTGGCCATCAGCAGAGCACTTACCTCTTCTGGGATCGCCGTAGCGAATTCGATCTGGTCGTGTCAGAACTTGTTGTCACTGAATGCGGCGCTGGAGATGCCTCTGCGGCGAGCAAACGGCTTGACGCGCTGTTGACCATACCGCTGCTCGACATTACTGCTCAAAGTGTTGAGCTGGCGAAGGGGCTGGTTGTTGCAGGAATCGTTCCGGTCAGGGCGGCTGAGGATGCCATGCATATTTCGATTGCCACAGTTCATTTCGTGGATTATTTGCTGACATGGAATTGTCGGCATATTGCCAACCCGGAGATTCAGGCGCGAATTGCCGAACATTTTCAGCGGCTGGGCTTGTTCCTGCCTTTCATTTGCACACCTGACGAGCTCTTGGGAGACGACAATGACTGATAGCATCATTCACGAAGTACGTGCGATTCGCGAGCAGCACGCCGCCAGCTTGGATTTCGATCTCGACCGCATTTTTGCCGATCTACAGGCACGTCAGAACAAACACGCCGCCGAGGGGTGGACGATCATTCCGGCTCCTGCCGGACCGCCACCCGAGTCTAACTTGGCATTGCAGCGGACTCGCTTCGCTCGCCGTTGAGGGTTACGCACGCAATTA
>NZ_JDSS02000019.1:89542-91348 GCF_000584955.1 Candidatus Accumulibacter vicinus
TCAGGGATTACGATCCTTCCACCGGACGGTATGTGCAGAGCGATCCGATTGGGTTGGCGGGCGGCATCAATACTTACGGCTTTGTCAATGGGAATCCTGTCCGCTTTATTGACCCCTTTGGATTGGATGCTACTGACTGGAGCAACCGTACTGGCGGTAGAGATTTATCTAGTGGCCCGACAAACGGTAACTGGGGCGGCAAATGCTGGAGCGGTGGCGTGTATTCATGTGGACCAGGGCGGGGCCCTGGCAGTGCGCCCCCTACTGATAGCGGGGATATGTGCTACCAGAGCCACGACAACTGCTACGTAAAGTGCGGAAGTGATCGGCTGTGCGTTCGTCAGTGTGATCGCCAACTGCGCGGCGAACTGACAGCACTACCCAATGACCCGCGGCAATGGCCGATACCGCCACGGGCTGGAACTGAGGAAGATAGCCGAGACTATCGAGATCATGCTCTGAAATATTTTGGCGCCACAGAGGCCCTTGGCACCACGTATAACGAAATCCAGCGTGGGCCGTCACGCAGAATTCAGTAGTGCTCGGATCAGCAAGACCCCAATCGAATCAAAAAATGCTCTGGATCCTTGGGCTTATTGGGAGCTATGTGCTCGCAATAGGGTCGATCACATGGAAATCGGGTTATTGGTGGTCCTCCGTGTATTGGGAGGTCCTCGCAGGATTCGGTTTGACATGGATATTCCTTGCGGTCTTGGCCTGGAAGAACCGCCATGACTCGTCTTGGACTCTATTGATATTGATTCCCTCGTGCGTAGCTAATTTCTGGTGGTTGTTGAAGGGTGTAGCTGTGCTTGGATTGTGGACTTTGGGCGGCTTTGCCCCCTAACAGGTGAACGACAATTATCTTGTCCGGTTGCCACCTGAACCGGCCGGGTGCGAAAGCGAGGTTTACAGTGATCGATTTCAGCATGACGCTGAGATGGATGACGTATGGCCGGCAAACGCATTGGAGATCACCAGGTGGGAATTTACAAGACGCACAGAGCGAAACTGAGTCAAGAAGTGGCGGCGGCGAAAGTGGGCATCAGCGCGAGGTCCGCCCGACGGTTGGACGGTTTGACGGCTCTGCCCTCCCAACGAGAAGCCCGACCCTGGCGAACGCGGGCTGATCCATTTGAAGGCCTCTGGCAAAGCGAGATCGTGCCGATGCTGGAGGCCACGCCGGCCCTGACGGCGATGACGCTGCTGGAAGAAATGCAAAGGCGTTATCCCGGGAAGTACGCCGACACGCTGCTGCGCACCTTGCAGCGACGGGTACGCACGTGGAATGCGTGTTTCGGTCGAGAGCGTGAAGTGTTCTTTGCGCAGGTGCATCCGCCCGGTCGTTTGGGGCTCTCCGATTTTACGCACGCCGCGGTGTTGAACGTCACGATTGGCGGTGCGGTGTTGTTGCACTTGCTCTATCAGTTTGCCTTGGCCTACTCCGGCTGGCGCTACGTCGAAATCGTCCTCGGAGGTGAAAGCTTCGCGGCCCTGTCGTCGGGACTCCAGAACGCGATCTGGATGATGGGCGGCGTCCCGGAAGAGCATCGGACCGATAGTTTGGCGGCGGCCTTCAACAACCACGCCGAGCACGAACAGCTGACACGGCGCTACGAGGCCTTATGCACGCACTACGGCATGCGCCCGAGCCGCAACAACCTCACCACGGGGTCACCCATTAGCCGGCTCCTGTCAACAGGTTAAAAAAATCTCTCGCGATGCAGGCGATCCATTCGTGAACTACATCTCTCCTGGCGTCAGCCCGGCGCTCGCGCCCTGGTTTTCATTCTTGCGGTGTCAGAC
>NZ_JDSS02000019.1:91358-128089 GCF_000584955.1 Candidatus Accumulibacter vicinus
GGCGGAGGAACTCCTGCAGCGCACCGTCGGCAAGGAGGCAACCCGTTATACCCCGTCCTTCGTCTACCTCCTCGAGGCCAGCCTGGTCATCCCGCTGCTCAGCGAGTTCCTCGAACATGCGCTGGGCGATACCGAGGCGCAAAAGCAGGAGGGCGAACTGCGCGCTTTTAACGAGCCTCTTCACTCTTGTCGATCAGCCGAACAGCCAGCGCACCGAGATCACATTCCATCTCGCAGTTATCCAGACTCTCCGGGACAATGTTCCGCGGGCAAAGCAACCGATTGATTCCCCGTCCATTGCCTGAGAGGGCAAAGTCACCCTGGCTAAGCGATTGCCTTGATTGACCTATACCAATCGAACTGGCTATAATTCATAAGTTTTTTCGGCGTGGTTCAGCTTGTGACAGCGTGGCGCCAAGTCGAACAAGAGGGTGATATGGACTATCTTTTTTCTGTCGTGCTGGTAATGCACATTCTGGCTGCGATTGGCATCATCGGCCTGGTCCTGGTGCAGCACGGCAAAGGTGCGGACATGGGTGCGGCTTTTGGCAGCGGTGCTTCCGGCAGCCTGTTTGGCGCCACCGGTTCGGCCAACTTCCTGAGTCGCGCTACGGCTATTCTGGCGACCGCATTTTTTGTGACCAGCCTGTCGCTCGCCTATCTGGCTTCAAGCAAACCAAAAACGACTGGTAGTGTGATGCAGGATGCGGTAAACTCTGCCCCTGTTTCAGCGCAGCCTGCGGGTAGTGTTGAGCAGGGAACAAGCCCGGCGAATCCCGATTCGAAAGCCAAGGATATTCCCAGGTAATCTGGTTTCAAGGCAGCAGCAAGAGGTGCAGGATTCCTCGTTAACTCGTTCGCTGCCATGGTCGTGCCGACGTGGTGAAATTGGTATACACGCTATCTTGAGGGGGTAGTGACTTCGGTCGTATGAGTTCGAGTCTCATCGTCGGCACCAGGAGAAGCCATTCGATTGGGTGGCGTAGTCTGAAATGAAGCACTTGTGGGGCGGATCATGCTGGAAAGTTATTTCCCGGTATTTGTCTTCATACTGATTGGCATTGCCTTTGGTATTGCGCCCGTCGTGACTGGTCTGGTGGTTGCGCCGCATCGCCCAGACGGCGAAAAGCTCTCTCCTTACGAGTGTGGCTTCGAGGCTTTTGAGGACGCGCGCATGAAGTTCGATGTGCGCTATTACCTGATCGCCATCATCTTCATCCTGTTTGACCTTGAAGTCGCCTTTCTCCTGCCCTGGGCGACGATCTTCAAGGAAATCACGCAGACCGATTCGGTTCGGTGGTTCGGTTTCATCGAGATGCTGGTGTTTATTGCCATCCTCGTCGTGGGTTACATCTACGCCTGGGCCAAGGGTGCTCTGGATTGGGAGTGAGTGATGGGCATTGAAGGTATTCTTCAGGAAGGCTTCGTCACCACCACGGCCGACAAGCTGATCAATTATGTTCGTACTGGTTCGATCTGGCCGATGAGCTTCGGGCTCGCATGCTGTGCCATCGAGATGATTCATGCTGGTTGCTCGCGCTATGATCTGGACCGTTTCGGCATCGTATTCCGCCCCAGCCCGCGCCAGTCCGATGTGATGGTTGTTGCCGGGACGCTGACCAACAAGATGGCGCCGGCCATGCGTAAGGTTTACGATCAGATGGCCGAGCCGCGCTGGGTGGTTTCGATGGGTTCCTGCGCCAATGGTGGCGGTTACTATCATTATGCGTACTCCGTGGTGCGCGGTTGCGACCGGATCGTTCCCGTCGACATCTACGTTCCAGGTTGCCCTCCGACTGCCGAGGCGCTGATCTACGGCCTGATTCAGCTACAGAACAAGATTCGCCGGACTAATACCATCGCCCGCTGAAAACAACCAACCGAGAGTGAGCCATGTTCGCCACGCTGGAAGCGCTTAGCCAGAATTTGCAGAAGCATCTCGGTGATCGAGTCAAATCCCTGAAGGTGGCGCTCGGTGAAGTGACCATCGAGGTCGATGCCGCCGATTACCTGACGGTGATGCAGACTCTTCACGACGAGCCGGAACTGTGTTTCGAGGAATTGATCGACCTCTGTGGCGTCGATTATTGGTCCTATGGCAACGTGCGGCGAGAAGGCAGACGTTTCGCCGCGGTCAGTCACCTTTTATCGATCAGCAGGAACTGGCGGCTGCGCGTCCGCTGCTTTGCGCCCGACGACGATTTTCCCTCGCTACCTTCGGTCACGTCGGTCTGGAACAGCGTCAACTGGTTCGAGCGCGAGGCTTTCGACCTGTTCGGGATCGTTTTCCCAGGGCACGAAGACCTGCGCCGCATCCTCACCGACTATGGCTTCATTGGACATCCGTTCCGCAAGGATTTCCCGGTTTCAGGTTATGTCGAGATGCGCTACGACCCGGAACAGCAGCGTGTCATCTATCAGCCGGTGACCATCGAGCCGCGCGAGATCACGCCGCGGATCGTTCGCGAAGCGACCTACGGGAACGTCGACAATGCCTGAACTGCGCAACTTCACCCTGAATTTCGGGCCGCAACATCCGGCAGCGCACGGTGTTCTGCGGATGGTGCTTGAGTTGGACGGTGAGGTGGTCATGCGTGCCGACCCGCACATCGGCCTGCTCCACCGCGCGACCGAAAAGCTGGCCGAGAACAAGACCTGGATCCAGTCTGTACCCTACATGGATCGCCTCGACTACATGTCGATGATGTGTAACGAGCATGCTTACTGCATGGCGATCGAAAGGCTCCTGAATGTCGAGGTGCCGATCCGTGCCCAATATATCCGGGTGATGTTCGACGAGATCACCCGGATCCTTAACCACCTGCTCTGGATCGGCTGTCACGGCCTCGATGTCGGTGCGATGACCATGGTGCTTTATGCCTTCCGGGAACGTGAGGACCTGGTCGATGCCTATGAGGCGGTTTCAGGCGCGCGCATGCATGCTGCCTACTACCGGCCGGGCGGGGTTTACCGTGACCTGCCTGATCGCATGGCGCAGTATAAGGAGTCGAAGTGGAAGAGTGCCGCCCAGATCAAGCCCTTCAACGACGTGCGCAGCGGCTCCCTGCTGGATTTTCTTGACGATTTCGTCAGTCGCTTTCCGAAGTTGCTCGACGAGTACGAAACGTTGCTCACCGACAACCGCATCTGGAAGCAGCGTCTGGTGAATGTCGGCATCGTTTCGCCGGAGCGGGCGCTGCAACGCGGCTTCACCGGGCCGATGTTGCGGGGATCCGGTGTCGCCTGGGATCTGCGCAAGAAACAGCCTTACGAAGTCTACGACCGGGTCGATTTTGACATTCCGGTAGGCGTTACCGGCGATTCCTACGATCGCTATCTGGTTCGCATGGAAGAGATGCGCCAGTCCAACCGGATCGTCAAGCAGTGTATCGACTGGTTACGGCAGAACCCGGGCCCGGTGATGTCCGATAATCACAAGGTTGCGCCGCCGGATCGCGAAGCCATGAAGTCCAACATGGAAGAATTGATCCACCACTTCAAGCTCTGTGCCGAAGGCATGCATGTGCCAGAAGGCGAAGTTTATTCGGCGGTCGAGCACCCCAAGGGAGAGTTCGGCATCTACGTGATTTCCGATGGTGCCAACAAGCCCTATCGCTTGAAGATCCGTCCTCCGGGTTATGTGCACCTGTCGGCAATGGACGAGATGGTGCGCGGTCACATGCTGGCCGACGTGGTGACGATCATTGGTTCCCAGGACGTTGTTTTTGGCGAGATTGACCGTTGATGTTGACTTCAGAATCCCTCAAGAGAATCGATCGCGAAATTGCCAAGTACCCGGTTGACCAGAAACAGTCGGCGGTCATGGCGGCACTTGCCATTGCGCAGGAACAGCAGGGCTGGCTCTCCAGCGAAGCCATCGAGGCAGTGGCCAACTACCTCGGCATGGCACCGGTTGCCGCCTACGAGGTGGCGACCTTCTACAACATGTACGATCTCAAGCCGGTTGGCAAGTATAAGGTGTCGGTGTGTACCAATCTGCCATGCATGCTCAGCGGCGGCGTCGATGCCGGCGAATACCTGCAGAAAAAGCTGGGAATCGGCTATAACGAGACGACTGCCGATGGCTTGGTCACGCTCAAGGAGAGTGAGTGCATGGGGGCCTGTGGCGATGCGCCGGTGATGATCGTCAATAACCGTCGCATGTGCAGTTGGATGAATCCCGAGCAAATCGACAAACTGTTGGCGGAGCTCAAGTAATGGCGATTCTCGGTGCACTTAATCCGATGCTTAGCGTCGGTCTGGACGGCGACAAGGCTTGGCGCTTGGCGGATTATGTCAAGCGTGGCGGTTACTCGGCGCTCAGGCGAGTTCTTGAACAAAAGATGCCCCAGGGCGAGGTCATTAACGAGGTCAAGAAGTCGGTTCTGCGCGGTCGTGGCGGTGCCGGATTTCCAACGGGCCTAAAATGGAGTTTCATGCCACGCTCCTTTCCCGGCGACAAGTACGTGGTGTGCAATTCCGACGAAGGCGAACCGGGCACCTTCAAGGATCGCGACATCCTGCGCTACAACCCGCATTCGGTCATCGAGGGGATGGCCATCGCAGGCTACGCGATGGGTGCTGCGCGGGGTTACAACTACATCCACGGCGAAGTCTGGGAACTCTACGAGCGCTTCGAGGAAGCCCTCGATGAAGCGCGAGCCGCTGGTTTTATCGGTTCCGACCTGTTGGGCTCGGGTTTCAGTTTCGATCTCTTTGCGCATCACGGCTACGGCGCCTATATCTGCGGCGAAGAAACAGCACTGCTTGAATCCATCGAGGGCAAGAAGGGGCAGCCGCGCTTCAAGCCACCTTTCCCCGCGTCATTCGGTCTCTATGGCAAGCCGACTACGATCAACAACACCGAAACCTTCGCCTCGATCCCATACATCATGAATATGGGCGGTGAGGCCTATCTTGAAGCCGGCAAGCCGAATAACGGCGGGACCAAGCTGTTCTCGGTTTCGGGTCACGTCAACCGGCCAGGGAACTACGAAATTCCCCTCGGGACGCCATTTGCCACGTTGCTTGAAATGGCTGGCGGCATGCGGGGTGGCCGAAAATTGAAGGCCTGCATTCCGGGAGGTTCCTCTGCGCCGGTGGTTCCCGCAGCGACGATGATGAACGCCACCATGGATTACGATGGCATCAGCAAGGCGGGCTCGATGCTGGGTTCGGGTGCGGTCATCGTCATGGACGAGACGACTTGCATGGTGAAAGCGCTCGAGCGCTTGTCGTTCTTCTACTACGAAGAATCCTGCGGCCAGTGCACGCCGTGCCGTGAAGGAACCAGTTGGCTTTACAAGGTGGTGCATCGCATCGAGAACGGCCAGGGTCGCCCTGGCGACCTCGACCTGCTCGAGAGTGTGACCACCAACATCATGGGCCGCACCATTTGCGCGCTTGGCGATGCTGCTTCGATGCCGGTACAAAGCTTCATCAAGCATTATCGCGACGAGTTCGCGTACCACATCGAACACAAGAAGTGCCTCGTGCCCGTTGATGTGCAGCGTGCCGGCAGTGGTTTCTTCACGGCAACGGTTTAGGGTACGAGACGATGGAAATCGAAATCGACGGCAAAATCGCACAGGTACCCGATGGCAGTACCATCATGGATGCTGCACAGCAGGTGGGGGCCTATATCCCGCATTTCTGTTATCACAAGAAGCTTTCGATCGCAGCCAACTGCCGGATGTGTCTGGTGCAGGTCGAAAAGGCGCCGAAGCCCCTGCCTGCCTGTGCGACACCGGTTACCAACGGGATGAAGGTGTTCACCCATTCCGAACTGGCGGTCAAGGCGCAGAAAGGCGTGATGGAATTTCTGCTGATCAATCACCCGCTCGACTGCCCGATCTGCGATCAGGGTGGCGAGTGCCAGCTTCAGGACCTGGCGGTTGGTTATGGCGGCAGTGCCTCGCGTTTTCAGGAAGACAAGCGGGTCGTTTTCCACAAGGATGTCGGTCCTCTGATCTCGATGCAGGAAATGGCTCGCTGCATCCACTGCACTCGCTGCGTTCGCTTCGGGCAGGAAATTGCCGGCGTGATGGAACTCGGCATGGCCAACCGCAACATGCATTCGGAGATCACGACTTTTGTCGGTCGTTCGGTCGATTCTGAACTTTCTGGCAACATGATCGATTTGTGCCCGGTAGGGGCTCTGACCTCCCGGCCGTTTCGCTACTCGGCACGGAGCTGGGAGTTGTCGCGGCGCCGCTCGATCAGCCCGCACGACAGCATTGGCGCCAACCTGACCGTACAGGTCAAGAACAACGTCGTGATGCGCGTTCTGCCGCGTGACAACGAAGACGTCAACGAGTGCTGGATTTCCGACAAGGAACGCTTTTCCTACGAAGCGCTGAATTCTCCGGCCAGGCTCGGCAGGCCGATGATTCGTGTCGATGGTGCGCTGCGCGAAGTCGACTGGAATGTCGCCCTCGATTACGTTTCGCATGCCCTCAAGGATATCGTCAGCAATAGCGGCGCGGCATCGCTGGCGGCGCTGGCTTCGCCGCAGTCGACGCTCGAAGAACTCTATCTGCTGCAAAAGCTGATGCATGGTCTCGGTTCGGGCAACGTCGACTTTCGCCCGCGGCGTCGTGATTTTTCGGCCGACGGCAAACTGGGGGGCGTCCCCTGGCTCGGTCTCCAGCTCTCCGAAATCAAGAACCTCGACGCCGTGTTGGTAGTGGGCAGCTTTCTGCGCAAGGATCATCCGCTGTTCGCCCAGCGCTTGCGTCAGTTGGCCAAGAAATCGGGCAAAGTCAGCTTGCTCTCATCAAGTGGAGACGATTCGCTGATCAATCTGCATGCGCAGCTGACCGTTTCTCCCGCTGATCTGCCGCTGGCACTGGCTGCGGTCGTCAAGGCCGCCGCACAATTGAAAAACGAGGCAGTGCCTGCCGGACTGGATTCGATCGATCCTTGCGCGACCAGCCAGGCGATTGCCAGGAGTCTGCTCGATGGCGAGAAGCGGGCGGTGTTCCTCGGCAATGCCGCCGAGCAGCATCCACAGGCGGCACAACTGCATGTTCTGGCCGTCGAGCTTGCACGTTTGACCGGTGCCACCTGTGGCTTCATTGGAGAAGCGGCGAACAGTGTTGGTGGGCATCTCGCGAAGGCTTTGCCGACCGCGCTCAACGCTTACGAGATGTTCGCTCAACCCCGCAAGGCCTATATCCTGCTTGGTGTCGAGCCAGAACTCGATTGTTATGATCCGCAACAGGCGGTAGCCGCACTCAAGGGAGCCGCGCTGGTCGTCATGTTGACGCCATTCGGCGACGGCGCGGCGCAGGACTACGCCGATGTCCTGCTGCCGATCACGCCTTTTACCGAGACTTCCGGGTCCTTCGTAAATACCGAGGGTCGTATCCAGAGTTTTACCGGGGTCGTTCGCCCCCTTGGCGATGCGCGTCCCGGCTGGAAGGTACTGCGTGTGCTGGGCAATCTGCTGGCGCTAGCTGGTTTCGACCAGAACTCGAGCGAGCAGGTGAGAGACGAAATAGTTCCCGCGGGAACCACCTTTGTTGCCGGTCTCGACAACCGTGTCAGCGACGTTCCTCTGTCATTGATGGTGACGGCTGGCGAGTTGCAACGCATTGCCGATGTGCCGATCTATTTTGCCGACCCGCTTGCTCGCCGTGCTTCGGCACTCCAGAAAACGCGTGATGCGGTAGCCCCGACAGCGCGCATGAATGCGGCAACGCTGGCGAGGCTGGCCGTCACCGACGGGGTTCCGGTACGCCTCCGACAGGGGAACGGCGAAGCTGTCCTCACCGCCAGGGCCGACGAGACAGTACCGGCGGGCTGTGTTCGCGTCGCGGCAGCGCATGTGACGACAGCGGCACTGGGTGAAATGTTCGGTGCGATCAACGTGGAGCGTGCATGATGATCGATGCGCTGCAGGGATTGTTGCAAGGGATTTTCGGGTCGGTGTTTCCGCTGGTCTGGGTCCTGCTCAAGATCGTTCTGATCATCGCGCCGCTGCTGCTCTGCGTTGCCTATCTGACTTTCTGGGAACGCAAGGTGATCGGCTGGATGCAGGTGCGTATCGGCCCGAACCGTGTCGGTCCCTGGGGGCTGATTCAGCCGATCGCCGACGGCCTGAAGCTGTTGTTGAAGGAAGTGGTCGTTCCAACCGGATCGGACAAGAGCGTCTTTCTGCTCGCGCCGATGTTCGCCTTTGCGCCGGCACTGGCCGCCTGGGCGGTGGTTCCGTTCAACGACACGCTGGTCCTGGCGAACGTTAACGCCAGCCTGCTCTATATCATGTCGATTACTTCGATCGGCGTTTATGGAATCATTCTCTCGGGCTGGTCCTCGAATTCGAAATATGCCTTTCTCGGGGGCATGCGCTCCGCAGCCCAGATGATTTCGTACGAAGTTGCCATGGGGCTGGCGCTGGTAGTGGTGTTGATGGTTTCGAACAGCCTCAACCTCGGCGACATCGTCAACGGCCAGGGGCGGGGTTACTTCGTTGATCAGGGGCTGGGATTCCTGTCGTGGAACTGGTTGCCGCTGCTGCCGATGTTTGTCGTTTATCTGACCTCGGTCGTTGCCGAGACCAACCGTGCGCCATTCGATCTGGCGGAAGGTGAATCCGAGATCGTTGGCTTCCACGTTGAATATTCAGGAATGGCTTTCGCGGTGTTCTTCCTTGCCGAATATGCCAACATGATTCTGGTGTCGACGCTCACGGCAATCCTGTTTCTCGGCGGCTGGCTGTCGCCGGTGGGCTTCCTGCCGGATGGCATTCTGTGGCTATTCCTGAAGATCTCTGCGGTGCTGTTCATCTTCCTCTGGGTGCGCGCTACCTTCCCCCGCTATCGCTACGACCAGATCATGCGTCTGGGCTGGAAAGTGTTCATCCCGCTGTGCCTGATATGGCTGGTCGTGGTCGGCATCTGGATGATGTCGCCCTTGAACATCTGGAAGTGAGAGGCTAGTCATGGGTTCGATGAAGGAAATTTTCAACAGCCTCCTGCTCAAGGAACTGTTTAAGGGTTTGTCAGTGACCGGGCGCTACATGTTTGCCCGCAAGATCACCGTGCAGTACCCGGAAGAAAAGACACCGCAGGGCTTCCGCTTTCGCGGCCTGCACGCGCTGCGACGCTATCCGAATGGTGAGGAGCGGTGTATTGCGTGCAAGTTGTGCGAGGCGGTTTGTCCGGCGCTGGCCATTACCATCGAGTCGGATCAGCGTGAGGATGGTTCGCGGCGGACCACCCGTTACGACATTGATCTGACGAAGTGCATTTTTTGTGGCTTCTGCGAGGAGGCCTGCCCGGTCGATGCCATCGTCGAGACACGGATTTTCGAGTACCACGGGGAGACACGGGGCGACCTCTACTACACCAAGCCGATGTTGCTGGCCAATGGTGACCGCTACGAAGCGCAGATCGCTGAAGACCGCGAACTCGACTCGAAATACCGCTGACAGGCCGACACGATGGAATTCAAGACCTTCGTTTTTTATTTTCTCTCGGCGATTCTGGTATTTGCCGGGTTGCGAGTGATTACCGCACGCAACCCGGTGCACGCCGCGCTCTATCTGGTGCTCGCGTTCTTTTCCGCGAGTGGGGTGTGGATGCTTTTGCAGGCCGAGTTTCTGGCGATCGCCCTGGTGCTGGTCTATGTCGGCGCAGTGATGGTGCTCTTTCTGTTTGTGGTCATGATGCTCGACATCAACCTTGATCGCCTGCGTGAAGGATTCTGGAGTTACCTGCCGCTGGGGGCGATCATTGCCTTGCTGATGGTCACTGAAATGGCGCTGGTTCTGGGGGGGAATTACCTGGGGCTATTCGAGAGCAGCGTGCCACAAGCGGCCTCTGACGCCAGCAACGTCCAGGCCGTTGGACGGCTGATGTTCACCGAATATGTGTATCCCTTCGAACTGGCATCGGTCATTCTGCTCGTCGGGATTATTGCCGCGGTGGCACTGACGCAGCGTGAGAAGCGCAAGAACAAGTCGGTCGATGCGTCGCAGCAGGTTTTCGTGAAAGCCAGGGATCGTGTGCGTGTGCTGCAGATGCCCGCGGAGAAGCGCGACTGAGCAGGCGGTTGGATCAGCAGTACCAAGACTGAAAAAGAGGGGTGGCAAAATGTCCCGCCCCATGCAGAAGGAATCAGGGAGGCACCTTGCTTACACTGTCCCATTTTTTGATCCTGGGCGCGATTCTGTTCGCGATCAGCGTCGTCGGCATCTTCCTCAACCGCAAGAATCTGATCATCATATTGATGTCGATCGAGCTGATGCTGCTGGCAGTGAACATGAATTTCATCGCCTTTTCCCACTATTTGCAGGATCTCGCCGGACAGGTCTTCGTGTTCTTCATCCTGACCGTCGCTGCAGCCGAGTCGGCCATCGGACTGGCGATTCTCGTGGTGCTGTTCCGCAATCTCAAGACCATCCACGTGGATGATCTGGGCAGCCTGAAGGGTTGACATGGAAATGCAAAAGCTCTACCTGCTGGTTCCACTGGCCCCGCTGGTGGGGGCCATCATTGCTGGCCTGTTTTGCCGTGTGATTCCGCGCTGGGTGGCGCACACCGTGACTACTGGCGGGGTGGCGATCGCCTGCCTCGTGTCGTACGTGATCTTCAAGGACGTGATGGCCGGCAATACCTACAACGGCCCGGTGTACCAGTGGCTGTCGTCAGGCGACTATCATTTTGAAGTGGGTTTCCTGATCGATCAACTGACGGTCACCATGATGCTGGTGGTCACCTCCGTTTCACTGATGGTGCATATCTACACCATCGGCTACATGCAGGATGATCCTGGATACAACCGTTTCTTCAGCTACATTGCTCTGTTCACGTTCTCGATGCTGATGCTCGTGATGAGCAACAACTTCATGCAGCTCTTTTTCGGCTGGGAGGCCGTTGGCTTGGTTTCCTATTTGCTGATCGGATTCTGGTATACCCGGCCGACGGCGATTTTCGCCAATCTGAAGGCATTCCTGGTTAACCGTGTCGGGGACTTCGGTTTCATCCTGGGCATAGGTCTGGTGCTTGCCCACTTCGGCACACTCGATTACGCCGCCGTTTTCGCCAAGGCACCGGAGTTGGCCGCGCATACCAGCCTCGAACTGTTTGGCGAAGGTCGGGGGGTGGCGTTGATGACGGCGATCTGCATCCTGTTGTTCATCGGCGCGATGGGCAAGTCGGCGCAGGTTCCCCTGCATGTCTGGCTACCCGATTCAATGGAAGGTCCAACACCGATCTCTGCTCTGATCCATGCAGCCACCATGGTGACTGCGGGCATCTTCATGGTTGCGCGCATGTCACCGCTGTTCGAGCTTTCCGATACGGCGCTGTCCTTTGTCGTCGTTATCGGTTCGATCACGGCGCTGTTCATGGGTTTCCTAGGTATCGTTCAGAATGACATCAAGCGCGTCGTGGCCTATTCGACGCTCTCCCAGCTTGGCTACATGACCGTCGCGCTTGGCGTCTCGGCTTATTCTGTGGCGATCTTCCATCTGATGACGCATGCGTTCTTCAAGGCGCTGTTATTCCTCGCCGCCGGTTCGGTGATCATCGGCATGCACCACGATCAGGACATTCGCAACATGGGGGGGCTGCGCAAGTATATGCCGATCACCTGGATGACCTCTCTGGTCGGTTCTCTGGCACTGATCGGCACACCTTTCTTTGCCGGTTTCTACTCCAAGGATTCGATCATTGAAGCGGTCGCCCTGTCGCACATCCCGGGCGCCGGTTTTGCCTATGTTGCCGTGATGGCCGGCGTGTTCGTGACCGCTTTTTACTCGTTCCGCATGTATTTCCTGGTGTTTCATGGCCAGGAGCGCTTCGGCAAGGCGGCTCCCCATGACCATCATGCGACGAATGACGAGCACGCGCATCCCGCAGGTGACGCGCATGCCGAGCACCATGGCCTGGCGCCAGGTCAGAAGCCACACGAGACGCAGTGGGTGGTGACCTTACCCCTGATCATGCTGGCGATCCCCTCGGTGATCATCGGTTATATTGCGATCGAGCCGATGCTGTTCGGCGACTACTTCAAGGGCGCCATCTTCGTTGATGCCAAGGCGCATCCGGTCATCGAGGAACTGGCGCATCACTTCCATGGCGCTTTTGCCATGGCAACACATGCAGTCACCACCGCGGTTTTCTGGCTGGCATTTCTCGGTGTGGCGCTGGCCTGGTTCCTCTATTTGAAGCGCCCGGACATTCCGCAGACCATCCAGGCACGCTGCGGATTTCTATACACCCTGCTTGACAACAAGTACTACTTTGACAAGTTCAACGACGTGTTCTTTGCCGGTGGCGCACGCCTGCTCGGCCGAGGCCTCTGGAAGGGTGGCGACGCTGGCCTGATCGACGGCATCATCGTCAATGGTTCTGTACACCTCGTGGGTTGGTTTGCGACCCTGGTTCGTCTGTTCCAGACGGGTCACATTTACCACTACGCTTTTACGATGATTATCGGCGTGTTCGTCTTGATGACCCTGTGGGTCACGCGCGCCTGAGCTAGAGAAAGACTGGGAACGATATGTCAGGCACGCCGCTTCTCTCTCTTGCCATCTGGGTTCCGATTCTCGCCGGTTTGGTTGTCCTGGCGACGGGTTCCGATCGCAATGCACCGCTGGCACGGACGCTCTCGCTAATCGGGGCGCTGGCAGGCTTGTTGGTGACGATTCCGCTGTATACCGGTTTCGATATGCACACCCCGGCGATGCAGTTTGTCGAGCTTAAGACCTGGATTCCCCGTTTCAACGTGAACTACCATTTGGGTGTTGACGGCATCTCGATGCTTTTTGTCATCCTCAATAGCTTCATCACGGTGACTGTCGTCCTGGCCGGCTGGCAGGTCATCGACAGCAAGGTGGCGCAGTACAATGCGGGTTTCCTGATCATGTCGGGTTTGCTGAACGGCATTTTTTCGGCACTCGATGGCCTGCTGTTCTATGTCTTCTTCGAAGCGTCACTGATTCCGCTGTACCTGATCATCGGCATCTGGGGTGGTCCGAAGCGGGTGTACGCGGCATTCAAGTTCTTCCTCTTTACCCTTTTCGGTTCATTGCTCTTCCTGATCGCACTGCTGTACCTGTTCATCACCTCCGGAGGCAGCTTCTCGATTCTCGACTGGCACCAGTTGCCGATCGGCATGACTGAGCAGACTTGGCTATTCCTGGCCTTCCTGGTAGCGTTTGCGGTCAAAGTGCCGATGTGGCCGGTACATACCTGGTTGCCCGACGCGCACGTTGAGGCGCCGACAGGAGGATCGATTGTGCTGGCGGCGATCGCCCTGAAACTTGGTGCGTATGGCTTTCTACGCTTTTCGTTGCCGATTACCCCGGACGCTTCGCATACCCTCGCTGGCTTGGTGATTGCGCTATCGCTGATCGCCATCATCTATATCGGTTTCGTTGCGCTCGCACAGGAGGACATGAAGAAGCTCGTTGCGTATTCCTCGATTGCTCACATGGGTTTTGTGACCCTTGGGTTCTTCATCTTCAGCCCCCTGGGTGTCGAAGGTGCGCTGGTGCAGATGATCTCGCACGGTTTCGTGTCGGGCGCGATGTTCTTCTCGATCGGCGTCATGTACGATCGGGCGCATTCGCGGCAGATCGCGGATTATGGTGGTGTGGTCAACACGATGCCCAAATTTGCCGCATTCTTCATGCTTTTTGCGATGGCCAATGCCGGTCTGCCGGCCACCTCGGGCTTTGTCGGCGAGTTCATGGTCATTCTTGCTGCCGTCGATCACCATTTCTGGGTGGCTTTCGCCGCCGCTTCGACCATGATTGTCGGTGCTGCCTATACGCTGTGGATGTACAAGCGAGTGGTGTTTGGGGCCGTGGCCAATCACCATGTGGCTGAACTTGCCGACATCAATGCACGAGAATTTCTGATCTTCGTCCTCTTCGCCATTGGCGCATTGGGCATGGGTCTCTATCCGCAACCCTTTACTGAAGTCATGCACAGCTCGGTCAACGAGCTGCTGCGTCACGTCGCCCTCAGCAAGATCCAATAACTGGTAGCCGCTATGACTCTTGCCGAAATGCAGTTCCTGACGCCGGACCTTCGCATCGCAGCTGCGGAGATCTTCATTTTGCTGATGGCTTGCCTGATCCTCATGTTTGATCTCTTGGCCAAGGACAGGAAGCGCACAGCAACTTTTGTCTCCACCCAGTTGACCCTGGTCGGCGCGGCAGTGATCACCTTTTCGATGAGTTCGGGTGAGATCAGCTACACCTTCAGCAATATGTACGTTGCCGACCTGATGGCTGACCTGTTGAAGCTGCTTCTTTACCTGACGGTGATGGTGGTTCTGTTCTATTCCCGAGGCTATATCCTCGAGCGCGAGCAGATGGCCAAGGGCGAGTATTATGCTCTGGCCCTTTTTGCCACCCTGGGCATGATGGTGATGATTTCAGCGAACCATTTTGTCACTGTCTATATCGGTCTGGAATTGCTGTCGCTCTCCCTTTACGCAATGGTGGCGATGAATCGTGATTCGGTTCCGGCGACCGAGGCGGCGATGAAGTATTTTGTCTTGGGGGCACTGGCTTCCGGTCTTCTCCTGTATGGCATGTCGATGATTTATGGCGCGACGGGTACCCTGGAAATCACTGCCGTTGCCGAGCGCCTGTTCATGGGACAGGCCGATCAGACGATCCTTGTTTTCGGCATGGTCTTTCTGGTCTCGGGGGTCGCTTTCAAGCTGGGTGTGGTGCCGTTCCACATGTGGATTCCGGACGTCTACCATGGCGCACCGACGGCAGTGACCCTGTTCATTGCCACCGCACCAAAACTGGCGGCATTTGCAATGGTCATCCGCCTGCTGGTCAATGGGTTGATCGTCCTTTCCGCAGATTGGCAGTCGATGTTGATCCTGCTTTCGGTGATGTCGATGGCCATCGGCAACATTGCCGCCATCGCCCAGACCAACCTGAAGCGGATGCTGGCCTATTCGGCAATCTCGCACATGGGGTTCATGCTGCTTGGGATGGTCACCGGGGTGGTCGGTGGTGATGCGCGTTTCGCGCTCAATGCCTACAGTTCGTCGATGTTTTATGTCATTACCTATGTGCTGACCAGTGCCGGAACTTTCGGCATGATCCTGTTGTTGGCGCGGGCCGGTTTCGAATCGGATGAAATTGACGACTTCAAGGGACTCAACAAGCGTAGCCCGTGGTTTGCCGCGATGATGATGATGATGATGTTCTCGATGGCGGGCGTACCGTTCTTCGTCGGTTTCTTTGCCAAGTTCTCGGTACTGCAGGCGGTGGTTGCCGCAGGTTACCTGTGGCTGGCTATCGTTGCGATCATCTTTTCGCTGATCGGTTGCTTTTACTACCTACGCATCGTCAAGATCATGTACTTTGATCAGCCGACCAACTCCCTGCCGATCGCAGCACCACTCGATGTCAAGGTGCTGATGTCGGCCAATGGCCTGGCGGTTGCTCTGCTCGGGATCTTTCCGCAGGCGCTGATGTCGCTCTGTGCTTTCGCACTGTTGCGCTCGCTCTGACAGTATTCTTCATTGACCGGAACGCGCCCCGCCAGTCGGGGCGTTTTCATTGCCAGCGAAGTTGCGTTCGCAATGCCCTGATCTTCCTTGGTCTGGTTGCGGAAGGAGGAAGCTAAAGTGAGGAGAACGGTCATGATTGTCAATAAAGTAAGCGCTGCGATTTATCATGAGCATTGGCAATTGCGGAATCAAAGGAATTGAAGACATGGAAGAGGAATATCCACATCTCCACGAAGAGACTCTCGAGAGCACGCAGATCTTCAGCGGCAGGTTGCTGGATCTGCGTCGTGACCGGGTTTTATTGCCAGACGGTAGGGAGTGCTTGCGGGAATACGTGCGACACCAGGGTGCGGTGGCAATCATCGCCGAGCTTGACGATGGTCAACTCCTCTTCGTACGCCAGTATCGCTATCCGCTCAGACGTTCTTTCCTCGAGTTGCCGGCTGGCAAGATTGATCCTGGCGAAGACATCCTTGCCACCGCCAGTCGTGAGTTGCTCGAAGAGACCGGCTTCCGCGCGGCAGAATGGCGTTACCTCGGAGTGATGCACCCCTGCGTCGGCTATTCGGATGAGCGGATCGAGATTTTTCTGGCTCGCGGTCTACGGCGCGAAGCGGATCAGAACCTCGACAGCGGTGAGTTCATGGATCTCCTCAGCCTGCCGCTGGATGAGGCGCTGGCAGCGGTACGCAGCGGCGCCATTACGGATGCCAAGACCATCAGCGGGCTGTTTTGGGCTGAAAAGGTGCTGCTTGGCGACTGGTGATCTGACCATTAGAGGAGATCCTTGAGGGTAGCCTGTAGTTCGGCGACCTGTACCTCAAGGCGTGTCACTCGTTCTTCAAGTTCCCTGCGCTCGGCACCGCTCTCACGAAGAAGTTCGTCGGACGGTGGATGGGCTGCGCCGCAAAGCAAGTGCGCCCAGCGATGTTCGCGGGAACCCGCTTGCTTGGGCAGCCGGATGACCAGAGCGCCGCTGCTGCGCTCAGCCAGTTCCTGCAGGTAAGCTTCCACCGATGAGCTGTCATCAAAGCGGTACAGTCGCTCGCAGTTGGCGCGCAACTCGCTGACCGTCTGAGCGCCGCGCAACACCAGCATCGCGAGCAGCGCCACGCTTGCCGGCGGCACGCCGTACACCTTGCCGAAATTCTGTGCATAACGCAGGACACGACCCGATGCGCCATAGGTTTCGAGCACCAGAACGCGGCCGCGCAGCTCTTCGAGTGCCATCTGCACCTCGCTATCCGGGACGCTGATCACCGGTTCACGAGCGGTTTTCTGGTTGCAGCCCAGGGTCAGGCTGTTGAGCGTCAGCGGATAGCTGTCAGGTGTCGTCTTTTCCTTTTCGATCAGCACGCCGAGGATGCGCGCCTCGAGAAAGCTCAGGAGTTTCTGGGTATCGGACAATGGGCCGCCTCGTTTCTTTAATCTGGAAGTTGCTGGAGTGAATTGCGTAGGGTTCTGATGCTCTTGCGTACCTGGAAAGGGCCTGCCGTTTTGAGGAATGGGGGAGCAGGAGTCAGACGAACAACTGCCCGTGCTCGCGCGTATCGTGGAAGCCGACCCGTGCCCATTTCTCACTCGTCACCTCGAGGTTGTAGCGCGTACTTGCGAGGTAGACCGGATTGCCGTCGACATCCTTGGCCATGCGGTGGAGCTGTTCGCGCTCGAAATTGCGTCTTGTTGCATCGTCGGGAAAAGTCAGCCAGCGCGCCGTGTAAATATCGGCCGATTCGAAAATGGCATCGACCTTGTACTCGGTTTTTAAGCGGTGTGCGACGACCTCGAATTGCAGATTGCCGACGGCGCCGAGCAAGAGTGCGCCACTGGCGAGGTTTTCGAAGACCTGGATCGCCCCTTCTTCGCCAAGTTCCTGCAGGCCTTTCAGCAACTGCTTGCTTTTCAGTGGGTCGCGCAGCCGCGCGGCGCGGAAAAGCTCCGGGGAGAAATAGGGGATGCCCTTGAAGCCCAAGGTTTCCCCTTCGCTCAGGCAATCGCCGATATGCAGGTTCCCGTGGTTGTGGATGCCGATGATGTCGCCGGCAACGGCGTCTTCCATCAGCAGCCGCTCGTTGGCCATGAAGGTCAGCACATTGGCCAGTTTCATTTCGCGATCGAGGCGAAGGTGTTTGACCTTCATTCCCGGCGAGTAGCGGCCGGAGCAGACGCGGAAGAAGGCGATCCGGTCGCGGTGCTTGGGGTCCATATTGGCCTGAATCTTGAAAACGAAGCCGCTGAAAGTCGCCTCTCCGGGTTGTACCAGACGTTTGCCACCGTCACGCTCCTGCGGCGGCGGTGCCCAGTCGAGCAGCGCCTGCAGGATCTCCTGCACACCGAAGTTGTTGATTGCCGACCCGAAGAATACCGGTGACTGTCGCCCTGCGAGAAAACCGACCAGATCGAAAGGGCTGCTGGCGCTCTGAATCAGATCAACGTCCTCGCGCAGTTTGCTCACCTCGGCCGGGAACTGGGCGTCGAGGAGTGGGTTATCAAGACCGTCGAGGATCGCCGATTCACTGCGCCGCTCTTCACCCGCGGAAAAATGCAGCAGACAGTCGTTCAACAGGTGATAGACGCCGCGAAAGGTCTTGCCCATGCCGATCGGCCAAGTGATCGGCGCGCATTCGATGCCAAGCACCGCTTCGATCTCTCCAAGCAGATCGAATGGCTCGCGCACCTCGCGGTCGAACTTGTTGACAAAAGTGATGATCGGCGTGTTGCGCATGCGGCACACGTTGAGCAGCTTGATGGTCTGCGCTTCGACACCCTTGGCGGCGTCGATGACCATCACCGCAGCATCGACGGCGGTCAGGACGCGGTAGGTGTCTTCGGAGAAATCCTCGTGGCCTGGCGTGTCGAGCAGATTGATGGTGTGCTGCTGGTATTCGAACTGCATTACCGAACTGGTTACCGAAATGCCGCGCTGTTTCTCGACCTCCATCCAGTCCGAGGTGGCGTGGCGAGCGCTCTTGCGTCCCTTGACGGTGCCGGCAAGCTGAATGGCGCCGCCGAACAGGAGCAGCTTTTCGGTCAGTGTTGTCTTGCCCGCGTCGGGGTGAGAGATGATGGCAAAGGTGCGGCGTCTGGCGACTTCGCGCAGGATTTCGGGAGGGAACTGACTTTCATTCCGGGATTCGCTCAAGAGGGTACTCATCAGGAAGCTTTCGACGGCCAAAAACCGCCCGTGTGGAAGGACAAGCATTGACACCGTTGGGGTACGCAGGGGTGTGAACTATAGCAAGACTGGCGACCTGTCGGGTCCGGTTTGATAGACAACGGGCCTGACCTCGGTCAGAGTAAGCCGGCAACGCGCGTGACGGCAAACTGGAGTATGTGGACGTCTTGAAGCGTGGTTTGCCAGTTGTCGAATGCGGCACGGATCGCTGCGTGACCATGCCAAAGAGTTCCGGTCAGGAAGGCGCGGCCATCGATCTGGATTGCGCGAACTGCCGCGCGATTGAGATCGTCGGTCGCCGCCCTGTCCAGTCCCTCGCGAATAATGCGAAAGCAGACGATGTTGAGCGGCGCGGAATTCATCAACTCCAGGCCCGGTGTTGCCTCGACCCAGTTTGCAAAGGCGGCAGCATTGTCGACGCAGCGCTCAACGAGCGCGCGATATCCTTCCCTGCCGAAGGCCTTGAGCGCACACCAGGCGGCGAGCGCGCGGAAGCGGCGAGACATTTCGGGGACATGCGTGAAGGGATCCCAGCCGGCGCTGCCGAGGACATATTCGCCGCTCGTCAGAAATGCCTCGCGGAGGATTGCGGCATCGCGCACGAAGGCAAAGCCGCTGTCGTAGGGAACGTTCAGCCACTTGTGTGCATCCGAGGCTACCGAGTCCGCGCGCTCGATGCCGAGGCTCAGGTGTGCGAAGCGGGGCGATGTGCCGGCGAACAGCCCGAAGGCGCCGTCCACATGCAGCCAGGCGCCGCCTGGGTGGGCATCGCGCAGATCGGCGAGCGCAGCGAGGTCGTCGAAGTGGCCGGTATTTACCTCGCCGGCGTTGCCGACGATGATCACCGGCCCACTGATCTCACCGAGCAGCTCTGCCAGCGCCGCAATGTCCACCGAGCCGCCCGGTGCGGCCGCCTTGCGCACCTGATTGCGACCAAAACCGAGTGTGCCCAGGCATTTGCGGGCGCTGAGGTGGATCTCGGTGCTCGAGACGACATGAATGGGCGGATGACCTGCCAGACCATCGCCCGACGCATCGAAGCCAAGGCATTGACCGGCCCATTGCCGCGCAGCGATCAGACCGACGAGGTTGGCCATTGTCGCGCCGC
This sequence comes from Candidatus Accumulibacter vicinus, assembly GCF_000584955.1. Taxonomy (NCBI): domain Bacteria; kingdom Pseudomonadati; phylum Pseudomonadota; class Betaproteobacteria; genus Candidatus Accumulibacter; species Candidatus Accumulibacter vicinus. The sequence continues at coordinate 111,137 of NZ_JDSS02000019.1, forward strand.
TGGTCATTGCGCCGGACCATTCTGCGGGCAGTCCGAAGAGATCCTTGAGCCAGCGCAGGACGACGAGCTCGGTCTGTGCCGCCGCGGGGCTGCTGGCCCATAGTCCAGCGTTCTGGTCAATGGCCGAGGCCAGCCAGTCCCCGGCCAGCGCGGCGGGCGTGACGCCACCATTCACGAAACCGAAAAAGCGAGGGCCTGGCGACGCGGTGATGCCGCGCTCGGCACGCGTAAACCACTCATCAAGCACAGCGGCAGGATCGCTTCCGGTTTCGGGAAGCGGCTCATCCAGTGCAGTCGCCATCTCCTCCGGTGAAGGAACATGACTGACCAAGCGCTCCGGTAGCGATGCCAGGAAGGAACTCGCCAGCGCGTGTGCTCGACCAATAGCGCGTTCGGTCACGGCAGCGGCCGTCGATTCAATTCCTTTGTGCATATGTCAGGTAATGGGCGGGCGGGCAAGCATGGTACCACGGCGGCAAGACGCCAGCTTCAGCGCGACTCCTTGATCATCCGGCCGAAGCTCGGCTGCACTGGCCGGGCATTGTGCCGGTACAGTCGAGTGAAAATCAAGAATTGCTCAGGCGAGATCTGTTGCGGTTGCTTGAGCACCAACCAGAGCACCCCTTCGGAACATGGAGGCGTCGTCAGCGAGCCCATATAGGTATAGTAGCTACGGTCCTGGGGCAGTAACTGCGCGACGTCGATGTCCGGCCCCGTTGAACTGACGTATTCGTTCTTCTCCAGCGGTAGATTGTTCCATACTGTCTGGATCAGCGGATTTTCCATGCCCTTCTCGAGCAGCACAGCGAGGACAGCAAGCTTGCCTTCCTCCGACTTGTGCACCAGATGCGCGACCATGTCGAAGGATTTGCCGTTGATACGCTCCTCGGCGGGACGGTGAAAGTGAAACTGGATCAGATCGTAGGTTTTGCCATGCAGGCGGATGCTGTTACCGTTCACCTCGACCTGGATGGTGTGGCCATTGTCGACGACGCGGAACGGTGACTGTCGATAGTTGAATTCAATTGCTTCGAGGTCGACGCGGAAACCCTCGCGAATATCGATGGGAGATTGCCGCTTGCCGGTGTCGCAGGTGGCAAATTCCGGTCTCAGCTTGCCCCAGTTCTCGGGTCCGCCCTCACCCTCGTAAGCCCAGTGAACATGTGCATGTGCGTAGGGGGCGACGGGGGATTGATCGCTGGCCGCTGGCCGTGATCTCGCTGCGCGGTGGGGCTCTGGCGCAGCAACAGCAAGCATCGCCGGGGCAGCAACCGCGACGCGCGCAAGCGGTTTAGCTCCCGTTGCCGGTTTCACCTCGGGTACCATCCTTTCGGTCGCCAGGGTTTGCAGGTTGGCGCGTCTGACTTCCTTCTGAACCAGCGCCTCGTTCGCTTTGCGCAGTTCGCCGCTTGCTTCATTGACCTTGTCGGCGGTTCGGCTGGCGGCCAGGGCGGTTTCGGGCCCCGGTTTCGGTCGGCAGACTTCTCGCAGCAGCTTGTCGTCAAGCATGCCCGAACGGACCGGCATCTCGAGTTGTCCCTTGACGTCTTCTTCCCGGAGCAGTTCGCCTTCCTCCTTGAAATAGCTGCGTTTCAGCGTGCTGTAGCTGCGCGAGGTACAGTCGTAGCGGCTGAAGGCCTGCACAATCCGGTACGACGAAGAGGTTTTTGGATCGATGATCGGTTTTTCGAGAACGATACGCCCTAGGGCTACGGTCTTCCCGCTCTCATCCTTTCGGATACTGCTGCGGTCGATCTCGACGCGTTTTCCTGGTTCGGCGGAAATCACCTGCCAGGCTGCCGACGAAATTGCCGGCATGAAGAGGGCGAGACCGGTGGCAAGAAACCTGATGCCTGGATGCATGAAGGGACCCCTCGTCATTCGTTCTGATCATTCTCTGGTTCACGGAAAATCATCGTGGAACTTGAGGTGGGATATGGTCTGTGCGATAGCACATGCTGCGTAGCCATAAAAAAACCCTGGCGGGCTTCTGCGCCGCCAGGGTTATGTGAAAAAACCAAGAACTGCTTAGTGGCTGGCGCCGGAAGCGCCGAAACCCGTCTGCGCGCGCACGTACTGGTCTTCGAAGGCCTCTTGCTCCAGCTTGGAGCGGGGCCCCGTGTCGCTCTTGGAGAAGATGTAGGCAAAGATGAAGGCGATCGGCATCGCGAATAGCGCTGGCTGCGTGTAGGGGAACAAGGCGGCCTTGTTGCCCAGTACGTCAACCCATACCGACTTCGAGAAGAGGACAAAGAGGACTGCAGAGGTGACACCACCGTAGCCGCCCCACAGGGCACCGCGCGTCGTCAGCCCCTTCCAGTACATCGACAGAATCAGCACCGGGAAGTTGGCTGCGGCAGCCACACCGAAGGCCAGACCGACCATGAAGGCGATGTTCATTTTCTCGAACAGGATGCCGAGCACGATGGCCAGCATGCCGAGGCCGATCGTTGCGTAGCGGGAAACACGGATCTCCTCTTTCTCGGTAGCTTGCCCCTTGCGGATCACGCGCGCATAGATGTCATGCGAGATTGCCGAGGCCCCCGCGAGTGCCAGACCCGAGACGACCGCCAGGATGGTCGCGAAAGCCACCGCCGCCAGGAAGCCGAGCAGCATGTTGCCGCCAACCGCCTTGGCGAGGTGCATGGCGACCATGTTGCCGCCGCCGATCAGTTTGCCGCCGACGGTTCCACCCTCGAAGAACTCCGGATTCTGTCCGACGATGATGATCGCACACAGGCCCATCAGGAAGATGACATTGAAGAAGAAGCCGACGAAGCCGGAAGCATAGAGTACCGATTTCCGGGCTTCCTTGGCGTTCCCGACGGTGAAGAAGCGCATCAGGATGTGCGGCAGACCGGCGGTGCCGAACATCAGGCCGAGGCCGAGCGAAATGGCGGTGATCGGATCGGCGAGCAGGCTGCCCGGTGCCATCAGCTTGGGTCCGAGCTTGTGGACCGCTTCGGCCTTCTGCAGCAGGTCGGTCAGCGAGAAGCCGAACTGGACGTACGCCAGCAGCAGCGTCAGCGTACCACCAAAGAGCAGCATGCAGGCTTTGATGATCTGCACCCAGGTCGTCGCCACCATGCCGCCGAGGGTGACGTAGACCATCATCAGGATGCCGACGACGAAGATCGCGATGTTGTAGTCGAGGCCGAACAACAGTCGGATCAGCTGACCGGCACCGACCATCTGGGCGATCAGGTAGAAAACGACGACAACCAGCGACGAGAGCGCCGCCATGGTGCGCACCTTGCCTTGGTCGAGGCGGTACGAGGTGATGTCGGCGAAGGTGAAACGTCCCAGGTTGCGCAGCCGCTCGGCCATCAGGAAGAGGATGATCGGCCAGCCGGCGAAAAACGCCAGCATGTAGATGTAGGCGTCGTAGCCCTGGGTGTAGGCCATCGCCGTCAGACCGAGCAGCGTTGCTGCCGACATGTAGTCGCCGGCAATTGCCAGACCGTTCTGGAAGCCAGTGATGCCCCCACCGGCGGTATAGAAGTCGGCAGTGGTCTTGGTACGGCTGGCCGCCCAGTAGGTGATCCCCATGGTCAGTGCGACAAAGATCAGGAACATGATGATCGCGTGCCAGTTGGTCGCCTGTTTGGCCCCGCCTGCGTCTACGGCCGGGCCGGCAATAGCCAGGCCGGAGAGGACGAGCAGGAAAAGTGCCGAGGTCAGTCGCTGCATCATAGCTTCTCCTTCTGGGCTTCCTTGATCATTTCGGAAGTCAGATCATCAAACTCGCCGTTGGCGCGGCGAACATATACAAAGGTCAGCAGCCAGAAAAAGATGAACAGGCAAAGCTCGATGGTATAGCCGATCGGCCACATCGATCCCTCGGCAATCTTCTGACCAAGCAGTCCCGGGTTGAAGGCGACCAGCATGAAGAATCCATAAAAAAGGATCAGCACGATGGCCGACAGAGTCCACGCGAAGCGTCCCCGCTCGCTAACTAATTTCTGGAATTTGGGATTGACCCGCATTCGCTCGTACATAACACTACTCATGTCATCCTCCGATGTTGTCTTGTTGAAGCGGTTTTGCTGCGATTTCTGCAGCGCATTGACCAGGTGTTAACAAGTCCTTCCCCTCGCCGCGCGGAATACTAACCCAAATCAATGGCTTGTTCAATTCCGCTGCGCTGGAAGTCTTGAGGCCGCTGGCCGAGGACAGCGTCAGTGCTCGCGTCACTTAACACTTAAGCTGATGCGAAGTCTGGAGGAGCATGCTGGAGCGTTATGCCATTGATCCGGAGCGGCAATGTGGCGTTGCACAATGATTATCCGTGAAAAAGGACTAGAATTGCCAGAATAACGACAAGGGCTTGGCCATCAGCGTTCTGATGGTCAGCGCACCGGAGGAGATGAGATGCCGGACATGGCCTCTTCGCAAGCGCTGGATACCTTTCCGCGCTTGCTGATTCAACATGCGCAAGTACGTGCCAGCAAACCGGCGATGCGCGAGAAGGATCTGGGGATCTGGCAGTGCTGGACCTGGGGCGATGTGGCCGAAGAGGTTCGCGCACTTGCTTGTGGTCTCGCAGAAATGGGTTTTCAACGTGGCGAGAATCTGGCTATCGTCGGCGAAAACCGGCCGCGTATGTACATGATGATGACCGCCGCGCAATGTCTTGGCGGCGTGCCCGTGCCACTCTACCAGGACGCAGTCGCCAGCGAAATGCTGTTCGCCCTGCTCGATGCGGAAATCCGTTTTGTCTTCGTCGAGAATCAGGAACAGGTCGACAAGTTGCTCGAGATCCAGGATCAACTGCCACAACTCGAGCATGTGCTTTACGACGATCCGCGGGGCATGCGTCACTATACGCAGCCTTTCATCCACGACATCCGCGAGTTGATGGCGATGGGACGGATTCACAACCGCAATCACCCGGATCTGCTGAGCACCGAGGTCGCCGCGGGCCGCTCCGATGATGTAAGTGTGATGCTGTATACTTCGGGGACGACGGGCAAGCCCAAGGGAGTGTGTCTGACCCACCATGCCTTCATCAGCGCGGCACAAGGGGGGGCGGATTTCGACCGTCTGACCGCTGATGAGGACATTCTCTCGTATCTGCCAATGGCCTGGGTTGGCGACCACCTGTTTTCATTTGCACAGGCGATGGTCACCGGTTTCACGATCAATTGTCCGGAGTCAGCCGAAACGGTGATGACCGACCTGCGCGAAATCGGGCCAAGCTACTACTTCGCGCCACCCCGCGTCTTCGAGAACCTGCTGACGCAGGTGATGATCCGCATGGAAGATGCAAGCGTCATCAAGCAGAAAATGTTCCAATACTTCATGGCCGTCGCCCGGCGCAGCGGTGCCCAGATTCTCGACGGCCAGCCGGTCTCGTTCGCCGACCGGCTGCTCTACGCATTGGGCAAGGTTTGCGTTTTCGGGCCGCTGAGGAATGTTCTCGGCATGAGTCGCATCCGCGTCGCCTATACTGCCGGAGCGGCGATCGGCCCCGACCTGTTCCGTTTCTATCGATCAATCGGCATCAATCTGAAGCAGCTCTACGGTCAGACCGAAACCTGTGCTTATGTCTGCCTGCAGCCCGACGGTCAGATCAAGTTTGACAGCGTCGGCAAGCCGGCACCAGGTGTCGAGGTCAAGATCGCCGATAATGGCGAGATCCTGGTCAAGGGTCCGATGCTGCTCAAGGAGTATTACAAGCGGCCGGATGCGACGGCTGAAGCGATCAACGCCGACGGTTATTTCATGACCGGTGATGCGGGAATTTTCGACGATGACGGTCACCTCAAGATCATCGATCGCGCCAAGGATGTTGGCAAACTGGCGAATGGTGCGATGTATGCACCCAATTACATTGAAAACAAGTTGAAGTTCTTCCCGTACATCAAGGAAGCCGTGGTCTTCGGTGATCGCCGCGAGATGGTCTGTGCGTTCATCAACATCGACATCGGCGCGGTCGGCAACTGGGCGGAGCGGCGCGGCCTTGCTTATTCAGGCTATACCGACCTGGCGGCCAAGCCCGAGGTCTATGGGCTGATTCAGGAATGCATCGAGCAAGTCAATGGCGAACTGGTGGGGGAGGGCACCTTGGCCGATTCGCAGATTCATCGTTTTTTGATCCTGCACAAGGAACTCGATCCCGACGATGATGAATTGACTCGCACGCGCAAGGTGCGCCGCAATTTCGTTGCCGAGAAATATTCAGTGCTGATCGACGCGCTGTACAACGGCAGAGAACGGCAGTTCATCGAAACTGCAGTGAAGTTCGAGGACGGGCGACAGGGCAGGGTGGCTGCCGATCTCGTCATCAGCGATCCGAAGACTTTTGCAGTTGCCGGGAGGATCAGCTGATGAGTCGGCAAAGCGGAGAAATCATTCTCGACCTGAAAAACGTCTCCCTGTCCTTCGGTGGGGTCAAGGCGCTGACCGACATCTCGTTCGACGTTCGCGAACACGAGATCCGGGCGATCATCGGCCCGAATGGCGCAGGCAAGAGTTCGATGCTCAACGTGATCAATGGGGTTTACCGCCCACAGAAGGGGGAGATCATCCTGCGTGGCCAGCACTTCAGCCGCATGAACCCCTACAAGGCAGCCAGGGCGGGTATCTCACGCACCTTTCAGAACATCGCCCTGTTCAAGGGCATGAACGTGATCGACAATCTGATGACCGGGCGTAATCTCAAGATCCGAAGCAATCTGATCCAGCAGGCATTCTGGTGGGGAGCGGCGCGGCGCGAGGAACTTCTGCACCGGGCCAAAGTTGAGGAAGTGATCGATTTCCTCGAGATTCAGCATATTCGCAAGACGCCGGTTGGCCGCCTGCCCTACGGTCTGCAAAAGCGCGTCGACCTTGGCCGGGCGCTGGCCATGGAGCCGAGCATTCTTCTGCTTGACGAGCCGATGGCCGGCATGAACGTCGAAGAGAAGCAGGACATGTGTCGGTTCATTCTCGACGTCAATGATCAGTTCGGCACGACGATCGTGCTGATCGAGCACGATATGGCGGTGGTGATGGACATTTCCGATCGGGTGGTGGTTCTCGATTACGGCAGGAAGATCGGCGATGGAGATCCCGACGCGGTCAGAGCCAATCCGGAAGTCATCAGCGCCTACCTTGGCGCCAGTCACTGAGGAGAGCATCGGATGGGTTTCTTTCTTGAAACACTGATTGGTGGACTGATGGCCGGCATGTTGTATTCGCTGGTCGCACTGGGTTTCGTGCTGATCTTCAAGGCCTCGGGGGTGTTCAACTTCGCACAGGGTGCGATGGTGCTGTTCGCAGCCCTGGCGATGGCCCGTTTTTCGGCGTGGCTCCCGGATCACCTGGGCATCGACAGTGCATGGCTGGCCAATACGATCGCCTTTTGCCTGGCCGGCGCGCTGATGTTTGTCGTCGCCTGGCTGATTGAGCGTCTGGTCCTGCGTCACCTGGTGAATCAGGAGGGCGCGACTTTGCTGATGGCGACCCTGGGCATCGCCTACGTTCTTGAAGGCGTCGGCACCAGCGTCTTCGGTACCGACGTCTACAAGATCGACGTCGGCATGCCCAAGGAGCCGGTGATGATCCTCGAAGGGACCTTTGAGGGCGGCCTGCTGATCAACAAGGAGGATTTCGTCGCAGCCTTGATCGCGGCGGTGCTGGTTGGCCTGCTGGCGCTGTTTTTCCAGAAGACCGCCACCGGGCGGGCCTTGCGAGCCGTTGCCGACGATCACCAGGCAGCCCAGTCGATCGGTATTCCGCTGAATCGTATCTGGGTGATCGTCTGGTGCGTAGCTGGCTTGGTGGCGCTGGTCGCCGGGGTGATCTGGGGTTCCAAGCTGGGCGTACAGTTTTCGCTGGCGACGGTGGCGCTGCGTGGTTTGCCGGTGGTCATTCTCGGCGGTCTCACCTCAATTCCTGGCGCGATCATCGGCGGACTGATCATCGGTGTTGGCGAGAAGGTCTCGGAGGTCTATCTCGGACCGATGATTGGTGGCGGCATCGAAATCTGGTTTGCCTACCAACTGGCTTTGCTCTTCCTGCTGTTCAGGCCACAAGGCCTGTTCGGCGAAAAGATCATCGACCGCGTCTAATCGGAGAGCAGACAGATGCTGTACAGAGAAAATGGTCAGTTCAAGACCTCCTACGCTGCCGATCAGCAGATTTTTCCGATTGCACAGGATCGCTGGGCGATTTTCGGTCTCCTGGTGGTGGCCTTCATCGGGGTACCGTTGCTGGTCGACGAATACCTGCTGCGCGCGATCCTGATTCCCTTCCTGATCCTGTCGCTGGCGGCGCTCGGGGTCAACATTCTGGTCGGTTTCTGCGGGCAGATCACGCTCGGTGCCGGAGCCTTCATGGCGGTAGGAGCTTACGCGGCCTACAATTTCCATATACGCATCGAAGGCCTGCCGTTGCTGGTTTCCTTGCTGCTGGGTGGCGTCACCGCTGCCGGCGTGGGCATATTTTTTGGCATCCCGAGTCTGCGCGTCCGCGGACTCTATCTCGCGGTCGCCACCCTGGCGGCACAGTTCTTCACCGACTGGGTCTTTCTGCGTGTTCCCTGGTTTACCGGCCATGCCTCTTCAGGCTCCGTTTCGGTTTCCAATCTTCAGATCATGGGCTGGCAGATTGACACTCCGGTCAACAAGTACCTGTTTTGCCTGATGTTCCTGACGGTGTTCGCGTTGCTGGCGAAAAACATGACGCGTTGTGCGGTCGGCCGGCAGTGGATGGCGATTCGCGATATGGATGTCGCCGCCGAGGTAATCGGCATCCGGCCGCTCTTTGCCAAGCTCTCGGCTTTTGCCGTCAGTTCCTTTTTCGTCGGCACGGCCGGCGCCCTGTGGGGTTTCATCCATCTGGCCTCATGGGAGCCTGCTGCCTTCTCGGTCGATCGATCATTCCAGTTGCTGTTCATGGTCATCATCGGCGGCCTGGGTACGATCATGGGGAGTTTCTTCGGGGCAGCCTTTATTGTCATTCTGCCCATCGCCCTGAATCAGTTCCTGCCAGCTTTCGGAGCGTTGTTCGGGATCAGCATTTCCACCGCCGGGGTATCGCACGCCGAGTTGATCCTTTTTGGCGGACTGATCATTTTCTTTCTGATCAAGGAACCGCATGGCATTGCTCGCCTGTGGTCTACCGGCAAGGAAAAACTTCGGCTCTGGCCATTTCCACACTGAGGCGCGGCCGGGGCGGGTTTCGCTGCGATTGGAGCGTTTTTACGTACCACTGCAATGACAACAAGAGGAGACACTGATGAAACTAAGCAAGCTTGCCCTGACGGTTTCGGCAACCGCCGTGGTTCTGTCGTCGCTACTGACCGCACCAACGGCCCTGGCGCAAGTCAAGGAGCAGTTTTTCCCGGTCCTGGTCTACCGCACCGGTGCCTATGCCGCCAACGGCAGTCAATGGGCCAATGGTTACGTTGACTACCTGAAGCTGGTGAATGCTAAGGGTGGGATCAATGGAGTCAAGATCAGTTTCGAGGAATGTGAGACGGCTTACGCCACTGACCGCGGCGTTGAATGCTATGAGCGTTTGAAGGGTAAAAACGGCGGCGGGACGTTATTCCAGCCATTGTCGACCGGGATCACCTTTGCCTTGACCGAGAAAGCGCCGGTCGACAAGATCCCGTTGATTACCGCAGGCTACGGTCGCAGCGAATCACAGAACGGGGCCGTGTTTACCTGGAACTTCCCCTTGCTGGGGACTTACTGGGTCGGCGCCGAAGTGGCCATCCAGCATATCGCCAAGAAGGAAGGGGGGGCCGCCAAGCTGAAGGGCAAGAAGATCGCGCTGGTCTACCATGACAGCCCGTACGGCAAGGAGCCGATTCCGATCCTGCAGGAACTGGGCAAGACCTATGGTTTCGAAGTGCAGTTGCTGCCGGTAGCACACCCCGGTGTCGAGCAGAAGGCCACCTGGCTGCAGATCCGGCAGCAAAAACCGGACTACCTGCTGCTCTGGGGCTGGGGGGTGATGAACTCGACCGCGTTGCGCGAAGCGCAGGCCACCGGTTATCCGCGTGACAAGATGATGGGCATCTGGTGGGCGGGCGCCGAGCCCGACGTCAAGGATGTTGCTGAAGGCGCCAAGGGATACAGTGCGTTGACGCTGCAGCATGGTGCCGAGCCCAATTCGAAGGTCGTCAAGGACATGCTTGATCTGGTATATGCCAAGGGACAGGGTACCGGGCCGAAAAACGAGGTCGGGCAGGTCCTCTATATGCGTGGCCTGTTGTCGGCGATGCTCGGTGTTGAAGGCGTCCGCAAGGCCCAGGAGCGTTATGGCAAGGGCAAGGTGATGACCGGCGAGCAGGTTCGCTGGGGCCTTGAAAACCTCAGCCTCGACCAGAAGACCCTTGACGGCATGGGTTTTGCCGGCGTGATGCGGCCGGTGCAGACTTCCTGCCTCGATCACATGGGGTCATCGTGGGTGCGCGTCCATACCTGGAATGGCAGCAAGTGGGAATTCAGCTCCGACTGGTACCAGGCCGACGAGAAGGTTCTGCGTCCGATGGTGATGCTGGCCTCGGGCAAGTACGCCGAAGAAAAGAAACTGAAGCCGCGCACCCCTGACGAGTGCAAGTTATAGATTGCGGAAAACTCGCAGTCAGGGCGCGCCGGACGAGCCCTTTATCCGCTCTCCCGCTTGCGGGAGAGCGGCCCCAACGGTGATGGCCAGGACCGCCATCACGCATGATGAAAGTCATGATGCCATGAGCGACGCCAACAATATCCTGCTCCGTGTCAATAGCATCGAGGTGATCTACAATCACGTGATCCTGGTTCTCAAGGGGGTTTCATTCAGCGTTCCCGAGGGAGGAATCGTTGCTCTGCTCGGGGGCAATGGCGCTGGCAAAACGACGACCCTGCGGGCGGTGAGCAATCTGCTGCACGGTGAGCGTGGGGCAGTGACCAAAGGCACGATCGACTTGCGCGGCGAGCGCATCGAAGCACTGTCTCCGGCGCAACTGGTCCGGCGCGGTGTGATCCAGGTCATGGAAGGACGACACTGTTTCGCCCACCTGAGCATCGAGGAAAACCTGTTGACCGGCGCCTACACGCGCAGCGACGGCAAAGCCGCGATTACTGAAACGCTCGACAAGGTCTACGCCTATTTTCCTCGTCTCAAGACCCGCCGCAGCAGCCAGGCGGCCTACACCTCGGGCGGTGAGCAACAGATGTGCGCGATCGGACGGGCGTTGATGGCCAATCCGCGCATGGTGCTGCTCGACGAGCCGTCGATGGGTCTGGCACCACAGATCGTGGACGAGGTATTTGCCATCGTCAAGGATCTGAATCAGAAGGAAGGCGTGACTTTCCTGCTTGCGGAGCAGAACACCAACATGGCGCTACGCTATGCCGACTTCGGGTATATTCTGGAAAACGGCCGGGTAGTGATGGAGGGGGGTGCCAGCGATCTGGCCGCCAACGAAGATGTCAAGGAGTTCTACCTGGGACTGTCATCGGTCGGGCGCAAGAGTTTTCGCGATGTGAAGCATTATCGTCGCCGCAAGCGCTGGCTATCGTGAGTGAGTTGAACCATGTGGCCCGAATGAAACCTCTTGGAACTCGAGTTGATCCCTGGCTCTAAAAATATTCCCGCCAATGACGACAAGTTGAACATTTCGTCAATGTCGCTGATGGGCGCTGCCATCGCGGCCTGGCTGCTTGTCGCTCCGGCGCGTGCTGACCATGCGGTGGGAGCAGCATCCGGCCTGCAAATCGGCGATTGCGTCATCTTTCGCGAGGGCGGGGCAGGCTGGCTGTTGAAGGCACCGACCTACTGGTTCAAGGGCCTGATTGTGGATCTATCCAGCGAAAGGCGGATAGCGAACCTTTGCCCACACATCGGCAAGCAGGCATCCGCCTATACGCAGGCTGACCAATTGCGCCTGGCGGCGGCGATGCCTTGCGTGGACAAGGAGTCCGAGGTTCAGGAAGTCCCCGTGCTGCGCCTGCGAGTTGCCGTTGAGGCATGGGAAACACCTTGGTCGCCGCAGCACGGCGGCATCGGATGGCTTTATCGCGGGCAGTTTCTCGGCCAGAAGCTGTACAAAGGGGGGGTACTGGACATCGATGCCAACTGGCTGGCGCCCTGCGAGACGAACACATGAGCGGCGGCCCGTTGAGCGGTGTGCGCGTTCTCGACCTGACGCGATTGCTGCCCGGTCCGGTTGCTACCCTGCATCTGGCAGATCTGGGCGCTGACGTGATCAAGATCGAAGATCATGGCGCCGGTGACTACGCACGTATCCTCGGCAACGGCCCGGACGGTGTCAGCGTCTTCTACCGTAGCGTCAATCGCAACAAGCGTGGTCTGTGCCTCGACCTCAAGCACCCGCAAGGGCGTGCGGTATTTCTGCGCCTGGCGCGAGCGGCCGACATTGTCGTCGAGAGCTTCCGGCCGGGTGTCAGCGACAAGCTTGGGATTGGCTACCAGGCATCGTTGGCGGTCAATCCGAGAATCGTATATTGTTCGATCACCGGTTACGGCCAGACCGGGCCGCTGGCAATGGACGCAGGCCATGATCTCAACTATATCGGGTTTGCCGGCGTTCTCGATCAGATCGGCGTGGACGGCGGCCAACCGGCGATTCCCAATCTCCAGATCGGTGATCTGCTGGGTGGGGCGATGACTGCGGTGATGGGCATCCTCGCCGCTTTGTTTGATGCGCAGCGTAGCGGGCAGGGACGCCTGGTCGATGTGGCAATGAGTGAAGCGGTACTGGCGCACAACCTCTTCCCGTTTTTCGCGCTTCAGACTGCAGGGGTGGTACCGCAGCGCGGCGCCGATCTGTTGACTGGTGGTGACGCCGGTTATGGGGTTTATGCTACCGCCGACGGGCGCTACATGGCGGTTGCACCGTTGGAAAAGAAATTCTGGGATCTTTTCTGTGATGCCCTGGAACATCCCGAATGGAAGCCGAGGCATGGGCTGCGCGGTGCGGCAGCAGCAGCACTGCGTCGTGAACTCGAAAAACTCTTTGCCAGTCGGAATCAGGCTGAATGGCAGGATTTCTTTACCGGTGTCGATTGCTGTGTCACGCCCGTACTCAGCGTTGCCGAGGCTCTCAAACATCCGCAGTTCGTTGCCCGGAACATGGCCGTACAGGCGGATGGTGTGACCCAGTTCGCGCCGCCGCTGAAACTCTCCGGCTGGGTCTTCGCCGTCGAACGAGCAGCACCGTCGCCAGGTGAGCATGGCGCAGAGGTGCTGCGTGAGTCAGGTTTCAGTGCGGACGAAATCCGTAGACTGCAGGAGGCGTCGATCATCTGAAGCAGGATCGCGCCAACAGCAGCCCTGGGGTTGCCGCTTGCACTACGCTTTCGGGGTGTCTTCGTGAGCCTGGCTGACTTGTACCGCAGTGGCGGCGGCCTTCTGCATCTGTTCCTGTATCTGCTGCAGCATGGTCAGTGGCCACAGTGCCGCCTGCCTGAGCGCTTCATTGCCGCTGCCGGCAACCTGGGTGCCGGTTTGGCTGGCATCGCCGCCGGTGGCGTTGGCGGTATAACTGCTAGCCATCTGGCCCATCGCCCGCACCGCATTGAGGGTGACGCATTGCATCTCGAGGCCCTGAATTGTCATCTGCAGCATCGACAGATTCATTTTCAACCAGCTCTCGACAGCCTTGAGATCCTTGATCTTTTGTTCAATCTCTTCAATGTTGAGGGTAGGGGTGACCAGGTTCGGCAGTGAAAATCCCATGCCGCCCCACATTTTTTTGGCGAAGTTCAGAGGATCCGTGACGGAATCGAGATTGGGCATGATGGTGCTCCGGTTGTGGTGGGGAGAGTTCATCTTAGCAAAGTTTTAAGGTTTGCGGCGGGTAGCGCCGCCGACCCCCACAGGCTAGGCTGGGTGGCACGTACCGATCGTTCAGATTTGGTAACAGTAAAGCCGTCGTGCGTCATCGATTTCAATGACGCGCGTGGCAACCACTCCCGGTACGGCAAAACTGTTGCTGACGAACAGGCTTCCCGGCGGCATCTCTCTTTGTACCTTTTCCCACAATGCCGCCATCGGAGCCGGCGACAGGAAGGCATACACCACGTTGTGCCCGGAGAGGCTGGTTTGCCAGAGGTCGCCCCAGCGCCAGTGGCAATTGGCCAGGCCGGCGCTACGCAAGCGACCAATGAGCCAGGTCGCTGGTGCGTTTTCGACGCCGCAGAAATGTGCTCCAGGTCGCTCCCGGGCGAGCGGAATCAGGATGCTGCCGATGCCTGCGCCGAGGTCGAGAAAACGCAGTTCGTGCACGTCGGCGGTGAGTTTGGCGATGGCTGCTACAGTTCGGCTGTTGGAGAAATAGAGCGGGACCTGGCCAGTCAGTGCGCCGCGATAAACGAGCAGCAGCAGAAAGAACAAGAGCAGGAACCAGCCGGGGTCGATCGCCAAACTGGAAACGCTCCAGGCCAGCGGCGCGAAGAATGCATGTATCAGCCGCCACCACCAGGGCTGGCGGCTGAGAGCGGCGAACAGCGCAGCGACACCGCCGATGGCGAAAGCCGTTTGTGGCCAGGGCAGCGCTTCGTTGCGGATGCCATAGTAAGGCCAGGCCAGCGAAAGAACGGTCAGCGCTGCAGCGAGTTGCAGTGCCAGTTGGCGAATCTGCGAAGCGGGCATCGCTGGCGCGGATATTTCAGGTTCAGGCGAGGGTGAAGGCAATGGCTTGCTCCTGGGGGAAGTGCGCACCAGGGGGTAAGAAGGGTACGCCTGTGCTTGATGTGAGCGTCGTACGGGTGACTCAAGAATCTTTCCTCACCCGCAAGTGGGAGGTGGTCGGAGGGATGAAATGGGGGAATCCACGGCGCTTGCTCCGCGTCCATCGAGCCATTCCGGCGCGCAAGCCGGAATACGCCCTACTTCCAGTCGCGCGAGCCGGCAGCTCCGACGCCGCCTTGGCCTATCATCATCGCGCTGAATCTGCTCGGGCACATGGGAGAGTTTCATGGCACTTGCCGAAGAAAGGCAAGTCAAGCCTAACGGCGAAAGTATATGTTCCCCTATCAACTGCGGTCAATTGTCGATCTGGCCCACGCGTCGGTCATCCCAGCCGATCAACACCGCATTTCCAGGCCGCCGCAGAAAAACTCGGCAAGGCGGCCCACGCTTCGCCTGGTTGCGCGACGTACCAAAGCGTGTGCCCGATCTTCGCCAGATCGCCTAGAGAGTCAGGTTGCGCCATCCTTTCCCGATAACGAGCCTCTTCACTCTTGTCGATCAGCCGAACAGCCAGTGCACCGAGATCACGTTCCATCTCGCAGTTATCCAGACTCTCCGGGACAATGTTCAGCGGGAAAAGCAACCGATTGATTCCCCGTCCATTGCCTGAGAGGGCAAAGTCACCCTGCCCTCCACCGACAGGCCACTATACTGACCAAGGTCTTCTGAGCTACACTATTCGAACCATGGCGCTACTCGAGATCCGCAATGTCAGCCGCCGTTTCGGCGAACTCCAGGCCGTCGACGACGTTTCTCTGTCGATCGGAGCGGGCGAGTTCTTTACCTTGGTAGGTCCCTCGGGCTGTGGCAAGACCACCCTGCTGCGTCTGATCGCCGGATTCGATGCACCCGACGCCGGCCAGCTACTGCTCGACGGGCAAGAACTGGCTGGCATTCCACCCGAAAAAAGGCCGGTGCACACGGTTTTTCAGAGCTACGCACTGTTTCCGCACATGACCGTGGCGCAGAATGTCGCTTTCCCCTTGCAGATGGCCGGCAAGTCCGAGGACGAGATCAGTAGTCGTCTCAAGGAGGCACTGGAACTGGTGCACCTGGCCAACAAGGCTCGCCAGTTTCCCCGCGAATTGTCCGGCGGGCAAAGGCAGCGCGTTGCCCTGGCGCGGGCCTTGATCAACAAGCCGCGCCTGCTGTTGCTCGATGAACCGCTGGCGGCACTCGACGCCAAGCTGCGTGAACAGATCACCGGGGAACTGATCGCACTGCAGCGCGAGGTCGGCATCACCTTCGTCTTCGTCACCCATTCGCAGCAGGAGGCGCTGGCGGTGTCGCACCGCATCGCGGTCATGAACAATGGGCGTATCGAACAGGTCGGCGCCCCTGAGCAGATCTACAGCTATCCGCGCAATCGCTTTGTTGCCGATTTCATCGGCACCATCAACCTGCTGCCAGTCGAAGTGCGGGCAACGGATCACGATGGACTGCGCCTGTTCGCTGCTGGACTCGGGGAGATTGTCGGCACACCGATCGTCGGACCCAGCCCCGGCGAGCAGGGTGCCTTTGCCGTCCGCCCGGAACAACTGCGCATCGTCACTGCTGGGGACCTGACCGAGCTGGACAACCATTTCCATGGCCGCATTCGCGACCACCTTTACCTCGGCGACGTCACCGTTTACAAGATCGAGCTCGAAAACAGGGTCGTCCTCGATGCGATGCTCACCAACGCGGTGCCAGGACGCGCCAGGTTCCTCGAACGCGGCGCCCCGGTCGCAGTCGGCTGGCAGCGTGACGCAGGGGTCTACCTGCGTGACTGAAACAGGCAGCCGTCCGGTCGGTCGAGGAGAGTCGTTGACCAAATGGCTGGTCAGCCTGCCGCCAACCCTGTTTCTGGTGGTTTTCTTTCTCGTCCCGGCGCTGCTGATGGTCGGTGCCTCGTTCCAGCAGCCAGGTGACTTCGGAGGACTGGTGCCGGCCATGCAGGATGGCCAGTTCACCCTGTCCCTGGAAACCTACCGCTTCTTCCTCGGCGACTGGATCTATGCCGAAATCTTCGGCCGTTCCTTCCTGGTCGCCGCGGCCACCACTTTGATCTGCCTGTTGCTGGCCTATCCGCTGGCCTTGCTGATCGCCCGCAGCGGCCAGCGTCATCGCAATCTGCTGGTGCTGCTGGTGATCCTGCCCCTGGCCAGCAACTTCCTGATCCGCATCTACGCCTGGATCATTCTCCTCGGCCCGGTCGATCTGCTGTACACGCCTTTCGCGGTGATTGCCGGCATGGTCTATGTGCACCTGCCATTCATGGTC
>NZ_JDSS02000019.1:128450-131611 GCF_000584955.1 Candidatus Accumulibacter vicinus
CCTGGACGCGCTTCTGGCGAATCACCCTGCCGCTCTCGCTACCCGGTATCTGGGCGGGCTCGGCGCTGGTCTTCATTCCGGTTCTCGGCATGTTCGCCATTCCCGAGTTGCTCGGCGGCACACGCGATCTGCTGATCGGCAACCTGATCAAGGAACAGTTTCTCGACAACCGCGACTGGCCGCTTGGTTCGACCTTGTCGCTGCTGCTGACCGTCGCCGTGCTGGCGCTGGCGGGATTGTCAGCGAGGGCCGGGCGGCTGCGCCGGGGGCGTGCCTGATGGCACGTGCTCGCCAGTCGCTCTGGCTGTGGGCCGCGGCACTGGCCGTCTACGCCTTTCTTTATCTGCCGCTGGCGGTAGTGGTGATCTTCTCTTTCAACGATTCGTTGCTCAACGCCGAGTGGGTCGGTTTTACCACCCGCTGGTATGGCACGCTCCTCGACGACACCGAGATGCTGAATGCCGCCGCCAATTCGCTGTTCATTGCCATCGCTGCGGCCAGCGTGGCCACCGTGCTTGGTACCATGGCCGGCATGGCCATGCAGCGCTGGCGAGCGGGTTTTCTGCGCTTCCTGCCTGTTCTGGTGCTGACGCCGGTGGCGATGCCCGAGCTTCTGCTCGGGGTCTCTCTCCTGCTGTTCTTCCGGCAGGTGCTCGACCTGACGCTCGGGCTGATCTCGATCCTGATCGCGCACATCACTTTCTCGATCGGCTTCGTCGCGATCATCGTCCGCGTTCGTCTGGCCGGGATGGACGAGAGCATTTTCGAAGCCGCGCGGGATCTCGGCGCCAGCCCGTGGCAGACTTTCCGGCGCGTGACTCTGCCCCTGCTCCTGCCGGGCATTCTGGCCGGTTTTCTGATGAGCTTCACGCTCTCGGTCGACGACTTCGTGATCACCGTCTTTGTCGCCGGTGTTGGCGTCACGACGCTGCCGCTGCAAATCTACTCGATGATCAAGGTGGCCGTGAGTCCCGAAGTGAACGCCGTGTCTACGCTGCTGATGGCGCTGACGCTGACCTTGATCGCGCTGGCCTCGAAACTTGCACCTGACACATTGCAGGGCAGGGCATGAAAGCGCTGCGCGCCAGCGTCGTTGCCGTGCTGCTCGCAGTCCTCGCGATGCTGGCGCATGCTGAAGACGTTCTCTATCTCTACATCTGGAATACCTACCTCTCGGAAGACACCGTGCAACGGTTCGAGGTGCAATGTCGCTGCCGGCTGAAACAGGACTTCTACTCCGACAACGAGGAAATGCTGGCCAAGCTCGAAGCCGGCGCAATCGGCTACGATCTCATCGTTCCGACCGGCAACGCCGTCGAGACGCTGCTCCGCAAGAACGCGTTGCGCCCGCTCGACAAGAGCAAACTGCCGAATCTGAAGAACGTCAAGGCCGAGTTTCATGATCCATGGTATGATCCCGGCATGCGTTATGCAGTGCCTTACGCAACCACGGTGACACTGCTCGGTTACAACGCCACCCGGCTGGCCGAACTCGGCCTGCCGACCGACAGCTGGGCGTTGATCTTCGAACCGCGTCACCTCGAAAAACTGAAAGGCAAGGTGACGGTCCTCAACAGCCAGCGCGAACTGATGGCCGCGGCGATGAAATACCTCGGCTACTCGGTTCAGGAGAATGACCCGGCACGCTGGGATGAGGCCAAGCGCCTGATCCTGCGCGCCAAGCCGTACTGGGCGACCTTTTCCAACAGCACCTACATCAAGGACCTGGCAATCGGCAACATCTGGGTCGCACACGGTTACTCAAGCGACATGTTCCGCGCCCAGCAGGACGCGCAGGAGGCCAAGCGCCCATTTACCATTGGTTTTCGAACGCCAAAGGAAGGCGCGGTGTTGGCGGTCGACAGCTTTGTACTGCACAAATCCGGTCGCCGCCCCGACCTTGCGCACCAGTTCATCCAGTTCATGCTCGAAGGCGCCAACGCTGCCGACGTCTCCAGCCTGATCGGTGCCGGCAACCCGAACGCGGCGGCGATGCCGTACATTCCTCCCGAGATCGCCGGCAATCCGGGGATTTTCCCGCCGCCGGACGATTTGCGGCGCCTCGAAATGCTGCGCGATTTCGATCCGAAAACGCGCCGCTTGCTGTCGCGGATGTGGACCGAGATCAAGGTCCGCTGAATCCGGTTACGACTCGGCAACCATCACCACGCCGCCACGTCTGCGGTCAGCGGCACCAGACAAACGACCGTCGGCACTGGCAACGCCATTGACCCCGCCAAAGAACATGCTCGTCGCCTCGAAGCAGGTCGCGGCCGGCCAGGCCTGCTGCAGGGCATCAGCCACCCCCTCGTCGAGGCCGACGTTCTCGAACCACAGTTTGCTGCCTTCGACATGCAGGCGGGCGGCGTTCAACGCTTCGTCAAGCGGGCGCCGATAGAGCAGAAGATTGAGCAGTGCCTGCAGGATGGCACTGCGAATCCGGTTTGACCCACCACTGCCGAGGGCAAAACATGGCCGGTCGCCGGCGATGACGATGGTGGGTGACATCATGGTGCTCATCCAGCTTCCCGGTGCCAGTCGATGGAAACCGGCCGGGTTGATGTCGTCTTCGCCGAGGAAGTTGTTGACGTGGATTCCCAGCTCCGGCAACACATGCCCGCAACCCTCGCCGTTGCTGGTGGTCATTGCCGCGGCCATGCCCTCGGCATCAATTACCGAGATATGCGTGGTCGCACCGAGCAGGTTCTCGTGAGTGCGTGAGCGTGCCCGCTCGACCCAGGCCGGGAGGCCATCGCCGGCAACCAGTGCGCGGATCGACGCCGGGTCGGCATATAGTCGGTGATCGTAACCCGCAAGGCGAATCTGCGATACGGTTGCCAGTATCGCCGCCACCACGAGTTGATGCTCGCGCGAGAGAAATGACTCCTGGCCAATACCCAGGCTCTCGGCGATGCGCAGCCCGGCGCCGATCAGGCCGCCGCCGGCGGCTGGTGGCGGGTTGGTCAACACGCGGTAAGGACCGAAGGGAACGTGCAGCGGTTCACGCACTACCGGCGCGTAGGCGGCAACATCCTGCGTGGTCAGCAGTCCGCCTTGAGCAGGGCCGAAGTGATTGACCAACGACGCCTGGTACTGGGCGACCAGGCAGTTCGGATTACCTTCGCCAAGCGCCTGCAGAAAATCGCCGAGGTCGGGGTTGG
>NZ_JDSS02000019.1:131970-147256 GCF_000584955.1 Candidatus Accumulibacter vicinus
GCAGGCGTCCGCCAGCCAGGAGCAGACCTGCTGCCGCTGGCGTCGATTTGGCGATCGGCTCGATCAGGCCGATGATCATCGCGATCTGCGGACTGACCGTGAATCCGTTGCGCGCCCAGGCGGCTGCCGTCGCTACGACGTCACGCAAGGGAAGGCGACCGGCGCGCCGGTGCAATTCGAGCAGGCCGACCAGTTCACCGGGAACTGCTGCGGCCGCCTTGCCGATGTGAAAGACCTGCTTGGTCTGGCCGAAATCGACGGTCACCGGTGCAAAGTCCAGCGTCGGCAAAACGCCGAGGCCAAGGCCCGGAACGGCAGCAAAAAAATCGAGCACCTGGTAGCCATCGGCCGCGTCGCCCCAGACACAGACCCCGCCGCCGCCAAGCGAAGTCAGCGGCAACTCGGTCACGGTGGCGGCAAACTTGGCGGCGACGATCGCGTCAACTGCGTTGCCGCCGCGCCGCAAGATGCGCGCACCGGCCAGCGCCGTATGCGGTTCGGATGCGGCGATCACTCCACGAATGCTCATGGCCAGAGGATGCGGGATCTCATTCAGCGTACAGGGTGTCGACGGCCTCTATCGGTCATCGCTGTTGTGGGCACAGCCTCGATCATGAAAGATTCGTCCTCACCGCGAATGACCAGCGTTCAGCACACGATTGTCATGCGCCGGGCCCTGCCGATGCCTGCGCGAACCTCGGGTGGGTTGTGGCCACCCAGGGAGGTTCATCACCAGGCGCGGAACACCGCTTCAGCCGCAGCAATGGTCGTGGCGACATCGGCCTCGCTGTGCGCTGCCGAAACGAAGCCGGCTTCGAAGGCCGAGGGAGCGAAATAGTGACCGGCGTCGAGCATCGCGTGGAAGAAGCGATTGAAGGCCTGCGTGTCGCACTCCATCACTTCGGCGTAGCTCTGTGGACACTCGGAACGGAAATACAGCCCGAACATGCCGCCAATCGCCTTCGCCGAAAACGGTACCCCATGCTTGCCAGCCGCGGTAGACAGCCCATCGGTGAGTTGTCGGGTGCGCTGCGTCAAGGATTCGTAGAAGCCTTCGGCCTGTAGCAGTCTCAGCGTCGCCAGCCCGGCAGCAACCGCCACCGGATTGCCCGACAGGGTGCCCGCCTGGTACACTGGGCCCAGCGGCGCGATTTGGTTCATGATCTCGCGCTTGCCGCCGAAAGCGCCCACTGGCATGCCGCCACCGATCACCTTGCCAAGAGTCGTCAGATCAGGAATGACGCCGTACAGGCCCTGTGCACCCTGGGCACCGACGCGGAAGCCGCTCATCACCTCGTCAAAAATCAGTACCGCGGCGTGGCGGCTGCACAGCTCGCGCAGGTTCTGGAGGAAAGCAGGCTGCGGCGCGATCAGGTTCATGTTGCCGGCAACAGCCTCGACGATCACTGCGGCAATTCGCGGCCCGTGTTCAGCAAAGGCCGCTGCCAGCCCGATGCTATCGTTGTAGTCGAGAACCAGCGTGTGCCTGACAAAGTCAGCCGGTACGCCGCTGGAACTCGGGTTGCCGAAAGTGAGCATCCCCGAACCGGCCTTCACCAGCAGGCTGTCCGAATGGCCATGGTAGCAGCCTTCGAACTTGATCAGCAGATCACGCCCGGTAAAGCCGCGCGCCAGCCGGATCGCACTCATGGTCGCTTCCGTCCCGGAACTGACCAGACGAACCATTTCCAGCGAAGGCAGCAGCTCGCACAGCAGTTCGGCGATCTCGACCTCGCCTGCGGTTGGTGCCCCGAAGGAAAGACCGCTGAGCGCCGCCTGCTGAACGGCGGCGACCACCTCGGGGTGCGCGTGCCCGAGGATCAACGGCCCCCAGGATCCGACGTAATCGATGTAGCTCAGGCCATCGACATCGCGCACGCGTGCGCCGGCACCCGCGGCAAAAAACCGCGGCGTACCGCCGACCGAGCGAAAGGCCCGTACCGGAGAGTTGACGCCACCAGGGATGCGCTGCTGCGCGCGCTCAAACAGTTGTTCGCTGCGAGAACTCACGATGCTCTTCCTCGAAAAGTTGTTGATAGGCCGCCGCGCGCGCCGTCACGTCAGGCGCTTCAAACAAGTCACTAATCACTGCCAGCAGGTCGGCGCCGGCGGCAAGCAAGGGTCTGGCCCGGTTCACCGTAATGCCACCGATGGCACAGGCTGGCACCCTGAGTTCGCTGCGGCAACGGGAGAACAGCGACCACGGCGCAGGCTCGGCCTGCGGCTTGGTCGCAGAAGGATAGACTGCTCCGAAAGCGACATAATCGGCACCCGCCAACATTGCGGCACGCGCGCGATCAAAATCGGCATAACACGAGGCACCGAGCAAAGCGCCGGCGCCAAGTGCCTGCCGAGCCGCCTGAAGATCACCGTCGGCGGCCCCGAGATGCACGCCGTCGGCATTGACTGCCAGTGCCAGGGCGAGATCGTCATTGATCAGCAAGCGCGCGCCAAACTCTTTGCAGAGGCTCAGCAGCGCGCGCGCAGTGTCGGCCCGCCGGGCAGCGTTTTGGCTCTTGTCCCGATACTGAACCAACCCCGCCCCTCCCTCCAGGGCAGCCCCGACCCGGGCCAGCAAGATGCTCGGCGCGAGGCCTTCAGGCGTGACCGCATAAAGACCGCGCAGGGTCCTGCCGACCGCTTCAGGCATCGGGAGTCCCGTTATGGCCTCGAATCTGGAAGAAGCGATCCGGGATGAATTGACCCATTCCAGGTCGAAAGCCGGCGGCCAGCGATTGCCAGGTATATTTCTGAGCTGCCCCCACTGCTTGTTCGACTGACCAGCCCCTCGCCAGATAGGCGGCAATCGCCGAGGCGAGCGTACAACCCGAACCGTGGTAGCTGCCGGGAAGGCGGTCCCAGATGTCGCTGCGGACTAGGCCAAGCCTGCGGCCATACAGGCTGTTGACCACGCGTACCGTGTTTTCATGGGTACCGGTCAATAGCACGTACTCGCAACCCAGGTCGAGCAGGCTCTGCGCGCATTCGACCAGGGTCCGTTGTTCATTGTCTTCCTCGTCATCCATGTTGCCGTCCAGCAGGCGGCGCGCTTCAAGAGAATTGGGCGTCAGGATCGTCGTCAGCGGCATCAGCAACTCGCACAGGCCAGCAATCATTTCCTCGTCGACCAGTTCATCGCCACGCCCGGAAGCAAGCACGGGGTCGAGGATCAGTGGGATGCCGGGGTAGTCGACGAGGATTTCGGCGATCACCGCGATATTCTCGATGCTCCCCAACAGGCCCATCTTGAAAGCGGCGACCGGCATGTCTTCGAGTAGCGTCCGCGCCTGATCCTCAACGCAATCGGCATCGACCGCCAGGATGCTGTTGACGCCGACGGTATCCTGTACAGTCAGCGCTGTCACCACTGACAGCGAATGACAGCCAATCGACGACAGAGTCATCAGGTCGGCCTGCATCCCCGCGCCTCCACAGGGATCACTGGCGGCAAAGGTAAGAACGATGGGTGGCGGCAGTGGTAGGGCGCTTGGGTTCATGACAGCAAACGGGCGTCGGCAAAGTGCTTTTGTCGACAAAATCTTGGCGGAATAGGAAAGGTTTGGCTAGAATCCATGAATTTTCTACTCGATTCTATCCGAAAACTGACCAAGACCATGAACACAGCAAGCGATGAGCCCTATTACACTTGGATGTGCCTGACCTGCGGCTTCATCTATGAAGAGGCCAAAGGCCTGCCGGACGAAGGCATCGCACCAGGAACCCGCTGGACGGATGTACCCATCAACTGGACTTGTCCGGAATGTGGAGCGCGCAAGGAAGACTTTGAAATGGTCGAAATTTGAAGACAATGCGTTATAGTAACTACTGGCGCGAAAGCACGCTGGAACCGGAACTTCCTTAAAACAACGATCCGGGATACTCTGGAGGAGAGAATTGGCTGAAGCAGCAAACCTGCGCGGTGTCAAGGTCATGGTCATCGATGACAGCAATACGATCCGGCGCAGCGCGGAAATATTTCTTGTGCAGGCCGGCTGTCAAGTGCTGCTCGCGGAAGATGGTTTCGACGCGCTTGCCAAGGTCGCTGATCACCAGCCCGCCGTGATCTTCTGCGATATCGTGATGCCGCGTCTGGACGGCTACCAGACCTGTGCCTTGATCAAAAAGAACCAGCGCTTCCGCACTACGCCAGTGATCATGCTGTCGTCGAAGGACGGTCTCTTTGACCGCGCACGTGGCCGCATGGTCGGGTCGGACCACTATCTGACCAAGCCATTCACCAAAGACAGTCTGCTGCAAACGGTCGCGGCCTTTGCTCCGGCAGCAACCTGAATGAAACCAACCTTGTTGAGGGGCAACCACGGAAGCTAAGAAGCCATGACCATCAAGAAAATCCTCGTTGTAGACGATTCACCAACCGAACGTCATGTGTTGAAAGCACTGCTGACCAGCCATGGTTATGAAGTCATTACCGCGGAGAGCGGTGAAGAAGGCATTGCCAAAACGAAAAGTGAATTGCCGGACCTTGTCTTGATGGACGTGGTGATGCCCGGCCTCAACGGCTATCAGGCCACCCGAACCCTGACCCGTGACCCGGCGACCCGGAACATTCCGGTCATCGTGTGCACGACCAAAGGCCAGGAGACGGACAAGATCTGGGGCTTGCGCCAGGGAGCCCAAGATTATCTGGTCAAACCGATCAACGGCCCAGAGTTGCTGGCCAAGATTGCAGCGCTCTAGAAGATCGCCAGGGCATGGCCAAGAAGATCAGCCTACATGAATTTCAGACCTACCTCGCAGCCCGCCTGACCGGCACCGGCAATCAGAGTTCGGCTGGCTTGCTGGGCATTCAGGTTGGTCCAGACCACTGGCTGCTCGACCTGACGGATTCCGGCGAAATCATCCCGCTGCCCCCTTTGACCAAGGTTCCTCTGACCAAACCCTGGTTCGCGGGCATCGCCAACATTCGCGGCAATCTGTACTCGGTCGTCGATTTTTCCGCCTTCCTCGGCAAGGAAGCGACGCCCCAGAATACCAGCTCGCGACTTCTCTTGATTGGAACCCGCCATGGCAGCAACGCAGCCTTGCTGGTCACGCGCATGATCGGCCTGCGCAATATCGAGGCCCTGACTCCTGAAACCGTCGCACCAGGCGTGCCGGACTGGTCCCGTGAAGCTTATTCGGACAACGAAGGACGTCGCTGGAACAAACTCAGGGTGCGCGAACTCCTGGCTGACGAGACGTTCATGGACATTGGCGCCTGAACTGCCTGCGCGCCATGAAATCTTCTTCTGCAACAAGCAGTATTTACGCTGTCGAAAAAGTGTAACCGGAGACGCAAGATGACGTTCAAACCCAAGCTACCGGCTTTCCTGTCCCGGATGACTGCTGCGGCAAACGAGACCTTCGTGGCTCGTACCGTGATCGATCCCAGCGAACCGGTGAGCAAAGGGACGACGACCCCGTTTTTGCTGCCGCTGCTGAACCGCTTTCCGGTGGTCAAGCAACTTCAGATTCTTGGCGGTTGCCTGGTGCTGGTCATGCTGGTGATTGCCGTCCTGGCCTATCGCGACGACCGTCAGTCGGCCTATAACACGGCCTACATCGCGACTGCCGGTGAGATGCGCATGCTTTCTCAGCGCCTGGCCAAGGCGTCGAGCCTGGCGCTGCTGGGTGACACGGTCGCCTTCAAGCAACTCCTCGAGTCGCGTGACAGCTTCGCCGGTTACCTTGAGCGATTGATCACGGGCGGAGAACTGGCCGCCACGCGCGTACCCCCTTCTCCGGGGAGTGTACAGGGTCAGTTGCAAACACTGTCCCAGATCTGGGAAAAAACCGACAAGAACGCTTCGCGCCTGCTCGAAATGGAGAAAAACCTGATCTCGTTGGGCAAGGACATCGCCACGATCAACGACAAGAATCCACAGTTGCTCGAACTTTCGGAACAGATCGCCGCCCTCAAGCTGCAGGGCAGCGCTAGCGTCCGTGAGATCGCGGCGGCCAACCTGTTGGTGATGCTGACCCAGAGAATCGCGAAAAACGCCAGTGCGTTGCTGCTGGGCGATGCCATAGACCCGGAAATTGCCTTCCTGCTGGGCAAGGACACGAACACCTTTCGCGACACCATACAAGCGCTGACCAAGGGGAGTGAAACCTTGCGCATCGCCGCAACAACGGATGCGGATACCCGACAGAAGCTCAACGCCCTCGATAGCAGCTTTGCCGAGTATCGCAAGGCCGTTGGTGGCATCCTAGGCAACATGCAGAAACTGATCATTGCCAAACAGGCCGGTTCGCAAATCTTCCGCGACAGCGAAGAGTTGCTTGACGGCACCTACCAGCTGGCACAGGCCTATCATGGCAGCTTCATGCAACGTACCGCTTATGGTATGGCGCTGCTGATTCTGATCCTGCTCGCCATCTCGCTGGTGTTTCTGCTGGGCAAAACCTACCTCGCGGAGAGCCAGCGTCAAACCGAACAAGCCGAACAACGCCGTCAGGAAACCGAGTTGCTCAACCGTCAGAATCAGGATGCCATCCTGCGTCTGATGAATGAACT
Source organism: Candidatus Accumulibacter vicinus (assembly GCF_000584955.1). NCBI lineage: Bacteria > Pseudomonadati > Pseudomonadota > Betaproteobacteria > Candidatus Accumulibacter > Candidatus Accumulibacter vicinus. The sequence goes on from NZ_JDSS02000019.1 coordinate 138,488, forward strand.
CGGCGATCTCGCCGATGGCGACCTGACGGTGACCGCAACGGTATCCGAGGACATCACCGGCGCCATCGCCGATTCGATCAACTATACGATCGAGGAACTTCGGGTACTCGTCGGCCGCATCAATGATGCGGCCGGACGGGTGACACAGGCGACTGAAATGGCCCAACAGACCTCCACCGAATTGCTCGCTGCTGCCGAGCGCCAGGCCGCCGAGATCAAGGCGGCCGGCCAATCGGTACTGACCGTGGCCAGTTCGATGACCAGTGTCTCCGGCGATGCAAAGCAATCGGCAACGGTGGCGCGCCAGTCACTGGAGGCTGCCGGCAAAGGTGCGCAGGCGGTGGAAGACTCGATCAAGGGCATGAACAAAATCCGCGAGCAGATCCAGGAGACCTCGAAACGAATCAAGCGTCTCGGTGAGTCGTCACAGGAAATCGGCGAGATCGTCGAACTCATTTCGGACATCACCGAACAGACTAACGTACTGGCACTCAATGCTGCCATTCAGGCTGCTTCTGCCGGGGAAGCCGGACGCGGCTTCACGGTCGTGGCCGAGGAAGTGCAACGTCTTGCCGAGCGTTCGGGCGAAGCGACCAAACAGATCGGAGCAATCGTCAGAACCATCCAGACCGACACCCAGGATACGGTCTCGGCGATGGAGGAATCCACCCGTGGCGTCGTCGAAGGGGCCAGGCTTTCCGATGCGGCTGGTCAGGCGCTGGCCGAGATTGGTGAGGTTTCAAGGACGCTGACGGCGCTGATTGAAAATATCTCGGGAGCAACCCGCCAAGCGGCTGACTCGGCAACCAAGGTGGCCCGGAAAATGCAGGAAATATTGCTGGTCACCGGGCAGACCACCGCTGGAACGGAAAAAACGGCCACGGCAATCGGCGAACTGGCTGGTCTGGCGATCGAGCTCAAAGGGTCGGTCGCCGGATTCAAGGTGTCCTGAAATCTAGATGAACGCCCCAACGGACTTCGATATCGGCCCGCTGACCTGGGTCAAGAGCGAGATCGACCTCGCCCTCGAGCGAGGCGACGCGGCGTTGCAACAGTTTACCGCGAGCGCTGTCGATGGGCATGGCGGCGACCTCACACAAATCAGATTCTGTCGCACCCATTTGCACCAAGTGCATGGCGCCCTGACGATCATCAGTCTGGATGGTGTGACCCAGTTTGCCGAAGCACTGGAGTTGTTGCTGGAAGCCTTCGAACTGCAGGAGCGCCCCGCCACCCCAACGGCTGTCAAACTTGTACAGGGCGCACTGGCGGCGCTTCGTCATTACCTCGATGATCTGATCAGCGGCCAACCGAACCAACCACTCCGGCTATTGCCGCTGTACCGTGAAGTGCAGTCGGCACGCGGAATCGAACGTGTCTTCCCAACGGATCTGTTCTTCCCCGACCTCAGCGTCCAGCCCCCCCCCTTGACCGGCCCGGCGCCAAAGCACCGCCGCGGTGAATTTGAGCATCGCCTCCATCAGCAGCGCGCACACTTTCAGCATGGCCTGCTGTCGTGGTTGCGCGCCCCCCTGGACGTCCAGGGCATAGACGAAATGCTCAACGCCGTCAAACGGATTGCCGCCCTCCAGAAGACCCCGTCGGCACGCTCGTTCTGGTGGGTCGCCACGGCTTTCCTGACCGCCCTGGGCGAACATACCTTGCCGGCGGATGCTGATGCCCGGCAACTCTGCAGCCGCATCGATCTGCAGACTCGCCGACTCCTCGAAGGTTCGAGCAATGTCGCCGAACGCCTGATGCGCGATGCGCTGTATCTGGTCGGCAAGGCCAACAGCGACAACCCTCTGGTACGCCGGGTCCAGGATGCTTACCAGTTGGCAGCATTGATGCCCGGCGTTGCCAGCACGGCTCCGGTCGCCGTGGAATCCGTCCGCCGCCGTTTGCGTGAAGCGATCGCAGCTACCGAAGAGGCCTGGAGCCGGTTCTGCGCCGGAACCATGCAGGTTCTGCCTCTGTTCAGGACCCATACCAGTACGCTGTCGATCCTGGTCGAAGAACTGGGTCACGCCGACTACCGTCGTCTGGTGCAAGCCATTGCCGAGGTTGCCGGCCTGCTGACGCAAACCCCGTCTCGCCATACCGAAGCCCTGGCCATGGAAACCGCGACGGCCATCCTGCTCGCCCAGAACGCGCAGGAAAACATCCAGTACCTGGACAGCAGTTTTACGCACCAGGTGAATGTGATGGTTGACCGGATCCGGGGCTGTATTGCCGGCACGCCACCACGCCCGGAGTCGGAGTTGCCGTCGCTCGACGAAATGTCGCGCCTGGCACAGGAAAAATTGGTCGTTGGCCAGGTCGCCCGGGAGATTACCAGCAACCTGGCACAAATCGAACAAGTCCTCGATGGCTTTTTCCGCGATGCCGAGAAACGTGCCGATCTGAACGGACTGGAAACCCCGCTGCGACAGGTCATCGGTGCGCTGACCATGATGCGCCACGATGGTGCCGTAGCCGTTCTGAAGCGGTGTGCGAAAGACATCTCGACCTTCTCTGAAACGGACTATGTTCCGCAAGAGAGCGACTTCGAACACGTCGCCGAGCAACTCTCGCTGGTCGGTTTCTTTGTTGATGCCATGCAGCACAGCACGACCGATTTTGCGACATTCGTGAGCAAGATGCAGGCGGCCGCAGCCCGCAAACAGGACGACACGGCGGCAAGCGTCGAGCAGGAAGTGGAGCAGCAAAAGCGCGACACGCACGCCTTGCTGGTGGCCCTCAAGGAGCAGCCCGGCGATGCCGGGCTGCGCCAGGAGGTCCGGCAAAATCTGACGGCTCTGCACAAGGATGCCGATCTGGTTGCCGACAAGCAACTCGGACAGCAAACCAAACATGTGCTGTCGGCGCTGGCTGGGGGTGGCGATGCCGCGCAGCAGATTGACGAGGCCATGGCGACGCTCAAGCCGCAGACGCCGGAAGCGCCCCCGCCTTCAGCAGAAACCATCCAGCTTGCACAGGCCACCGCTGAAGAAGTCGACGCCGAGCTAGTCGAGATCTTTCTTGATGAAGCCGACGAGGTCCTGGCCAGTATTCATGAACACTTGCGTCTGCTGCACGAGCAACCGCACAACATTGAACTGCTGGTGGCCATCCGTCGTTCCGCGCACACCCTCAAGGGCAGCGGCCGGATGGTTGGACTCAAGGATTTCGGAGAAGCGGCATGGTCGATTGAACAGGTTCTCAACCTCTGGTTAAGGCAGGAACAGGAGGTTACGCCGACTCTTTTCGACCTGCTCGGACAGGCTTACAGCGTTTTTCTCGCTTGGGTAGAACATCTCAAAACCAGGCGCGGCCATGCCCCTGACGTGACGGGGATGGTCGCTTTGGCCAATTCCCTGCGCGACGGCAGTGAAACCGGCCTCCTGTCGCCACTGCCAGGCGAGGCCGGAGCTCTGCCGGGCGAACCCCCGGCGATGACGGCCACAGCTGCCATTCCTGCCATTCCAGAGGAAGCAAGCTCGGGAACATTGACGCAGGTCACCGCCGTTGCCCAGCTTTCGATCACCCCGGAACTGGCCGAGATCTTCAACGAAGAAGCCGGCGTTCACCTGGCCACCTTGCAGCGCGAGTTCGCGATTCTGGAGAAAGACCAATTCGCCCCGACAACGCACGAAATGTACCGAGCGGCGCACACCCTTGCCGGCATCGCCGGAACCATCGGGATCACGGCAGCCAAGGATCTGGCGCACGCACTCGAACTGGCGCTCTTGCGCCGCAAACACGCCGAACATCCCGACAGCCTCGAAGCGTTTACCTGCGTCCAGCAGGCGATCGCCGCACTCGCCTTGATGCTCGCGGATGTGGTTCGCCAACATCAGCCTGAAGCGACCCCCGCCCTGGTCGATACACTCGACACGCTCTATCCGGAGCCGGCTGTCGAAAAACCGGTGGCACCGGGCACGACTGACAAGCCGGAATTGGTGGTCTCCCGGCAGGGTGCAACGGATGCCGCAGCAGCCGTGCCTGCCGACCGCCCCGCGGCCACTGCGGTCGAAGCGCCGCCATTGCATGACGAGCTTGACGAGCAACTGTTGCCACTGTTTCTTGAAGAGGCGCTCGATCTCAACCAGAACATTGCCACGCAGTTACACGCCTGGCGCAGCAATCCCTCGGATGGCGAAGCCGTGCGCCGGCTGGCGCGTCTTTTCCATACGCTCAAAGGTAGTGCGCGCATGGCCGGCGCGATGAACCTTGGCGAACTCACGCACGCCATTGAAACGCGCATACAGGAAGCACGGGAGACAAGCAGTGCGCCGCCGCACCTGATCGACGACATCGACAGTGCCTTCGACGTGATTGTGCAGATTGTCGAGCGATTGCAGCACGGCGAGTCTGCAGACGCACCGGTCGAGATATCCGACGCGGCAGCGTCAGAACTGGCCGCCGAGCACGCCGCCGAAGGAACCGCCTTGGCCGCCGAACAGGGCACGACTGCCAGCCCGCAGGAAGTCGAGAGCGAAGTTGCGGCACAACGTGCCACCCTGCGGGTGCGTGCTGACTTGATCGACCGGCTGGTCAACGAAGCCGGAGAATTGTCGATCGCCCGCTCGCGGATTGAAGGCGAAATGCGAGCCATCAAGGGATCGCTGCTCGACCTGACCGAGAATGTCATCCGTCTGCGTCGGCAGTTGCGCGATATCGAGATCCAGGCCGAACTGCAGATGCAGTCACGTGCTGGTCAGAGTGCTGAACTGCATGCCGATTTCGACCCCCTGGAATTCGATCGCTTCACGCGCTTCCAGGAGCTGACGCGAATGATGGCCGAATCAGTCAATGACGTCGCCACGGTACAGCAGAACCTGCTCAAGAATCTTGACGACGCCAACGCAGCCATCGTCGCGCAGGCGCGTCTGAACCGCGAAGTGCAGCAAGAATTGATGTCGGTACGCATGGTGCCATTCGTCAGCATTGCCGATCGTCTCTACCGGATCGTCCGACAGGCCGGAAAGGAGATCGGCAAGCGGGCGAACCTTGAAATCCAGGGCGCCCAACTCGAACTCGACCGGACGGTTCTCGAAAAGATGGTTGCGCCGCTTGAACACATGTTGCGCAACGCCATCGTGCATGGCCTTGAAGACGCGCCCACGCGGCTGGCCAAGGGCAAGCCCGAGATCGGCGAGATCTCGTTGAAGCTGGCACAGGAAGGCAACGAGATCATTCTCTCTTTCGCCGATGACGGCGCCGGCCTCGATCTCGACCGACTGCGCACGCGCGGCCTGCATGCCGGCCTGTTGACCGAAGACGAAGCCCGTGATCCAACGCGCGTGGTGGATCTGATTTTTGCGCCGGGAATATCGACGGCCAGCGAGGTGTCACGTCTCTCCGGGCGTGGCATCGGAATGGACGTCCTGAAAAGCGAAGTGAACAGCCTGGGCGGCCGCATTGAAGTGCTCTCCAGTCCAGGCCAGGGGACGACGTTCCGCCTTTACCTGCCACTCACCCTGGCAGTCACCAAGGCCTTGCTGGTACGCTCCAGCAACCGGCAGTACGCGATCCCGTCGGCGATGATCGAGCAGGTGCTCGATCTCAAGGAGCAGATGCTGGCCCGGATTCGTGAAGCCAGGGAAGCCGTCTGGACCGGGAATCATTATTCGTTCAGCTACCTGCCTCACCTTCTCGGCGAGACCCGCGCGCTACCGGAAAAGCATTCCCAGTACTGGGTTCTGCTGCTACGCAGCGGCAGCAAGCGAATCGCGATGCAGGTTGACGAGCTGCTGGGCAATCAGGAAATCGTCGTCAAGAACATCGGACCCCAGCTGGCGCGGGTGATCGGCGTCGATGGCGCAACGGTTCTCGGTAATGGTCAGGTGGTGCTGATCCTGAACCCGATTGCCCTGGCCAGCCGCGATCGCACGGCGAGCGCGGTCTCGCCGGTGCCAACGGTGCGACAACCGGTCGCCACGGACAGCGTCACCGCCACCTTGCCGACGATCATGATCGTGGACGACTCGCTGACCGTGCGCAAGATCACCAGTCGCCTGCTGGCACGTGAAGGCTACCAGGTGATGACCGCCAAGGACGGCGTCGATGCGCTTGAACAACTGGTCGCTCTGGTCCCGGACGTACTGCTGGTCGATATTGAAATGCCGCGCATGGACGGCTTCGAGTTTACCCGCAACGTGCGTGCCGACAAACGCCTGAGCACGGTTCCGATCATCATGATTACCTCGCGAACCGCAGACAAGCATCGCCAATACGCCATCGAGCTGGGGGTCAATCACTACCTCGGCAAGCCCTATCAGGAAGAGGAGTTGCTGCGCCTGGTGGCCGGCCATGTCAGGGAGCAGCGCCAGGCTTGACCACGGCGTAGCGTTGCAGGGTCCGCAGCCGCGCTTGCGCGTGCTCGACCAGCGGCGCCGGGAAATCGCGTCCAATACGCACGCCACAGGCCTCCTGCTCGGGCAGACTCATCCGCCATGGCGCATGCAGGAACTGGTCGGGGATAGCGGCCAGCTCGGGCAGGTAGCGGCGAATGAAGCTGCCGGCAGGGTCAAAGCGTTGCGATTGCGTCACCGGGTTGAAGATGCGGAAATAGGGTTGTGCATCGCAGCCGCTGGACGCCACCCATTGCCAACCCCCGTTGTTGGCCGACAGATCGAAATCGTTGAGCTGGCGCGCAAAATAGGCCTCACCGCGCCGCCAGTCGATGCCCAGATCCTTGATCAGAAACGAAGCGGTCAGCATGCGCAGGCGGTTATGTATGTAGCCTGTGCCGTTGAGCTGCCGCATCGCCGCATCGACCAGCGGAAAACCGGTGCGTCCCATACACCAGGCGGCAAAGGCCGCGTCCGCCGATGGCCCCTGTTCCCAGCGAATCGCGTCGTACGCCGGCTTGAACGCGTGCTCGCAGACCTGCGGAAAACGGTCCAGAATCATGAAATAGAAGTCGCGCCAGATGAGTTCGGAAAGCCAGGTCGCAGCCCCTTCGGCACCGTCGCCCAAGGCGCCGGCAGTGATCGCCCGAGCCACCAGATCGCGAATCGAGACGGTCCCGAAGCGTAGATGAACCGAGAGATGCGAGCCCCCTTGCAGCGCCGGAAAATCACGCTGCTGGTGATAGCGCGCCATCCGAAAACGAAAATCGGCCAGGAGCTGACGGCCGCCGGACATCCCCGGCACGATGCCCAGCTCTCGCAGATCGCTGCGGAAAAAGCCGATTTCCGCCAGCGCCGGCACACCGCCGACGCCCGATGGCGCAGCCAGCCTACCGTCTCCGGCGGCGTAGGGTTGCCAGTCATCGTCGCCGAGCCGCTTCAGCCAGGCTTTCCTGTAAGGCGTGAACACGGTGTAGGGCCGCCCGGCCTGGGTCAGCACTTCGTCGCCGTCGAACAGCGCCTGATCCTTGAACGACGCGAAGGCAACTCCGTCCGCCTGCAAGGCCGCCCTGACCGCGGCATCGCGTTTCTTCGCCTGCGGTTCGTAATCGCGATTGGTAAACACCGCCGTCACGCCCAGCGCCTTTGCCAGGCCCGGAATCTCGCTGACCGGCCAGCCATGGCGTACGATCAGGGCGCCGCCGCGAACGCGCAGCGCCAGATCCAGTTCGACCAGTGACTCGCGAATGAACTCGACGCGGCGATCGCGGCGCTGTTCCAGCGCGTCGAGGATCTCGCGATCGAAGACGAAAGCGCAATAGACACGGCGCCCACGCCGCAGCGCTGCGCAGAGCGCCGCGTGATCAAAATCCCGCAGATCGCGCCTGAACCAGACCAGAATCGCATTCTCCATCATCGATTACCTTTGTTTCAGGTGCTGCTGCCGTAACCGGTGCACGTGATCCTTCCGCGCAGCCCCAGTCTGATCCAGCGCCACTTTCAATGTATCGATGTGGCACAATTTTGGCGAACAAACCTGGCTTCCAGGTTGAACGGCGCGTTCATGATGACGTCGTCAATCATATCACGGAGCCCACGATGAACACCCAAGCAAACCGCTCTTGACGCCTACCACGCCCGCACCCCCGCCAGCCACTCCAAGCCGGAATGGCTGCCAACGCGATGTGCGACTTTAATGAGGCAATCCGGAGGCAGGTCGCATGAGAAGTGGCGCCAGGCCCCGCTCATCGACAATTGTCTGCAGGCGTTACGCATGACCTGTTGCCTGCGGCGCTGGGCATCAGCGACAATGCCTCATATCGTTTCCAGAGCATCTGGCGCTGACAAGGTGCAAAAGCGTCACCGTACTCCTGACGAAAGTGGCGGTTCCCTGGACCCCGTAACGAAGCGCCGAGGCCTGCAGGACGCCAAGGCACAGTCATTGTCCGGACATGACCCAACGGGCGCTGCCGCACTTCCCCGATCCATCCATTTGAAAGAGACTCAACGTGTCTGAACTGTTCTCCCCTTTTCAACTGAAATCCGTCACCCTGCGCAATCGCATTGCCATCCCTCCCATGTGCCAGTATTCCGCAACCGACGGCGTGGTTAACGACTGGCATCTGGCCCATTACACCGGGCTGGCCCGCGGCGGTGCCGGTCTGGTCACCGTCGAGGCGACGGCTGTCTCCCCGGAAGGGCGGATTACTCCCGCCTGCACCGGGCTCTGGAATGACGCCCAGGCTCAGGAACTGGCGCCCATAGCCGCGGCCATCAAGGCCAGCGGCGCGGTACCGGGCATCCAGATCGGCCATGCGGGCCGCAAGGCCAGTGCCAACCGTCCTTGGGAGGGCGATAACCATATTCCTGAAGGAGACGCCCGCGGTTGGCAAACGCTCTCGCCTTCAGCCATTCCCTTTGGTGCCAACCTGCC
>NZ_JDSS02000019.1:147668-148509 GCF_000584955.1 Candidatus Accumulibacter vicinus
GGCGAGCCGGGGAAGCCGGGTTTGAGTGGCTTGAACTGCACTTTGCCCATGGCTATCTTGGCCAGAGTTTCTTCTCGGTTCATGCCAACCAGCGCGACGACCAATACGGAGGCAACCTCGAGAATCGCAGCCGCTTCCTTCTCGAAACGCTGGCTGCCGTTCGCGCGGTCTGGCCGGAACATCTGCCGCTGACTGCCCGCTTCGGCGTGCTCGAATATGACGGTCGGGACACCGAAACGCTCGCCGAATCGATCGAACTGGCCAGGGCGTTCAGGCGTTACGGGCTGGACCTGCTCAGCATCAGCGTCGGCTTCTCGACTCCGGATGCGGTCATCCCCTGGGGACCCGCCTTCCTTGCTCCGGTTGCCGAGCAGATCCGCCGGGCAGCCAATATTCCCGTCGCGGCCGCCTGGGGCATCGATAACCCCGAAATCGCCCAAAACACGATTGCCAGCGGCCAACTCGATCTGGTGCTGGTGGGGCGCGCCCATCTGGCGAACCCTCATTGGCCTTATCACGCCGCATTGAAGCTCAAAGTCAAACGTGCCGCCTGGGTCCTGCCTTCCCCGTATGCCCACTGGCTGGAACGTTATCGGCCGGTGTGAACGGCCAGCCAGGTCATCATTCCACGGACGACCGCTACGCTTTTCGCACTTGCCCCTGCAAACCTGCAGCACTCGCTGCCGCGCTGCCGGCGTCATGGCGAGATCGACACAAGCCGTTCTAAGAAATCACAAAGACATTTATCGCCTGGTGATCGGCCGCGCCGCGACGGGAATTAGCGACGCTCGTAAATCACGAAATCAAAGGCCGGGATACTCCCGCCAGAGGCCGTGGTCGG
>NZ_JDSS02000019.1:148881-161438 GCF_000584955.1 Candidatus Accumulibacter vicinus
TCCGCCACTCGGCAAGCGAAACTTTCGGGAAGAAGCGGTCCCCCGGTGCATTCTCGGCGACTTCGGTCAGGTACAGACGTTTGGCCAGCGGCAGGGTCTGACGATACAGCGCCTCGCCACCGATGATGAAGACCTCGGCGGCGTCGCCTGCCAGAGCAATCGCCTCTGCGAGCGATCGGGCCGGCGTCGCGCCACTCGGCAGGTGGTCGGGATTGCGGCTGACGACGATGTTGTGTCGCCCGGGCAATGGGCGAAAGGCGGTCGGCAGCGATTCCCAGGTCTTTCTGCCCATGATCACCGGCTTGCCGCGCGTCGTTTCGCGAAAATTCCGCAGGTCTTCCGGCAGGTGCCAGAGCAGTTGCTGGTCCTTGCCAATCGCGCGGTTGCGGCCGACGACCGCGATCAGCGAGAGGATGGGGAGCCGTTCTGCTACTGCCGGCGCCTGCACACGCATCGGCCTGCCGGCCTAGACGGCGACCGCAGCCGCGATGTGCGGGTGTGGATCGTAGCCTTCGAGCACAAAGTCCTCGAAGCGGAAACTGAACAGGTCGCGCACTGCCGGCTGCAGTCGCATCGTCGGCAAGGGGCGCGGGGCGCGTGTCAGTTGCAGGCGCGCCTGTTCAAAATGATTGCTGTAAAGGTGCGCGTCGCCAAACGTGTGCACGAAATCGCCTGGCCGATAGCCGCAGACCTGTGCCAACATCAGGGTCAGCAGTGCGTAGGAGGCGATGTTGAAGGGCACGCCGAGAAAAATGTCGGCGCTGCGCTGATAGAGCTGGCAGGAAAGCTTCGCCCGGCGATCCACCTCTGAATCGGCAGGCGGCGCGACGTACAACTGGAAGAGCGCGTGACACGGTGGCAGCGCCATGCGCTCGATGTCCCCCGGATTCCAGGCAGTGACCAGGTGTCGGCGCGAGTCGGGGTGGTTCTTCAGGCCGTCGACGAGTTGTGCGATCTGGTCGATTTCACTGCCCTGCGCAGTTTGCCAGTGACGCCATTGCTGGCCATAGACGGGACCGAGATCGCCGTTCCGGTCGGCCCATTCATCCCAGATGCGGACGCCGTTCTCCTGCAGGTAGCGCACGTTGGTGTCGCCCTGCAGGAACCACAACAGCTCGTGAATGATCGATCGCAAATGCAATTTCTTGGTGGTCAGCAAGGGAAAGCCGACGCCAAGGTCGAAACGCATCTGCCAGCCGAACACCGAGCGCGTGCCGATGCCGGTGCGGTCTGCCTTGGGAGTCCCCTGTTCGAGGACGTGCCGCATCAGGTCGAGATACTGCTGCATGCCGTTTTGCCTGTCGATCTGTCAGCGCGCATTGTAAAGGAGAGTGCCGGGGAATGCTGTGTCGGCATCCTCTTGCCAAGGGCCACGCATTGATCGGCAGGGAGGGCGCTCCTGGTTTACAATCTTCGTCTCAACTCCGTAATTCCTGGCCAAGGCGGGCTCTCCATGCGCATCAATCTGTTTCCGCAACGTCCTGATCATCCCCTCGCCGACGCCAAGGAGTTGAAACGGATCCTTGCCGAACTGCATGTCGAAAAGGCGGCCCATGCCGTCGATGAACTGGCGAGCTGGTTCGAGTCATTGAAGCACGCCAGGAACTTTCGCCTGGACCACTATTTTGACGTGCTTCGCCAGCTCGATGACGCCGGGCAGCCACATCTGCGACGCCTGGCACGCGACTACCTTTACTCGCCATACCTGTCGCGGCTTGAGCAGCAACGGTTATGGGAGCGGAGTTACGGCTATTGGACGGCGGTTGCTGCGCTCTACGCTCTGTGCACGACACGCGCTCGACTCGAACCCAAAGAGAGAGGCGCGGAGGCATTCAAAGTTTCGCTGCCGCTGGCGGACGCACGCTTGCAGGCGGCACGTCGCACCCTCATCAAGTGGCTGGCGTATCGCTACGAGCCGGTTGAGGGAGAACTCTGGAAAAGTCTCGGGAGAACCTCTCTGCTGGCCGAAGCGGCGGGTCATGCGCAGAAGCCGGTCCAGCTTTATCCGGGTCCACTGGGTTCGAGCAGTGCCGGGCAGCAATATCTGCACGCCCTGGTATTTTCTACCTCCTCGATGGATGGCTTGCTGCCGCAGCAGATCGAACTGGCCGATCGGATGGTCGCACATTTCTTGCCGGCCTTTGTGTGTTCTCCGGATTGCCGACCCGATAGCGTGTATTGGGTCGACGCGGCCAAGGGTTCGGCACCGACACGGTTGGCTCGTCATCCCGGTGCAGCCAGACCCGGCCTGCGCTTCTTTTCGCCGGGACAGGCGCTCGCCGGGCTCGAAGAGTTGATCCATGTGGTCGAACGCGACGAAGTTCCGAGCAGCCTCAATCTCGGCGGTGAATTTCCGCAGAAGGCCTTGCTGCCGGTGTTGCGCCATTTGCGGGTTTGCTGGGCATTGAAACCGCCTCAGCGACGTCATCAGCGCCATGCGGTCAAGACACGAATGGCGGTCTTGCCGGGTTTTGACCACAGCTACACGGTCTTTTCGGGCGCCTCGGCAGACCTGCAGACGCAAACGCAAAGCTGGGTCGTCGAAAACGTCAGTCTCGGGGGGCTGCGCACCTGCTTCGACGAATCGGCGACTGACCGGATCAAGCTTGGCTCACTGCTCTGCATGCAGGTGGAAGGGGGTGAGAACTGGCTGCTGGGGACGGCACGGCGCTTCAACAGGCAGGCCGGTGGGCGCGCCAACCTGGGGGTGCAATTGCTGGCGCGGCAGGCGCAGGGCGTCGAGCTGCAACCACGCCGCAGTGGTTTCGCGGCAGCCGTCGCCATCCCCGGTATCTGGCTGCATGATGATGAAGTGCCTGGCATCGTACGCATCGTGCTGCCCCTGGGCAGCTTCAGTGTGCGGGAAACCCTGAATTTCAGCCTGGATGGCCGTATCCATCTGCTGACGCCGATGGAAGTCGAAGCGAGTGGCTGCGATTACGAAATTGCCCGTTATCACGATCAGCAGTCACCGGCCTGACCCCGCTTTGGTAGAATGCGCCTTTGCCCCGGTTGCGCCCAACTCAATGACACGCCAGATTCTCGTCACCTCCGCCCTGCCATATGCAAACGGCGCAATTCACCTCGGCCATCTGGTCGAGTACATTCAGACCGACATCTGGGTGCGTTTCCAGAAAATGCGCGGGCATGAATGCTGGTATGTCTGCGCCGACGACACGCATGGCACGCCGATCATGCTGCGCGCCGAGCAGGAGGGAATCACCCCGGAAGCACTGATCGAACGGGTCCATGGCGAGCACGCGCGCGACTTCGCTGGCTTCCACGTCGGTTTCGATAACTACTACACGACGCATTCCGAGGAGACCCGCGCCTGCGCCAACGAAATCTACGCGCGCCTGCAGGCGGCAGGTCTGATCGAGACACGCACCATCGAGCAGTATTACGACCCGCTCAAGCAGATGTTCCTGCCGGACCGCTTCATCAAGGGCGAGTGCCCGAAGTGCGGCGCGCACGACCAGTACGGTGACAACTGCGAGAGCTGTGGTTCGGCGTACACCGCCAGCGAGCTGAAAAACCCCTATTCGGCGGTTTCCGGTGCCAGGCCGGAACTGCGGCAATCGGAACATTTCTTCTTCAGACTGTCCGATCCACGCTGCCAGGCTTTTCTCCGGCGCTGGACACAGAGTGAGGGCCGATTGCAGCACGAAGCGGCCAACAAGCTGCAAGAGTGGCTGGGCAGCGAGCGCGAGAACAGGCTCACCGACTGGGACATTTCGCGCGATGCGCCGTACTTCGGCTTTGAAATCCCCGACGCTCCCGGCAAGTACTTTTACGTCTGGCTCGACGCGCCAATCGGCTACATGGGCGCTTTCAGGAATCTCTGCGCCAGGAACGGCCTTGATTTCGACGCGTACTGGCGCCCGGACTCGACCGCCGAACTGTATCACTTCATTGGCAAGGACATCCTTTACTTTCATGCGCTGTTCTGGCCGGCGGAACTCGAACATGCCGGCTACCGCACCCCCAGCAAGGTCTTCGCGCATGGTTTCCTGACCGTCGATGGTGCCAAGATGTCCAAGTCGCGTGGCACCTTCATCACCGCCGAAAGTTATCTGGCGCAAGGCCTCGACCCCGAATGGCTGCGCTACTACTACGCAGCCAAACTCTCGGGTTCGATGGAAGACATCGACCTCAACCTCGACGATTTCATCGCGCGTGTCAATTCCGATCTGGTTGGCAAATTCGTCAATATTGCCAGCCGCTCGGCCGGATTCATCGTCAAGCGCTTCGCTGGCCAGCTCTGTACCTGCGACGAATCGCTGCCGGCGATCCAGGCCATCCGCGAACGACAGACGGCGATCGCGGATCACTATGAAGCGCGCGAATTCGGCAAGGCGATCCGCGAGATCATGGCCCTGACCGACCTTGCCAATCAGTATGTCGACAGCGTCAAGCCCTGGGAACTGGCCCGGCAGGAAAGTCGCGCAAACGAATTGCAGGCCGCCTGCAGCAACGCTCTGAATCTCTTCCGCCTGTTCGCGATTCTGCTCAAACCGGTATTGCCGGCGCTCAGCGCCAAGGCTGAAGCCTTTCTCAACGTCGCCCCGCTGGTCTGGGAGGACAGCCGTACGGTCCTCGCCGCCGGGCATGCCATCAGGACTTATCGGCACCTGCTGACCCGTGTCGACAAGACACAGGTCGAAGCGCTACTGGCCGCCAACCGCGAATCGCTGGCGGCAACTTTGCAAACCAGCCCGCAAAGGCATGCCGAGCAGCAGGAGAAAGCAGCGGCCGACGCCGTCGCGCAGGCTGCCGTCGGAGCAAGCGCCAGGCCGCACATCAGCATCGACGATTTCATGAGCGTCGACCTGCGTATTGCGCGCATCAGCGAAGCCACTCCGGTTGAAGGCGCCGACAAGCTCGTTCGTCTGCTGCTCGACGTCGGCGCACTCGGCACCCGGCAGGTCTTTGCCGGCATCAAGGCCGCTTACGACCCGGCAACGCTGGTCGGCCGGCTGACCATGATGGTGGCCAACCTGGCGCCGCGCAAGATGAAGTTCGGCCTTTCGGAAGGGATGGTGCTGGCCGCCTCCGACCCGGATGGCCAGATGCCGGGCATTTTCCTGCTCTCGCCGGATGCCGGTGCCGAGCCCGGCATGCGCGTCAAATAGTCCGGAATGGACCACCGACGGCCGCTGATCTCGGTCTGGAGGCCACGGTGAGAACTCCGGCCGTGAAATAATGCCCAAGCAACGCTGCCGATGATGGTCAACGGCAGTTTCTTCAATTCACTTCCAATCAGGAACCCACATGTCAAACATAGTGACACTAGGCGGCAAGCCGTTTCAGGTCAATGGCAATTTCCCGCAAAAGGGCGAGGTGGCACCCGCGTTTACGCTCGTCGGCAAGGATCTGAGCGACGTTTCGCTGCGCAGCTTTGCCGGCCAGCGCAAGATTCTCAACATCTTTCCAAGCATCGACACCCCGACTTGCGCCACCTCGGTACGCAAGTTCAACGAAAAGGCCAGCGCACTGAGCAATACGGTCATCCTTTGCATTTCCGCCGACCTGCCCTTCGCGCAGAGCCGTTTTTGCGGAGCTGAAGGTCTGGACAAGGTATTGACTTTGTCCTGCATGCGTGGGCGTGATTTTCTCGAAGCCTACGGCGTGGCCTTGAGCAACGGACCGCTGGCGGGGCTGGCGGCGCGCGCGGTGGTGGTCCTCGATGCCGATGACCGCGTACTGCACTGCCAGTTGGTTGCCGAGATCAAGGACGAGCCCGACTACGACGCCGCGCTGCAAGTGCTGGCCTGATCGCCGAAACGAGCCCATGTCCGAGACCAGCAACGCTGAACCGGCCAAACAGCGACAAGGCATCCAGTCGATTGAAGTCGGTACGCGCCTGCTGCGGGCGCTGGTAGCCGGCAGGCGGGCGATGATGCTGCGCGACATCGCCCGCAACGCCGGCATGCCAGCCGCCAAGGCACACCGCTACCTGGTGAGCTTCATGCGCATGGGCCTTGTCGAACAGGATGCGAATACCGGCCGCTACGATCTCGGCGAGTTTGCGCTCGAACTTGGGCTCGCGAGTCTGGCGCGGCTCGATCCCGTGCGTCTGGCCGGACCCGTGCTTGACGACCTCTGCGAGCGTAGTGGCGAAACGGTGGCACTCGCCATGTGGGGCAATCACGGCGCAACCTGTGTACGCTGGGTCGAAGCAGGCGGTCCGGTCACCATTACCCTGCGAACCGGCGTCGTGCTGCCGCTGACTTCGTCAGCGACTGGTCTGGCTTTCGCGGCTTTCTATCGCTCGCCGTATCTCAAAAAGAGGCTCGACGCTGAAGTGCGGGCAATTGCCGAGGCAAGGAATGTGCAGCCTGAGGCGGTACTCGCAGCGCTCATGGAGCAACTCGACGAGATCCGCGGCCACGGCATCTCGCGCGCTTCGGGCAGTGTCACTCCGGGAATCAATGGCTTCAGCGCGCCGGTCTTCGATCACAGCGGCCGCATGGTTGCCGCAATCACTTCGCTGGGCATCATCGGGAACTTCGACATTGACTGGGAAAGCCCGATCGCACAGAGTACGCGCGAGGCGGCAGCGACGCTTTCCCGGCGGCTGGGTCACGGCAGCGTCGATGACCAAAGCATTGCGTGACTGCCGGCCCGCCTGCGCGGCCTGCTGCATCGCGCCCTCGATCACGACTGCGATGCCCGGCCACCCCCGTGGTAAACCGGCTGGCGAACGCTGCGCGAATCTGACCGAAGACTGGCGCTGTGGCTTGTGGGGTCGCCCCGAGCGGCCGTCATGCTGCGCCGGACTGAAACCCTCCGTCGAGATGTGCGGAGACCATCGACAACAGGCGATTGCCTGGCTAGCCGCACTGGAACAGGCAACCCGACCCTGAGTGCTAGAATGCCGCTTTTTGTCGAAAGCTCCCTGTGGACCTGTTGCTCCTGCTGAAAGCGCTGATTCTCGGTCTTGTCGAAGGCTTCACCGAGTTCCTGCCGGTATCATCGACCGGCCATCTGATCCTCGCTGGCGACCTGCTCGACTTCAACGATGAGCGCGGCAAGCTGTTCGAGATCGTCATCCAGTCGGGCGCGATCCTGGCGGTGTGCTGGGAGTATCGCGCGAAGCTCTCGCAGGTACTGCTCGGACTGACCAGCGAACGTGCCGCGCAGCGTTTTGCGCTCAATCTGCTGGTGGCCTTCCTGCCGCTGGCGATCATCGGCCTGCTGTTCGGCAAGATGATCAAGGCGCATCTGTTCAACGCGCCGGTGGTGGCGCTAGCCTTCATTGCGGGCGGTTTCCTCATTCTCTGGGCCGAGCGGCGCGAACATCGCATTCGCGTCGAATCGGTCGATGATCTGTCGCTGACCGATGCCTTCAAGCTTGGCTGCGCACAGGCATTGGCATTGATCCCCGGCACCTCGCGATCAGGAGCGACGATCATCGGTGGCCTGTTCTTCGGCCTGTCGCGCCGTGCAGCAACCGAGTTTTCGTTTTTCCTGGCGATTCCGACGCTGATCATCGCCACCCTCTACCAGCTCTACAAGGAACGCGCACTACTCTCCTTCGACGACCTGGGGATGTGGATCGTCGGTTTTCTGGCCGCCTTCATCTCGGCATTCTGGGCGGTGCGCGGGCTGCTTCGCTACATCAGTACGCACGACTTTTCGATTTTCGCCTGGTACCGCATCGTATTCGGCATCGTCGTACTGGTCACCTGGCATTACCACTGGGTTTCCTGGACCTCCTGACGTGACAAGTCCGAACGTTCTTTATCTGCACGGCTTCTGCTCGTCGCCAGCGTCCTGGAAGGCCAGGTTGCTCGGCGAACGCCTGGCTGCCATCGGTCTCGGCGACCGTTTCCGGTGCCCGCAGTTGTCGCCGGTGCCGCTGGCGGCGATTGCCCGTGTCGAAGCGCTATTGGCCGGCAACGACGGTCCGACGACGCTGGTCGGCAGTTCGCTGGGGGGCTTCTATGCGAGCTGGCTGGCCGAAAAGCACGACCTGCGCGCGGTCCTGATCAACCCGGCAGTCATGGCACCGCGGCTGCTCGACGGACTGGTCGGCACGCACAGCAACTTCCATACCGGCGAGACCTTCGAGTTTACGTCGGCGCACGTCGACCAACTGCGCGCGCTCGACACCCCGATCGTCACGGCTGCGCGCTATCTGTTGCTGATCGAAACCGGAGACGAGGTGCTCGACTACCGTCAGGCTGTCGCGCGCTACGCCGGCTGTCGCCAGATAGTTCTTGACGGGGGCGATCACAGCTTTACGCGCTTCCCTGATCTTGTACCGCAAATCATTGAATTCTGTGGGTTATAATCGCTGCAATGCATGTTCTATTCGAAGAAGAGGGGGCCTTCAAGGCAGCCACCATTGTGACCGACAACGAGACCTCGTTGCAGGTCGAGACGGCCTCGGGCAAGCGCAGCAAAATCAAGTCGGCAAACGTCCTGTTACGCTACAACGAACCGGCAGCGACGGGACTGCTCGATCAGGCGGAAGCTCTGGCTGCCGATATCGAGCCCGACTTTCTTTGGGAGTGTGTCGGTGATGGCGAGTTTTCTTTTTCTGATTTTGCCAACGAGTACTTCGGTCACATCGCCACGGCGCTTGAAGCCACTGCGCTCCTGCTTGCCCTGCATGCGGCACCGATCTATTTTCATCGCAAGGGAAAAGGTCGTTTCCGCAAGGCCCCGACAGAAATTCTCCAGGCTGCCCTTGCCGGCCTCGAAAGGAAACGCCAGCAAGCCCTGACCATCGAGCGCATGGTTGGAGAACTCAAGGCCTTCTCATTGCCCCCCGAGTTTCTGCCCATCCTCAACCAGTTGCTCTACAAGCCCGACCGCAACCGCGGCGAGACCAAGGCACTCGAAGCCGCGTGCAGTGAAACGGGTTTGTCGGCAGCACAGTTGCTCGAAAAGTGTGGCGGCATCCGCTCGGCACACGACTATCACCTGAAGCATTTCCTGTTCGAGCAGTTCCCGCACGGTACGGCTTTCCCGGCGACGGCGGCACCGGCATTGCCGGTTGGTCTGCCGCGTGCCGACGTGCAGGCCTTTTCCATCGACGACGCGACAACGACCGAAATCGACGACGCGTTTTCCCTGCAGACACTGCCTGGTCTGGGCTGGCGGGTCGGAATCCATATTGCCGCGCCGTCGCTGGGTATCGCACCGGGGTCGCCACTGGACCACATCGCGCGCGCAAGGCTGTCGACGGTCTACCTGCCCGGCAGCAAGATCACCATGTTGCCGGATACGGTACTGGACTCCTTCACCCTTTCGAGTGGCCGAGACTGCCCAGCCATTTCGCTGTATCTCACGGTCAGCCCCGAGTTCGAGATTACGGCCCACGAGTCGCGCATCGAAATCGTTCCAGTGGTTGCCAACCTACGCCACCACGACATCGAACCGCTGTTCAACGAACAGACGATTGCCGATGGTCTGCCCGAGTTTCCCTTCCGTGATCAACTGCTGACCCTCTGGCACCTTGCCAACGCCTGCGAAGGCCGACGCGGCAAGCCTTCGGCGGTACAAGGCCACTTCGACTACAATTTCCGGATCGACGGTGATCTCGGCGATGCCGAGTCCTGCCGAATCGAGATTTCCGCACGCAAACGTGGCAGCCCGCTCGACAAATTGGTCGCCGAGTTGATGATTGTCGCCAACAGCACCTGGGGCGGACTGCTGGCCGTCAAGGGCGTGCCCGCAATCTATCGTGTACAGACCGGCGGCAAGGTGCGCATGAGCACCTCGCCGCAGCCGCACGAGGGCCTCGGGGTAAAACAGTACGCCTGGTCGTCGTCGCCGCTGCGTCGTTATGTCGACCTGATCAACCAGTGGCAGTTGATCGCCAGCCTGCGGGGAGAGACGCCGCCCTTCGCTGCGCGTTCGGACGCGCTCTTCGCGGCACTGCGCGATTTTGAGCTGACCTACAGTGCCTATGCCGAATTCCAGCGCAGCATGGAACGGTACTGGTGTCTGCGCTGGCTGCGCCAACAAGGGATCGACAGTATCGAGGCAACGATCGGCCGCGAGAATCTTGCCAGGCTTGACCATCTGCCGCTGGTACAACGAGTGCCTTCGGCACCGGAACTCAAGCCCGGCCAGCGTATCCGGCTGCGTATCGAGTCGATCGACTATCTGACCCTGGCACTTGGCTGTCGCTATCTCGAAACCGTTGCCGTGGCAGGAGCCGGTATCGAGAATGCCGCAGAGGAGGCACCGGAGGTCCTGGAGGCGGTCGATTGAGGTGAGCGCCGGATCGCGTGAAATGGTTGTACGCTGGTTGACAACGCATGCTCTGGGGCTGGCACTCGCGACTTCGCTGCTTCTGCATGGCCTGTTGCTGTCACTGCACTTCAGTTACCCGGATGCCTCGCGCGCTGTCAAGGACCGCGCCCTCGACATCATCCTGGTCAATAGCCGTTCAGCCCGCCCCCCTGCCGACGCGCAGGTACAAGCGCAGGCCAATCTCGACAAGGGTGGCAATACCGATCAGGATCGCCGCGCCAGGACGCCCTTGCCGGCAGCCCCCAGACATCAGGAGGGTGACGACTTCGAACACTCGCAAAAGCGTGTCCAGGCCCTCGAAACGCATCAGCAGCGACTGGTGGCGCAAAGGGAGAGCAGGACCACGATTGCTGCCAAAGCCGAGAAGGAAGCTCAGCCCGAACCGGTATCCAATGTCAGCGGCCGTGACCTGGCGCAAAGCGCCCTGGCGATGGCACGTCTCGAAGGCGAGATCGCCAAGGAACTCGACGACTACAACAAGCGGCCACGCAAGAGATTCATCGGCACGAGCGCAGTGGAGTACCGCGATGCACAATACCTCGATGAATGGCGGCGCAAGATCGAGCGCGTCGGCACGCTCAATTACCCGGAAGCCGCGCGGGGCAAACTGTACGGCAACTTGGTCATGACGGTGACGCTCAGGAGCGACGGCACGGTCGCCGGAATCGAGATCAACCGTTCGTCCGGGCACCAGATTCTCGACGACGCGGCGCGGCGGATCGTCGCCATGGCCGCACCGTTCGCCGAATTCCCACCCGCCATCCGGCACGATACCGACATTCTGACGTTTACCCGCACCTTCAACTTCACCCAGCGCGACAGTCTGGAGACCAAGGGGGCGAAGCGATGAGCACTCGTGACTGCGTATTCGGCAAGCCGGCGACCAATCATGCTGCCTTCGTTATGGGGAAGGGCATCATGCCACGCGTCGCGGCCACGAAGGTCGTCGCAACCGGATGAGGATCGTGCTGCTGTGGGCAAAACGGCTGCTTCTCGGCTGCGTCGCGCTGTTGCTGGTCTACCAGTTCTGGCTGTTTGGCTGGGTTCTGTGGTGGAACTGGGTCAACCCGGACACCACCCGCTTCATGAAAATTCGCCTCGAGGAGTTGCGGGTCAAGGATCCGCAGGTGCAACTGCAAAAGCAGTGGGTCGGCTACGAGCGCATCTCGATGAATCTCAAGCGAGCGATCATCGCGGCCGAAGACGCCAAGTTTGTTGACCATGAGGGCTTCGACTGGGAAGGCATCCAGCACGCCATCGAAAGGAATCAGCAAAAAGGGCGTGTCGTCGCCGGCGGATCGACGATCTCGCAGCAACTCGCGAAGAACCTCTTTCTGACACCCGCCAAGACCCCCTGGCGCAAGGCTGAAGAGGCAATCATCACGCTGATGTTGGAGACCGTATGGAGCAAGCAACGGATCCTCGAGGTTTATCTCAACGTGATCGAGTGGGGCAACGGCGTTTTCGGCGCTGCCGCCGCCGCGCACCATTACTACGGCGTTTCCGCCTCGCAGCTTGCCCCCGAGCAAGCTGCGAGGCTGGCCGGAATGCTCCCCAGCCCACGCTTTTACGACCGTAACCGTAACACACCGGGATTGGCCAGAAAAACCGCCATCATCCTGGCGCGCATGCGCTCTGCCGATCTGCCCTGACGTCGCGAAGCGTAAGAGCGTGTTGACTAAATCACCCTGCGCCGGGAAACGTTGTTGCCTATTTCCCGTTGAGCCGAGACGATGCCCCCCGTACTGTCTGTCCCCAGACAACCTGATTCGATCTCGGAGTTTCCCTCAGGTCTATTGCTGCTCTCTCAATGGGCCTCCTTCCTCCTGGAGGCCGTTTCCCCCGTTCGCGTCGTCCCTTCGTCGAACTCCTGATCGGCGGCATGTTCAACCCGGAAGGATGGGTCACCCGCGCCATTGGGGCCATTCGCCGAGAGGCGCGCTGGACGGCCTATTACAAGCTGATCGGGCGGGCACCCATATTAGTCGGGGAACCCTCCATCCGTTTGCTGCAACGGGTTCTCCCTATTCTTGTTGTGTTACGGCGGATCGCCGTCAATCGCTCACCAACTCACCCCATCACCTTTGCCGACAGGAACGACAGCAGTGGATTGTACGCTGTCCGCATTGTGCGTCGCCCGAAGTGACCCGGCAAGGGCATGACACGACCCAGCCGTCGCGCCGCAAATATCACTGCACGGCTTGCCACCACTACTTTGACGACTTGACCAGGACGATCTTCGCGGGTCACCACCCGCCACTGCGGGTGTGGATCTTGTGCCTGTATCT
>NZ_JDSS02000019.1:161832-163179 GCF_000584955.1 Candidatus Accumulibacter vicinus
ACAAAGATGACGTACACCGCATGACCTCGCAATTGCGCACGGGCATCATGGCGGTGCAAGGGGAGCCGACGCTTTCGGGCGAGGTGGAGTGTGACGAGGTTTATGTTGTGGCGGGCCACAAGGGCCACTCCGAGGCGGTCAAAAAAAGGCCGTAAGGGCCGACGGCGGCGCCTGAAGGGCGCACGCGGGCGCGGTACCCTGGATCCGACTCCGTTAAGAGGATCCGATACTTCACCATGATGTCGCTCCAGCAAAAACGAGCCCGACTACGCGCGCGTTCATCAGGAACTCAAGAAGAAGGGCGTGACGCTTGCGCTGCTCTGGGAAGAGTACCTGCAAGCGACGAGAGAGCGGGGTTACCAATACACGGCATTCTGCACCCGCTATCGCGCTTGGGCCGGAAAGCTCAAGCGCTCGATGCGGCAGATTCATCGTGCCGGCGAGAAGCTCTTCGCCGATTACGCGGGGCCTACAGTGCCGATCATCGACGGCCAAACGGGCGAAATTCGACCGTCTAGCGTCTTCGTCGCCGTTCTCGGGGCTTCCAACTATACGTTCGCCTGTGCCACGCCGCAGCAGACGCAGGCCGACTGGCTCGGCGGACTGGCGCGGGCGCTGACCTATATGGGGGGCGTCACCGCGCTCATCGTTCCGGACAATCCGCGCTCCCTGGTTCGCGATGCCGACCCCTATGAGCCGGTGTTGAACCGCCTCACCGAGGAGTTTGCCGCCCACTACGGCACCGTCATTCTGCCGGCACGCCGACGGCGCCCGCAGGACAAGGCCAAGGTCGAAAGCGGCGTGCAGGTCGTCGAGCGCTGGATTCTGGCGCGACTGCGCCACCGGCAGTTCTTCTCGGTGGCCGAGGCCGATGCGGCGATCGCGGCGTTGCTGCCGGAACTGAATTCGCGCCCCTTCAAGAAACTGCCCGGCTGCCGGGCCTCTGCCTTCGCCCTGCTCGATGCGCCCTACCTGCGGCCCTTGCCGACGACCCCCTTCACGCTCGCTGAATGGAAGCGCGCGCGGGTCAATATCGACTATCACGTCGAATTCGACGGCAGCTATTCGACCGCTCTGGTCTTGGGCCGACTGGCTCGTCGCGCCGGCACCACGCAACGCGCGGTCCTCGAACAGCTCAATCCAGGACGCCGATCGGGTCGTCACGCAGGCAATGAGCGATGACGAGTTTGATCACTACTTCGCGTTACAGTTTCACAATGAGTAGCCATGCGCCAGACACTCCCCAACGATGGACTAACGGTCCTTGGCCTAATCGGCTCAGCCTGGAGTCTCCATCCCTCTCTGCACGATTGAGTCTGCGACTCCAAGCTGAACTTCGCAAGAGCG